>CACLTL010000002.1 GCA_902609855.1 uncultured Pelagibacteraceae bacterium
ATTCCAAAGCACTTTTAACTGGGTGTCTAAATCTTACTATCGATAATGCCCCTATCATTCCTAATGATAAAGCTATATTTCCTTTAATAGTATTTGTGATTATGTAAGTGATTATAGGTAATAAAAGAAAACCTATTGTTTGAGAGTGTGTTTTAGCCCAATTTTGTCCTGCGAAAATAAGTGCATATCTGATTAAAAGACCGCTTAGTAAAAGTATTATTAGTGGCTTTATTTCGTCCATATATTTACCTATAAAAATAATATTTCTATATCAACGCCTATCTTTTAACTTAGTTATAAAGAAATATAAACTAATCTTTGACAAACATTACTGTAAGTTCAGCTACTTTAATACCAAATTTAGTCATAGTTGCTCTATTTATTGCAACATTTTCATCCTGCATAAAAATCCAGTCATCAAAAGTAATTTTTATGTTTTTTCCTTTTACAGGAACTAATAAAACATATTCAAATTTGAATGCCGGGCCATATGAATATCCTTTAGCTGTTCCAACTACATCAGAGGCTGTTCCCTCATAGTTATGTTCATCAATTTTTTTAATAGTCCATTGACGAGTTTGTCTTTCCCCATCATTCCAATCAAAAACTTCGTCTAAAATTAATTGAGAACCATCCCATTTTCCGTTTAAATCAGCTTTAAATTGTCTTGTAACTTTTCCAGATCTATTTTGTAATACTCCCCAGGCTTTGACATTACCAGATAAATAATTTTCGATAACTAGTCTTGGTTTTTGATCTTTAAAATCTGTCGGTTTCATTTTATTTGCACATCCTGTTGTTAAAATTAGTAAAAATAGTAATATTAATTTTTTCATGACGAATATCTATTAGACATGGAGAATTGAATCAAGTTAATGTTTCTAGACTTAAAACCGCCTTCACAATAAGATAAGTAAAATTCCCACATACGCTTGAAATATTCATCAAAACCAAGTGGTGTAATTTTTTCCCAAGCGCCTAAAAAATTTTTTCTCCAAGTTGCTAAAGTTTTAGCATAATCGTCAGAGTAGGTATTAATTTTTTCTAGTTTAAGGTCATTCTTTTTAATTATATTCTCTATAAATTTAATTGAAGGTAAAAATCCACCTGGAAATATATATTTTTGAATAAAATCCTCATTTGCTCTATATCTTTCAAATAAGTCATCTTTTATCACAATGCCTTGAATTGCAGCATTTCCCCCGTAATTAAGAACATTTTTAATTGTACGAAAATATTGGTCCATATATTTTTCACCAACAGCTTCTATCATTTCTATTGAAGCTACGTGATCATATTTTTCCTTGAGATCTCTGTAATCTAAAAATTTAACATTAACTTTATTGTTTAGTCCTGAGTTGAAAATCTTCTTTTTAGTAAACTCATATTGATTTTTAGAAATTGTAATACAGTCTACACTCACATCATAATTTTTAGCTAAGAATTCAGCAAATCCGCCCCATCCACACCCTATCTCTAAAACCTTGTTTCCATCTTTTATATTCATTAAATTTATAAGCTCTTGAAATTTATTTCTTTGAGCTATTTCTAAATCATCTTTCTCATTTTTATAGACAGCGCTGGAATAAGTGAGAGATTTATCAAGCCATGACGAAAAAAATTCATTTCCTAAATCATAATGTTTTGAAATATATTTTTTACTTTTAGATTTTGTATTTGATGCAAATATTTTTTTAAGAAAATTTTTGATTTTTTGTAATTTTAAACTTCCTGAAAAAGAATATATTGTATTAATATTTCTCGCTGTAAGTTCAATTAAATTTGTTAAATTTGAGGTATAAAAATCTTTTTTCATATGAGCTTCTCCTAAAGCTGAGCTTCCACCCATTATGACGTTTAGGTAAAAATTGGGTTTATTAATTTTGATATCTGAAGATAATTTGCTCTCTAAGTCACCAAAATGAAAAACTTTTCCATCATAATTTATAAGCTTAAGATTTCCTTGTGAGATTTTTTTCAATTTATTTAATACGAATCTTTCTGATATTTTTATTAAACTCATTAATATTCCTCGTAACTTAAGTTATTTTTTAATTTAGTATTTCTTCCCCTGTATATTGCCCCTTTTTTCCATAAAAGTAATGCTTCATAATGTATCGAACCAATAATTTTAATTGTCATTAACGGATACTTAAAAAAGTTAGAGATGAGTTGTTTTGAGTTGAATTCTTTTCTCTCTCCTGTTTGAGTAGCTGTTAAAACTGTTCCTATAGAGTCTGTTTGTTTTATAAAAACTGAAAGTTTATCATTGGGGTTAAGTAATTTAAAATTATAGTAAGTTTCCATATCCATAAATGGTGAAACGTAAAATTTTTTTTTGCATTTTTGAATTATTTCTTCATTATCTTTAATTTTAAAAATATATGTATGCTGCTCATTAAAAGTATTTTTTACTTCGTAAAAAATTGCTTTCAATTTATTATCCTCATAGCAGTAAAAAATACTTAAAGGGTTGAACACATAACCAAAAATTCTTGGATAACAAAGTATTTTAACTTTATTAATTTCACCTTTTATATTGAGCTTACTAATGTTTTTAAGCACCCATTCTTTTAAATCGCTTCCGTCGCGTTCTCCATGATCTTTGTCATAAAAGCTGAAAATGTTAAATTTATTATGAGAGAAAATATTTATTGAACTGTCTAATTGATTGATTTCATCTAAATCAATTAATAACGAAAAAGTTTTATATTTTAAAAAATGTCTTACAGGTTTAAATCTTGTATGAGTTACTTCACCGTTATAAATGCAAGAGTTCATCAAATTTTAAAGTTATTAATCAAATCTATAGACGATTTTAATCCATCTTCGTGAAATCCGTAACCAAAATAACTTCCACAAAACCAAGTTCTTTTTTTTCCTTGTATTAATTTTAGATCTTTTTGAAGCGCAGTATTCTTTGAATCTAAATATGGGTGGGTAAAATTAACTTTTTTTATAACAGAATTTTCATTAATTTTATAGATAGGGTTTAAAGTTAAAAAATAGTCTTTAGATGTTTCTAAATTTTGTAATTTATTTAACCAATAGGTAATGCATGTCTTTTCTCCATCTGAAACAGAATTCCAACTAGACCAGGCCCTTTTTTTTTGAGGCATTAATCTCTTATCAGTATGTAAATAAGCCTCGTTCTTCACGTAATTAAATTTTTCCAATATATTTTTTTCTTGATCCGTTGGTTTTTCTATCATTCTTAAACTTTGGTCTGCATGAGAAGCTAGTACTACTTGATCATAGTCAACATATTCATTGCCAATATTTAGCCTGATATTGTCATCACTTCTAATTAACTTATCCACTTTATAATTTTTAAAAATTTCACCACTAATTTTATCTGTTACTTTTTTAACATAAGCTCTACTTCTATTTGAAACTGTGTACCATTGCGGTCTATTTTTGAATTTAAATAAACCATGATTAGTAAAAAAATTTAAAAAAAATTTTAATGGCATTTCTTTTGCTTTATTAAATGGCATTGACCAAATAGCAGCAACCATGGGAATTAAGTGATACTCGATGAAGTATTTTGAAAATTTATTTTTATTAAGAAAATTTCCTAAAGTTTCTTCTTTAATTTCACTTTCAAGTAATTTTGGGGCAGTTCTATAAAATGAGATTATCTCTCTAATCATATATAAAAATTTTAAATTAAAAAAATTTAATTTATTGGCAAAAATACCTCCTAAACCACTTCCACTATATTCAACATTACTATTCTTAATAGATACAGAAAATGACATGTCGCTTTTTTCATAAGGGACTTTTAATTCATTAAAAAAATTAACTAAATTTGGATAAGTAGACTCATTAAAAACAATAAAGCCCAGATCTACTGGAATAATCTTATCATCTTCTTTAATCTCATAGGTGAAAGAATGACCTCCAAAGTGATCATCTTTTTCGTATAGATCAACTTTATATTTTTTTGAGAGAAAATATGCGGAAGATAATCCTGAGATACCTGAGCCGATGACAGCAATTTTCATTAAAAAAGATTAAGCAGCTTCATCTTTATATTCATCCATTGAAGGACATGAACATACTAAATTTCTATCTCCGAAAACGTTATCTACTCTAGCAACTGGTGCCCAATATTTATTATTTTTTACATACTCAGTTGGAAAAGCTGCTTCCTCCCTTGAGTAAGCATGTTTCCACTCACTGGAAGCTAATTCGACATAAGTATGAGGTGCATTTTTCAGTGGGTTATCTATTTTGTCAAACTTTGATGACTCCACTAAATTAATTTCTTTTTTAATTTTTATAAGTGCATTACAAAATTTATCAATCTCCTCCAAATTTTCACTTTCAGTTGGCTCAATCATAATTGTGCCAGCAACAGGCCATGACATTGTTGGAGCATGGTAGCCAAAGTCAATCAGTCTTTTTGCTAAATCCTCCTCAGAGATACCTGAACTTGCTTTAATTGGTCGTATATCAATTATGCATTCATGTGCAACATTTCCATTTTTACCAGTGTAAAGAACTTTGTAATCTTTGGATAATTTTTTTGAAATATAATTTGCATTTAAAATTGAAACTTGTGAGGCTTTTTTCAATCCTTCAGCACCCATCATCTTTATATACATCCAAGATATTGGAAGTATACTTGAACTACCCCAAGGTGCAGCTGATACAGCGCCCATTCCATTCTTAGGGCCTGCCTCTTTAATAATTTCGTGTGTTGGTAAAAAATCAGCTAGATGCTTAGCACAAGCGATTGGGCCCATTCCTGGTCCGCCTCCACCGTGAGGTATACAAAATGTTTTATGTAAATTAATATGACAAACGTCTGGTCCAAATTTCCCTGGCTTTGCAACACCTACAAGTGCATTTAAATTTGCTCCATCCATATAGACTTGTCCGCCGTGCTTATGAATAACTTCACAAATATCTATGATTTTTTCCTCGAATACTCCATGCGTAGAGGGATAAGTTACCATTAAAGCAGCTAAATCTTTTGAGTGTTTTTCAGCTTTATTTTTAAGATCGTCTATATCAACGTTTCCATCGTCATCACAATTGACTACAACTACTTTCATCCCACACATTTGGGCACTTGCTGGATTAGTTCCATGAGCCGAGTCCGGAATTAGACAGACGTTACGATTTTCTTGTTTATTGTTTTTATGGAATTTTCTTATAGTCATTAAACCTGCGTACTCTCCTTGAGCTCCAGAGTTTGGTTGTAAAGAAACTGCATCATATCCAGTAATTTCTTTTAGGTCATTTATTAGATCATTAAAAAGAATTTTATAGCCTTCCATTTGATTTGTAGGAACAAATGGATGTGGAAGTGAAAACTCTTTCCAGGTAATAGGTATTAATTCCGCTGTTGCATTGAGCTTCATAGTACAAGATCCTAAAGCAATCATTGATCTATTGAGCGCAATATCACAATCTTCTAGTTTCTTTAGATATCTTAGCATCTCAGTTTCAGAATGGTATTTGTTAAAAACTGGATGGGTTAAGTATTTTGAAGTTCTTAAAAGATTTTTTGGAAGATTATCTAGTTCAACCTTTACATCTTGTTTTATAATTTTAGAAACTCCAAATAACTTTAAAAGTAAATTAACATCATCAAGTTTTTTTGCTTCATCAAAAGCAACTGATAAATGTTCTTTATCGACTTTTCTAAGGTTTATATTCTCTTTTAATGCAGCTTCATAAATAGAGCTTGTTTTTTCATTGGTCTTAATTGTAACGGTATCAAAGAAATGATCTGATAAAATCTTGTAACCACCTGTTTTAATGTTATCAGCAAAAATTTTAGCTAATTTCGCAGTTCTATTCGCTATTTTAAGTATTCCTTTAGGTCCATGATAAATCGCAAAGGCAGCAGAAATGATAGCTAGCAATGCTTGAGCGGTGCAAATATTGCTTGTTGCTTTGTCTCTTCTAATGTGTTGCTCTCTAGTTTGTAAAGAGAGCCTGTAAGCTTTTTTTCCGTGTCTATCTTTTGAAACGCCTATAATTCTTCCCGGCATTGATCTTTTAAATTCCTCTTTAGTTGCAAAAAATGCTGCGTGAGGTCCACCGTATCCCATTGGAATACCAAATCTTTGAGCGCTTCCGACAGCAATGTCAGCTCCAAGTTCTGCTGGAGTTTTCAATCTAGCTAAAGCTAATAGATCACAAACCAAAATAGCTTTTCCATTTTTTTTGTGTATTTGACTAATACTTTCACTAGGATCGTTTATCTCACCTAAAGTTCCAGGATATGATAAAACTCCGCAAATAATATCTTCGTTTATTTTCGTAAGTTCTTTTTTTTCATCACCAATGATCAATTCTAAACCAAAAGGATTTGTTCTTGTTTTTATAAGATCAATTGTTTGAGGGTTGCAATTGCTTGAGATAAATATTTTTTTTGAATTAGTTTTATCTAATCTCTGGCTTAAACCTACTGCTTCTGCTGTTGCTGTTGCTTCATCCAATAAAGAAGCGTTAGCTATATCCATGCCTGTTAAGTCAATAATTGATTGTTGAAAATTTAAAAGCATTTCAAGACGACCTTGAGCCACTTCAGGCTGATAAGGTGTATAAGACGTGTACCATCCTGGATTTTCTAAAATATTTCTAAGAATTACATTAGGTGTAATAGAATTATAGTATCCCATTCCAATAAAATTTTTAAAGATTTTATTTTTTTTAGATATAGATTTTAATTTTTTTAAAGCATCGTTTTCTGACATTGGCTGATCAATTTTAAGATCATCTTTTAATAAGATTTTTTCTGGCACAGTATTGCTCATTAGATCCTCTAGTGTCTTATATCCAACGTATTGCAACATTTTAGATTGATCTTCCTCAGAGGGACCAATGTGTCTTTTAATGAATTCTTTTGAATTATCGTCAATCATTTAACTTGGGTTCTCCTTACAAAATTTATCATATTCGTCTTTTGACATAAGCGAGTCATACTCACCTTTATCCTTTATCTTTAGCTTAAAAAACCAACTTGCGCCTTCAGGGTCTGAATTCACGCTACCTGGGTCATCAGCAATAGCTTTATTTCCCTCAGTAATTTCTCCAGAAATAGGAGAGTAAACATCACTCGCAGCTTTAGTAGACTCTACAACAGCTGCTTGACCCTCTTTTTCTACAGCTTTTCCTGCATCAGGAACCTCTACAAAAACAATGTCACCGAGCATTTCTGTTGCATGCTTAGTTATTCCAACTGTAGCTACATCTCCATCCAATGAGACCCATTCGTGTTTTTTAGAAAATTTTTTTTCACTCATATTTGTTTCTCCTTATTTAACATAACTTTTTTTATAAAATGGAAGTTCGGAAATTTTACCCCCATATTTTTTTCCCCTTACTTCAAGCTGAATAGATGTACCTATTTCAGAAAATTCAGATTTAACATATCCCATTGCAACTGGAGCGTTTACACTCGGACCAAAAGTACCGCTTGTTACGAATCCTATTTCATTATTATCTGATGAAAAGATTTTGGTATTTTCTCTTGCTATAACTTTTCCATCTGGCTTTATACCAACTCTAATTTTTTCACTTCCGTTAGCTAATAAATTTTTTATTTTTTCCCATCCATTAAATCCACCAACTTCTTTTCTTTTCTTTGCTATAGCCCATTTTAAATTAGCCTCTACCGGATTTATTTTTTCGTTTAAATCATGACCATATAAACACAGACCTGCCTCTAATCTTAATGTATCTCTAGCTCCTAAACCTATAGGTTTAACTTCATTTGAAATTAAGTAATCGATTAGTTTTTCAACTTTTGTATTAGAAATTGAGATTTCAAAACCATCTTCACCAGTGTATCCAGATCTTGTTACATAAAGTTTTTCACCCTCATACTCAAAATTACTTCCTGTCATAAATTTTAAATTAGCGACACCTGGGATTAACTTTTCTAAAATCTCTACAGATTTGGGACCTTGTAATGCTATTAAAGATAAATCATTGTTTAAAAGATGTTTATGATCTTTATTTAAAAATTGTGAAATTTGCTTAATATCGTTTTCCTTACAAGCTGCATTTAAAATGATACAAAAACCTTTTTCTGTTCTTGTGATAATTAAATCATCAATTATTCCACCTTCGTTATTAAGTAAAAAAGAATATTTTGAATGGTTAACTTTCAAATTTTTTAAATCTGCTGGAATAATTTTTTCTAAAGACTCTATTAATGTTTCATCCCCTTCTAAAAAAAATTGTCCCATATGTGACACATCAAAAAATCCAGCGTGTGTTCTTGTAGAAATATGTTCCTTTACAATACCATCTTTATATTGGATAGGCATTTCATAGCCAGCGAACGGAACAAATTTTGCTCCTAAGTTTTTATGATAATTATATAAAGCTGTTTTTTGTACTTCCATAATAACTCTTATCTAACCCCATCTGTCTATGTACCTGAGAGATTTAATCCTTCGGTGAGGCTTACGCCTGCTTTCCAGAGTTATTACGGTAACGGTCCTTTTGCCTGAGAGTTTCCGGGGTGGTTGCTCCTTCGGCGCCAAAATGGTCTCTCCCGTTACGTTGAGGACTTTCCTCTAAATGCAATAAAAAGTCAAATGCAAATTATTCAAGTCTTGCTATGTTTTTTGTCAAAACTCTTCAATATTATTGCTGAAATAATGACCGCTCCACCTATAAATACACTTATTGGAGGAATCTCGCTCAAAAATAACCACACCCATAAAGGTCCACATAAAGTTTCCATTAACATAAGCAAACCTACTGTGGCTGAGGCCGTAGTCCTTGAACCAATGGTGATACATATAAATCCAAGTGCTAGTTGAGGAACACCTAATAAAAATCCCATAAAGAGATCGTGTGAGGAAAATTCAAAAGATTTAGATAAAATAGCACCATAAATTAAACTAAAAATTCCAGAGTAAAGCATTGCTGGAACCATATCTAAATTAGAATTTTTTCGAATTATCATAACGTAAATTGCAAAATTAATCGGAATAACTAGTGCTACTAAATTACCAAATAAAGATCCTGTTGAAATTGAGTCTCCAACCATAATTAGAATTCCGCTCATAGCTAAAAAAATTGAGGATGATCCAATTAAAGAAACTTTTTCTTTCAGATAAAGAAATCCAAAAATTGCTAAAAACATTGTCTGAGTGCTTATTATAAATACGACATTAGCTACAGTCGTATTATTCATAGCAATAATAAAAGCAACAAAGCTAAAAGACATTACAAAGCCTCCTAGGATACCAGGAATTCCTGAGACCCTAATAACCTGAAAGACTTTATTTTTGTAAGTAAGTGATAAAAATAAAATGAGGGCGATTATGAAAAAAAATGATCTTAAAAATAATATTTGCCAAACATTGGCTTCTTGAAATGATCTGACAATAAAGCCTCCCCAACTTAAACAAAATCCTCCAAACAAAAGAAGGATGTATCCAGGAATTTTATAAAGAAACTTCATTTAAAACCTTCTTAAGATTTTATTAAAATAAAATTTTAATGTTAAAGACCTAAATATCATAAAACACATTAAGGAAAACCATAATCCGTGATTACCAAAATATTTAGTCAAATAAATAGATATAAAAATAAAACTCACAACAGAAATTATCATGGCATTTCTCATTTCTTTTGTTTGTGAAGCGCCTATAAAGATGCCATCAAGCTGGTAGCAGAAAGAAGCAACAGGCGGAATTATAATAACCCATAAAAAATGTTTATAGGAAATAAATCTTAATAATTCTATATCTGTAATGATATTTATTATTTGTTTAAAAAAGATTATGTAAACAAATGAAACTAGTAATGCAGTAATAAAACTTATTTGAATAGAGTTTTTTACAATAGATAAAAAAGAATTTTTAATTTTTCTGCCAATAGTAAATCCTACCATACCTTCTGTAGAAAATGCAAAAGCATCTAAAAAGAAAGCAGCTAATATTATAAACTGCATTAATATAGTATTTACAGCCAAATAATCTTCGCCAAGTTTTGAACCTAAATATGTAACCCATAGAAATGAGAAAGTTAAAAATATGGTTCTTATAAAAATGTCTAAATTGATATTAAATAATTTTAATAGCTTTGTTTTAACAGCGATTTTTTCAAATCTAGGTATTATTTTAAATTTTTTGATTATAAATCGGTGAGTAAATAAAATGAAAATTATTGCTGTTGAAAAACTTGCAAGTAGAGTACCCAGAGCAACACCAAATATATCTAAATTGTAAGATAATACTAAAATGGAACTAAAAACTATATTCAAAATAGATTGAGTTACTATCATAATGCTTGATACCTTAGTTTTTTGTAGTCCAAGATAAAATCCAACTAAAATATATATTACTAGCTCTGCTGGAACTGAAAAAATCCTTACATTTAAATAAGTGTTAATTAATTTTTGTGTCTCTTCAGAAGTATTAAAAAAATATTCAATAGAAATATTAATTAATGGTTTTAAAATTATAATAACTAGTGCTATCATTATAGCGATTGAAAAATTCCTTAATAATGTCCTTACAATTTCTCTGTAGTCACCCCTACCGTAAGCTTGTGAAACTATTCCTACAGTTCCCATCCTTAAAAAACCAAAACTCCAAATTACCATCGTCATTACTGATGTAGCGATACTTGTTGCAGCTAAATATTTTGTTTCTCCCAGATTTCCCATTAGACCGGTATCCACAATCCCAACTAAAGGGATGGCCAAGTTTGAAAAAAACACTGGAATGGACAATAAGAAGATTTGTTTTTTTGAAAATTTTGTTGAAAATTTAGGTAATTTCATTTTTCTGCTTTAAAGTATATAATTAAGCTTATATACACCTCTTAGGACAATGTTAGAGCAATTATTAATCACTTTTCAAATACTTATAATTGACGTCGTAATGGCAGCTGATAATGCCATCATAATAGGTATTATTGCCGCTAACTTTGCACCTGATAATAGAAAAAAAATTATCGCATTAGGTGTGGCTGGAGCTTTTATTTTCAGAATATTTTTTGCAACAGGAGCAAATTATATATTTGAATTTCCTTGGGTAAAAATATTAGGTGGTGTTCTTTTAATTTGGGTTATAAATAACTTAAGGCAAGATTTCTTTGGGCTTAATAAAGTAAGATCTCCTCAATTAAAATCTAAAGAACCAAAAAGTTTTGCTACTGGCGTATATCAAGTTTTAATTGCTGACTTAACTTTGAGTTTTGATAACGTGTTAGCTGTAGTAGCTGCTTCTAAAGGCAATTTTCATATTATGGTAATTGGTCTTTTATTATCCGTATTCCTAATTGCTACACTAGCAAGTTACTTTGCAGACTTTATCAGAAGACATAAATGGCTTGGTTACCTAGGATTATTCGTAATTTTGATAATAGCATTACAATTAATAATTGGTGGTCTAGTAAACTACGAAGTTCTATCAATTAACGAAAAGTTTAAGTTCTTGTTTGCGATATGATAGATTTTTGCATTTTAGGGTCAGGCATTGCTGGCTCTACAGTAGCAAATCTTTTATCTAAAAAATACTCAGTACATGTCTTTGATAAAGCAAGGGGTCCCGGGGGAAGATCATCAAATAAAAGATTTAAAAATAATTTAAGCTTTGATCATGGAGTTCAATATATATCTCCAAAATCAAAAACATTTATTAAATATATTCATAAGCTTCATAAGAATAAAATATTAAAAAATTGGGACGATAATCATTTAGATTTTACTTTTGAGAAAAAACCTTTTTCGAAAAAATATATAGGTAGAAAGGCAAATAATGATATTGTTAAATATAATTTAAGAAATATCAAACAATCATTCGCAGCACCTATTGAAAAAATTAATTTTAAAAAATATTTTTGGGAAATTACTTTAAAAAATAAATCAATACATCAGTTTAAATCACTCATAATTACTTGTCCTTTTCCTCAATTAAAAAAGTTAGCAAAGAATTATTTAGATAAAAATATACTTAAACTGAAAGTTCAAATGCAACCTAATATTACGGTCATGCTGGCTTTAAAAAATCAAAAAAATCTTCCTATTAGTTCAATAAAATTTAATGATGACATTTTAGCGTGGGCCGCTAATGAAAATAGTAAAAAGAGATTTAAGTCAAATATAAATTTATGGACACTACAAGCTACGCTTAAATGGTCAAAAAAAACTATTAACAAATATAAAAATAATAAATCAATTATGAGTCAATTAATTACACGCTTTATAAAATTAACAGGATTTGAAAAAAATAAAATAATTTTTAAACGAATTCATGGTTGGAAATATTCGTATAATTATGAGAAAACACCTTACTTAAGTATTTGGAATAAAAAAATTAACTTAGGTGTTTGTGGAGATTGGTTTAATGGTCCGAAAGTTGAAAATGCTTGGCTAAGCGCTAATGATCTTGCAAAAAAAATTAAATAATTAGAAAATACCCTTACTGTTTTTGGATTTATCTTTTATTGAACTTTTAACTTCAACGTTTAAACCCGTTAAATCTTTAGCTTTTAATTTAGGAAGATTTTGTACAAGTTTTAAAAATCGCTCTGACTCTTTTTTAGAAATTATTTTATCAGTTAAAGTTTTGAATTTGTTAATATATTCTTTTCGAGTAAAAGGTCTTTTTCCTGCTGGATGAGCATCAGCAACATTAATCTCTTCAGAAATTGTGGATCCATCTTTCATGGTTATTGTTACTTTTCCACCAAAACATTTATTATTAGGATTTGGATCGTGATACTTTTCTGTCCATCTGGCATCTTCTCTTGTTGAAATTTTTTGCCAAAGTTCAACTGTGCTTTTTCTTTGTGCTCTTTGAGGAGTATAAGATTTCACATGGTGCCACGCTCCATCTTCAAGTGCCACTGCGAAAATATACATTATAGAATGATCTAAAGTTTCTCTACTCGCTTTTGGATCCATTTTTTGAGGATCATTTGCTCCTGTACCAATTACGTAATGAGTATGATGACTAGTTTCAATTACAATATTATCAATGTCACTAACATTTGAAATCTTTTTATGTAAACTTCTCGCTAGATCAATTAATGCTTGGGATTGATATTCTGCTGAATGTTCTTTTGTATAAGTTTCTAGAATTGCTCTTTTAGGCTCATTAACATTTGGTAATGGAACTGTATATTCTTTGTCTGGTCCTGATAAAACATAAGCAATAACACTGTCCTCCCCCTCGTAAATTGGAGATGGAGCGCCCTCACCTCTCATACATCTATCAACAGCCTCTACCGCAAGCTTACCTGCATGAGCAGGTGCAAAGGCTTTCCAGGTAGAAATTTCTCCTTTTCTAGATTGTCTTGTTGAAACAGTTATATGTAATGCTTGTTGAACGGATTGATAAATTAGATCAGTTTTTAGATTTAATAAACTTCCTAAACCAGCAGCAACGCTTGGTCCTAAATGAGCTATATGATCAATTTTATGTTCATGTAAGCAAATACCTTTAACTAAATTAACTTGCACTTCGTAACCTGTAAGTATTCCTTTAATTAAATCTTTACCATTACATCCTTTTTGTTGAGCAACTGCTAGGATTGCAGGAATATTGTCACCTGGGTGACTATAGTCTGCTGCTAAAAAAGTGTCGTGATAATCTAGTTCTCTCACAGCAGTTCCGTTGGCCCATGCAGCCCATTCGCAATCCACTTTAATTTTTGGATTTAAACCAAAGACAGTAGCTCCTGATTTTCTAGAGTGAGCTAAGGCCATTGCTCTCGCTGAAACAACAGGTCTTCTATTAAATGAAGCGATAGCAACTGAAGCATTATCAATTATTCTATTGATAACCATATCAACTGCAGCTTTATCTATTTTTGCTTTATCTGATGCGATCTCTGCAATTTTCCAGGCTAATTGATCTTCTTTTTTTAGATTTGATTTTGATGGATGAACTTTTACTTTTATATCTCTCATTTAGTTGGCAAGCATATTTCTTAAAACATACTGCAGAATTCCCCCATTTTTGTAGTATTCAACTTCATTAGCGGTATCAATTCTACAAAGCATTTGAATTTTTTTACTAGTTCCATCTTGATATTTAATTTCACAAGTTACTTCTTGTCTTGGTTTAACACCTTTATCAATATTAATAACTGAAACTAATTCTGCTCCCGTAATACTTAATTTTTTACGGTCAAAACCCTCTTTAAATTGAAGTGGTAAAACTCCCATTCCAATTAAATTTGATCTATGAATTCTCTCAAAACTTTCTGCTAAAACAGCTTTAATTCCTAAAAGTTTAGTTCCTTTAGCTGCCCAATCTCTTGATGAACCCGTTCCGTATTCTTTTCCAGCTATTACAACTAAATCATTGTTTCTTTTTTTGTACTCCATTGCAGCTTCATAAACGCTCATTACTTTTCCATCTGGCTGTAACGTTGTAAATCCTCCTTCAGTGCCAGGTGCCATTTCATTTCTTATTTTAATATTTCCAAACGTTCCTCTCATCATTACTTCATGATTTCCTCTTCTCGCTCCATAAGAGTTAAAATCTTTTTGTTGTATTTGATGTTTCATAAAATAATCGCCCGTTGGACTTTCTTTTTTGATACTTCCTGCCGGTGAAATATGATCCGTTGTTACAGAGTCAGCTAACAATAATAGAATTCTAGCATCATTTATTGGTTTAAAACCTTCTGGTTGGTCAGGCAAATTATCAAAAAATGGTGGTCTTTTTACGTAAGTAGAATTTGCTTCCCAGTTATAAATATCACTATCTGTTGTATTAATAGCCTGCCATTCTTTAGGTCCTTCTGAAACATTTGAATATCTTTGTTTGAACATATCTGCATTTAAAGAACTTAACATCAAATCTTCAATTTCTTTATTACTTGGCCAAATATCTTTTAAGAAAACATCTTTTCCATCTTTATCTTTTCCAAGAGCAGACTTATACATATCAAAATTCATGTTACCTGCTAGAGCATAAGCAACAACAAGTGGAGGTGAAGCTAAGTAATTAGCTTTTACATCTGGATTAATTCTTCCTTCAAAGTTTCTATTTCCAGATAAAACTGAAACAGCGTAAAGATCATTTTTATTTATCGCATCTGATATATTTTGATTTAAAGGTCCAGAGTTACCAATACAAGTAGTGCAGCCATAACCGACTAAATTAAAACCAAGCTCATCTAAATATTTATTTAAACCTGCTTTTTCTAAATAATCGGTAACAACTTGCGAGCCAGGAGCTAGAGAGGTTTTTACCCATGGTTTAACTTTTAGTCCTTTTTCATGAGCTTTCTTCGCTAAAAGACCTGCACCAATCATTACGCTTGGGTTAGAAGTATTTGTACAAGATGTTATCGCGGCAATTACAATATCACCATCTTTTATATTAAAGTCAGTACCTTCAACTTTAGCTTCTATAGCCTTATCTCTTTTTGCATTTTCTTTATAAACTTTTGCAAAAGCAGTTGAGGCTTCTGTAAGTAAAACTTTATCCTGAGGTCGTTTAGGTCCAGAAATGCTTGTTACTACACTGCTGACATCTAAAGAAAGAGTATCGGTAAACACAACGTCATTGCTTGCCCAAAGCCCTTGTTCTTTTGAATATTTCTCCACCAAGTCAATTGTCGCTTGATCTCTTCCAGATAATTTTAAATATTTAAGAGTTTCATCATCAACTGGAAAGAAACCACATGTAGCTCCATATTCGGGAGCCATGTTTGCAATTGTTGCTCTATCAGCCAAAGTTAAATTTTTTAAACCTTCACCATAAAATTCTACAAATTTTCCAACCACACCTTTTTTTCTTAGCATTTCAACAATGATTAAAACTAAGTCTGTTGCAGTTGTTCCTTCTTTTAATTTTCCTTTAAGTTCAACTCCAATAACTTCTGGAATTAACATTGAAATAGGCTGGCCTAACATTGCAGCCTCTGCTTCTATTCCACCAACACCCCAACCTAAAACGGATAAACCATTTACCATAGTAGTATGACTATCAGTTCCAACTAATGTATCTGGATAAGCATATAAATCATTTCCACTTTTTGATGACCAAACAACTTTAGATAAATATTCTAAATTTACTTGGTGGCAAATCCCTGTACCAGGAGGTACAACTCTAAAGTTATCAAACGCTTTCTGTCCCCATTTTAAAAATGAGTATCGTTCGCCGTTTCTTGAAAATTCTCTTTCAACATTTTGATTAAATGATTTTCCTGAAGCATATTCATCGACCATTACAGAGTGATCTATAACTAAATCAACTGTAGATAATGGATTAATCTTGTCTGGATTTTTATTTTTATTTTTTACAGCATCTCTCATTGCTGCAAGGTCTGCAATTGCAGGAATTCCGGTATAGTCCTGTAATAAAGTACGAGCAGGTCTGTAAGCTATTTCAGTGTTTGATTTTTTATTTTTAAGCCAATCTTTTAAAGCTAATATTTGTTTTTTATCTACAGTTACATCATCTTCATACCTAAGAAGATTTTCTAATAATACCTTAAGTGATTTAGGAAGTTTTGAAATTCCTTCTAATCCATTCTTTTCAGCTTTTTTTAAATTAAAAATTTTATATTCTTTTTCAGATGATGAAATATTATCTAATGATTTAAAGGAATTTTTACTATTAAATTTCATGCGCTATACATAGAACAAAATTACGCAAACGATAAGTAAAAAAGACATTGTATAATTAAAATTCTTTATAAATTTATCACTTGTGGCGAATTTTCTCATGTATTTTCCCATTAAACACCAAGCTGTTTGGCTTCCAACAGCCATTAAAAACCAAACTAAAGTTAAAATTATAGAGTCTCTTAAATAATTGTTTTGCGTATCAATAAATAATGAAATTGAAGTTAAACCAACGATAATGCTTTTAGGATTTACGAATTGAAACCAAAAAGTATTAAGAAAAGTTACTGGTTTTGGATCAATTTTTTTATCTTTTATTTGTCCTGCAAAAGATAGTTTATAGGCCATATATAATAAGTAAATTGATCCTAATATTTTAATTGTAGTTTGAATAAATGCATACTTTTGAAAAATAGCTCCAGAGGTTAATTGTAAAATTATAATTAAAAGTGTCCATCCGATAATTACTCCAAGCATTGTAGGAATAGCTTTTCTAAATCCAAAATTGAAAGCTGTATAAGATGTCATAATATTATTTGGACCAGGAGAAAACGCGGTCGCAATACCGAATAAAATTAATGGAAAAAGTTGCATTAAAATTTAATGAGGTGCTCTAAACTTACTATGGCAGGCTGTGCAATTACCCCACATCAGTTCTTTTTGTATAGCTCTAAGGTCTTCTGCAGTATCAATTGCTTTTGCAAGTTTAATCATATCATCTGATGCTTTTTGCATTAAAGCATTGAATTCATCTTTATTTTCCCAAATGCTCGGTAGTGCTCCTGTTTTAAACCCCTCTTTTGCATTTTCAGGAAAATAATCTAATAATTTTATATAATTATCTGAAATTTTTTTCATTAAAGGTTTAGCCTCCTCAATTCTTTTAGATTTCAGTAATATAGATATTTTTTTTGCGTTTTGATAATTTTCACTAAACATTGCTTTTCTACCTTTAATAATTTCTTCAACAGTTTTAGCGTGTGCAGAAAGAGGAAAGGTTAATGAAAAAATAATAATAAGTGTTTTTATTATTTTTATCTTTTGTATCATTAAATTTATATTGTCATGAATACTGAAGATTTCCCATCTTTAAGTTGATAAATAACATAGGGCTCATCTTTATCACCTGGCATTCCTGGTGTGCCAATCGGCATTCCGGGCAAAGCTATACCATCAATATCAGGTTGCTCTTTTAATAATTTATCAACCGCTTCAAAAGGGACATGTCCTTCAATAAAGTATTTACCCATAATAGTAGTATGACAAGACTGCATTTCGACTGGAATATTATATTTTTGTTTTATTGTATGAAGGCTTCTCATATCTGTTTGTTTAACTTTAAATTTTTCTTCTTCTAAAAATAAAACATAACCATAACAACATCCGCACGAAGGAGTTTTAAAAACTTCGACGACTTGTTTGGTGTTAATATTAGCAAGAGCATCTTTTTTATCTGTGACAAAATTAAAGATATAAAAAACAGAGAATAATAATACTGTAAAAAAAGTTAGTTTGAATATTTTTCTTTTATACGACATAATTAATTATAATTTAAGATGAAGATTTTTAACAGCAAAAGTGAGTACGGCCTATTGGCCAAATTGTTCCACTGGGTAACATTTATTGTCTTAATAGCTCAGGTTCCTTTTGGATTTTATTTAGTAGGGCTTGAATTTTCTGATGAAAGAATTGAACTTGAAAATATACATATCCTGGTAGGAATAACCGTTTTCTATCTAACATTGTTTAGGTTAATTTGGAAATTTTTTAACCCAAGTCCATCTGAAACTAGAAGTTTTTTTAAAGGGCAAGTCTTCATTGGAAAGGCTAATCATTTTTTACTTTACTTAAGTATTTTTACAATAACTATTTCTGGAATTCTTAAAAAACTTTATATGGGAGAAAAACTAAATTTTATATTTTTTAAATATGGATTTGAGAAAGATAATTTTGTTTTAGCTGATACTTATTACCAAGTTCACATTTATGCTAATTACTTATTATTAGCACTTGTAAGTTTACATATACTTGCGGTAATTGTTCATCATTTTGTTTTTAAGGACAAAATCTTAAACAAAATTACTTAATGGCAAGCTTCGTTAAATTTTTTGAGTCTCCAATAATTATATGGCCAAGGCGTAACAAAACCAACAGCTAACATTATCGGCACAACCCACCAAGTTAAAATAGCTCCTCCTGTAAGAAAATAATCAGTAGCATTCATAGCAATTTCCATGCTTACCATTGAGATTAAACTCATACCAACAGCTGTTTTAAAAGCTAATTTTAAAGAAAAATTTTGTCTTAATAAGATAATCGTTTCTAAAATTATACTTGTAATAATTCCGTTGATTATTGCTAAAACCATTATTGCTAAAACGGGAAAGGGAATTTTGGTTAATTGAAAAAATAAAATAGTTCCAAAATCACCTATGGAACATCCAAGTAAACACCAAAATGTATTTTTTGCACTTCTAGACCAAGTATGTTTACAGCTCCAGCTAAATGTTTCAGAACTCATGATAAAAAATTTGCAAAATACTTATGAATGAAAAAACCTAAAGTTAACAGTAGTATTCCAGAGCCATATATCATCCAAAAATTCATGTTTAATTGTTTAGCTAAGAAAAAGGGAAGAAAAAATAAATAGCTTACTGGTACAGCGATTAAAATACTTTTCGCGTACAAAATTGTTTTTTCAACACTATTGTGTTCAAAGTAAACAAATGCAATTGCAATTAATGAAGCCATGGGTAAGGCAATTATAAAACCCGCCATCCTAGGATTTTGACCAGCAAGCCAAGATGAGAAGGCTATAATTAATCCAGCTAGTAAAGCTTTTAATGCAAATATCATTTAAGCAATATCTAAACCATTATCAGTTTTCTGAGATGGGTGCACTAGGACAACTTTTCCATCTTTTTCAATAGCTCCAAGCACTAAAACTTCTGATACAACGCCAGCTATATTTTTTGTTGGGAAATTACAAACTCCAATAACTTGTTTACCAACTAAATTTTCAGGATTGTAATAATGAGTAATTTGTGCTGAAGATTGCTTAATGCCTATCTCTTTTCCAAAATCTACCTTTACCACTAATGAGGGTTTTCTTGCTTTTTCATTTACTTTTACTTCTAAGACAGTACCAACTTTAATTTGTACTTTTTTAAAATCGTCATAAGATATTTCCATAAATTCCTTTCTATAAATAAAAAAGGGGGCCTAAGCCCCCTTTTTAAATTAGTTAAGCAATTGGTTTATAGTTCTTTGTATTTACCTTTGCTCCACTCATAAAATACATAACCTGGTAAACTCACGTCACCTTTTCTGTCAAAGCTTAGTGAACCGATTACAGTATCAAACTTACCTTTTTTCATAACTTTAAGAACTTTTGCAGGGTCGTTTGATCCAGCTTGATTTGCAGCTTGTTCGAAAACTTGCAAAGCAGCATATGAGTAAAGAACATAACCTTCTGGCTCAATACCAGCAGCTTTAAATTCTTTTACAACATCTGCAGCAGCAGGGTTATTTCTTGGGTCTGGAGAGAAAGTCATTAATGTACCTTCTCCTGCATCACCTGTAATATCCCAATATTCAGCTGTTACTAATGCATCTCCACTAATTAACTTAGTAGACATACCTTGGTCTCTCATTTGTCTTACGATCAAACCACCTTCTGTGTGGTAACCACCAAGATATACTGCATCGATGTTATTTGATTTTAGTTTTGAAACTAAAGCAGAGTAATCTTTTTCACCTGCTGTGTACGCTTCGTACATAGCTTCTTTAAGACCAGCTTTCTTCATGTTCTTTCTTGTAGCATCTGCTAAACCTTTTCCGTAAGCAGTTTTATCATGAAGGATAGCTACTTTTTTACCTTTGTAGTTGTCAGCTAAGAATTTACCAGCAACTTCACCTTGCTGATCATCTCTACCACAAACTCTAAAAGTATATTTTCCACCTTTATCTGTTAAAGCTGGATTTGTCGAAGCTGGTGAAACTTGAATAATTCCTTCTTCATTGTAAACCGCAGAAGCTGGAATTGAAGAACCAGAGCAGAAGTGACCCGCAACGTAAGCTACACCTTGACCAGCAAATTTGTTGGCTACAGCAACAGCTTGCTTAGGATCGCAAGCATCATCTCCGATTTCTAATTTAACTTTCTCACCATTAATTCCACCTTTTTTATTAACGTGCTTTAACCACATTTCAGCACCAGCTTTTAACTGAGCACCAAATGAAGCGTACTGACCTGACATAGGTCCAGCAGAAGCAACTACAACGTCAGCTTTAGCTGATACTGTTGCAAGCATTAATGTTCCGGCAATTAATGAAAGAAGTTTGTTGAACGTTCTTAACATATTATTTCCCTTTGTTGTTAATTAATTAATTATTGATATTGAACACCTTAATTACAATCTTGTAAATATGAAAAAAAGTTAATTTTTTGCCCCACCTTCGAGATAAGCGGCTTGTATGTCTTTATTTTTGAGCAACTCTTGACCGGAACCCTTAATGGTCACTTTGCCATTAACTAAAACATAAGCTCTATCAGCAAGCTCCAAAGCTTTTTTAGCATTTTGTTCAACTAAAAAAATAGTTACATTTTTTTCTTTATTAATATTTTTTATTGAAACAAAAATTTGATTAACTAATTTTGGTGCAATTCCAAGTGAAGGTTCATCTAATAAAAGAACTTTAGGCTTACTCATTAATGCTCTTCCAATGGCTAACATTTGTTGTTCTCCGCCTGAAAGAGTTCCCCCTCTTTGCGTTTTTCTATCACTCAATACAGGAAATAAATCATAAACTTCCTTAATATCATTTTCAAAAAACTTCCCTTTTTCGTTGGCATGAGCTCCTAATCTTAAATTCTCTTCAACAGTTAATCTTGAAAAAATTCTTCTTCCTTCAGGAACTTGGCAAATACCCATATCAACAATTTTGTGAGGCTGTTTGTTTTCAATATTCTCACCGTTAAAAACTATATTTCCTCTTTTAGCTTTATTCACACCGCTAATAGTCATAAGCAAAGTTGATTTACCTGCTCCGTTAGAGCCAATTAAAGAAACAATTTCACCATCATTCACATCAAGATCAACTCCTCTCAAGGCTTGTATCTTCCCATAAAATGTTTCAACGTTAGAAATTTTAAGCATTATTCATCTACTCCTAGGTAGGCTTCGATAACCTCTTTGCTATTTTTAGTTTGATCAGCTGTTCCTTCAAATATTTTCTTACCATAGTTTAAAACGACAACATGATCAGAAATTCCCATCACTACACTCATGTCATGTTCAATTAATAAAATTCCTGTTTGTTTTTCTGTTTTAATAAATTTTAATAATTTATTTAGTTCAGCAGACTCTTTTGGATTTAATCCTGCAGCCGGTTCATCTAAGCACAATAACCTTGGTTCAATACACATTGCGCGAACAATTTCTAATTTTCTTTGATCACCATAAGGAAGATCTCCAGCATTATCATCCGCTCTATGAGTTAAACCAATTATATCTAACCAGTATTTTGCTTTATCAACTGCTAGCTGTTCTTTATCTCTATAGGATTTAAGATTAAGTAAGCCAAATAAAGAATAGCCCGAAGCAACCATTAATTCATTATGTTGAGCAACTAACAAGTTTTCAAGAACTGACATTGCTGGAAACAGTCTAATGTTTTGAAAAGTTCTAGCTACCTTAGCGACATAAGCTATTTTAAAGTCTGTATATTTTCTCAATGAAATTTTGCTGTCCTCTTTGTGTAAGAACATTTGACCATTGGTAGGCTTATAAAATCCGGTCAAACAATTAAATACAGTAGTTTTTCCAGCACCGTTAGGTCCTATGATAGAGGTAATTTGATTATTTTTTGCATCAAAACTTAAATCATCAATTGCAGTCAAACCACCAAACTTCATTGTCAAATTTTCTACTGATAATAAATTGCTCATTTCTTGTCTCCATGCATAAGAATAGTTGGCTTTCTATTTGCTAATATTCCTTTTGGTTTAAACACCATAATTAAAACCATAGCCCCACCAAAAGCGATCATCCTAAATTGCTCTAAATCTCTAAACATCTCTGTAATTCCAATTAAGAAAATTGATGCAAGAACTACTCCAGTTTGTGAGCCCATACCACCTAATACAACAATAGCAACAATGATTGCGGACTCAATAAATGTAAAACTTTCTGGACTTATAAATGCTTGTCGTGTCGCAAAAAATGAACCAGCGAAACCACCAAACATAGCACCAATTGCAAAAGCAGTTAATTTTGTATTTGTAGGATTTACACCTAAAGATTTGCAAGCGATCTCATCTTCCCTCAAAGCTTCCCAAGCTCTACCAACAGGAAGTTTTCTTATTTTCAGCGTAAAGTAATTTGTAATTAAGGCTAATACTAAAATTAAATAGTATAGAAATATTATTCGGTGCATTGTCGAATATTCAAGATTGAAAAACAAATGAAAACTTGTTTCCCCTTCATCTGGAGATCTTTTAAAAGGTAATCCGAAAAAAGATGGTCGTGGTATTCCTGTAATTCCATCAGGACCATTAGTTACTTCATACCAATTAATTAAAATTATTCTTATAATTTCTCCAAATCCTAAAGTAACAATCGCAAGATAATCTCCTCTTAATCTTAAAACAGGAAAGCCGAGTAAAATTCCAAAAAAAGCTGCAAACACTCCTGCTAAAGGCAAACAAATCCAAAAAGACCAACCAAAAGTAGTTGCAATTAATGCATATGAATATGCACCAACTGCATAGAAGGCTACATAACCTAAATCGAGGAGACCTGCTAAACCAACTACAATATTTAAACCCCAACCAAGCATGATGTAGGTTAAAATCATTATAGCAACATCCATAAAGTATCTGTCGGTAAAAGGTAGAAACGGAAACACAACAGCAAATAAGATAGCAGTAATAGCAAAGTGTTTTGCTTTGTCTTTAGTTATCGCTGAAAACTTAGATGTAAACTTTGAAAAAAAAGTAATTTCAGTTTTTCTAGCAGAATTTAAATTAATTAAAAATCTTCCTAAAATACAAAGTCCAACTAATAAAAAAACTATTCCCCATTGAGGAGTGATAAATAAACCTTCTCCTTTAGATGCGGTTCTAAGACCAACTATCGGGCCGAATAAAGCTAAAGCAATTAAGCCAGTAAATAAACTATCTTTAAAAGATTGAATGATATCTTTCTTTTCCATTAAACTTTCTCGATATCAGGTTTTCCAAGAAATCCAGTTGGAAAGAAAATTAAAACTACAATTAATACACTAAAGGCTGCAACATCTTTGTATTCAAGTGAAACATATCCAGCCCAGAAAGTTTCTATAAGTCCGATTAACAGGCCACCTAACATTGCTCCGGGCAATGATCCAATTCCTCCTAAAACTGCTGCAGTAAAAGCTTTTATTCCAGCTAAGAACCCAATGTAAAAATCAATTACGCCATAATAAAGCACGAACATCATTCCAGCTACCGATGCTAATGAGGAACCAATTATAAATGTAATTGAAATTGTTCTGTCTACATTTATTCCTAGCAATGCTGTCATTGTTCTGTCTTGCTCACAGGCTCTTTGAGCTCTACCTAAATCTGTTTTTGTAATAAGATAAGTAAAAATACCCATTAAGATAATTGTTAAGATAACTATGAAAATTTGAAGATAGCTTACTGTCACAATAAATTCAGAATTCTTGAAAAATTCTAAACCACCGCTAATCAAAGGCTGCATAGGCTTTACTCTAGCTCCTTGAGCAACTTGAACGTAATTTTGTAAAACAATTGACATACCTAATGCAGAAATAAGTGGAGCTAATCTGAAAGATCCTCTTAAGGGTTTGTAAGCTAATTTTTCAACTGTCCATCCATAGCAAGCCGTAAAAAGCATAGCGATTAATAAAACTAAAAGTAAAATAATTGGCAATGCCACACCAGTTAAACCAAAGATTATAAATGAAATTAAAGCAACAAAAGCTCCTATCATAAAGATATCACCATGAGCAAAGTTGATCATTCCAATAATTCCATAAACCATAGTGTAGCCAATTGCGATAAGTCCGTAGATCGAACCCAAGGTAATCCCGTTAACTAATTGTTGTATAAAATATTCCATGATTTACTTACTTACTCTTTTATTTACATTATCAAGAGCTTTGGTGAACTTAGTAAAGAATTTTCCTTTTTTCAATTCATTAAGAACCTGCATATTTAAGCCTTTTGGTGTTTGTGAGTCCGCTACGAGTTTTTTAAAGCCTTGAGATGATTTACTTAAAGCATCCTGACTTAAAGCTAGAAATAATTCAGCAACATAGGTATCAGCTAATTTTTTATTAATCCCTTTTTTACTTAACCATCTAGAACTCGTATTTAATAATTCATAGTAAGTTGCCATTAAAGAGGCAGTAGACCAAAACTTATAACTTAGTTTTTCATTTCTTATTTCTAAAACTTGCCCTAGATGTTTAAATATACTTTTAGCAAATTTACTTGGTGGACAAACAATTACTGGTCCTTTTTTTATTTCAATTGGAGGTAAAGGTATAGCTCTTACAATATTCTTGTTCTTTGTAGTTTTTTTAAGTTTATCCAAATTAATTGTTGAAATAAGACTTATTATTTTTTTATTTTTTGAAAATTTTAATTTTGGTAATATTTTATTACCAACATTAGGTGTAACACCCAATAATATTACTGAGGATTTATCTATTATTTCTTGATTATTGTTTAATACTTTTATTTTTCCGTAACTTTTAGATAGTTTTTTAGCTATGTTTCTATTTCTTGAAGATATATAAATTCTTTTAATTTTTAGCTTTGATTTAAAAATACCAAAGATAATTGATGATGAAATTTTACCAGTTCCTATAAATCCTAAAATCATGAATGATGCAGAATAACCAAGCTATTCCTTTTAATAAAGAAAATTTTAAACAGATATTTTCAATACCGTTTATATCTGTCATCATAATATCAATACCAAGTGCCATTATAGCTGAATATTTTAACATTCCATTAGCCTGGTTCTTGGGGCCAATGCTAATAACTTCTTTAGCTTCATTAATGGGTCTTAAAACTAAAATGCCGAGGTTGGTATTATCTTCTATATTAATAATTCTTGGTCTTTATATTGGTAATTACATAGACAAAGATTTATTCAGCCAAATGCAAGATTGGATCTGGACCTCTTTTATTATGTTAATTTATATAATTTTAAGTGTTCTAATCGTTTCGAAATATTTAGAAAAGTTTTCAAAATATGAAAAGAAAACCTCTATTTTTTCAGCTGCGCCAGGTGCATTAGGTCCGTTAATGATATTAGCTGAAGATGCAAAAACTGACTTGAGTCAAGTAGCTACATCTCATCTAATAAGATTAATTATAATAATTACTGTTTTTCCTTTTATCGTTAACAGTTTTTACAACGTAGATAGCTTTAATATTTCTGATGAGGTAATTACAAATCAAAATTTTTATCACTTAATGATTTTGATTGCTTCATCAATAATTTTAATCTTTTTCTTTGAAAGGATAAAAGTTCCTGCTGCTCTGTTGACAGGGACTTTAGTGGCAAGTGGTTTATTGCAAATTACAGAGGTTGCAAGTTATCAAATATCTCCTGATATCATCGATTATTGTTTGTTAATTTTAGGTTCTTCGGTGGGGTGTAGATTTGCTGACAAAACTTTTGGTGAAATAGGAAGAAATGCTTTGCATAGTTTTGTAGCAACGTTCTTATTGGTATTATTAGGTTTTGTTGCAGCAGTTGTTGCGGGGCTGGTAATTGATAAGAACTTTTTTACTTTATTGTTGTCTTATTGCCCAGGGGGAATTTATGAAGTTGCAGTAATAGCAATTTTCTTCGATCTTGATCCTGAATTTGTCTCTTTCCATCATATTATAAGATTATTGATGATATTATTTACTGTACCAATTATTCTTAAAATAATTTCAAAAAAAGCCTAATTTAAACTCCTCAGTTTTTGACTCGATTTATTCTATTAAGTACAAATTCATATGGCAAATTTAATTGACTTTCTCGGAAGACTTCTAATCTCTGCTTTATTTCTTATTTCTGCATATAATAAAATTTTTAGTATCGATGGAACGATGAGTTGGATGGAAGGTTTCGGGGTTCCAGGTTTTCTATTGTATCCAACCATAGCTTTAGAAATAATCTTACCTTTATTTGTAATTATTGGTTACCAGGCAAGAATAGCTGCGGGCCTTCTTGCTATCTTTTGTATTGCAACAGCATTCGTATTCCATTTTGATTTTGTTGATCAAATGCAAACAATCGCATTCCTTAAAAACTTAGGATTAAGTGGTGGTTTTTTATTTATTGTAGTAAATGGAACAAAAGATTGGTCAGTAGATAGAGAAAAAAAATACGTAAGATTATAAAAAAACCCACACAAAATCTTGCATGGGTTTTTAAATTTGGTTTTTAATTTAAATTAAAATCCGTAAGCTATTTTAAATGTTAAAGCGTCTGCGTCAGCTGAAACTGTAGATGATCCAGAAGTTGAACTTAGTGAAATACTTTCAAAGTCTGAATAACTTAGTTCGTACTTTAAATTACCTCTTTTCATTCCAAATCCTACTTGGGCTCCAAATACTTCTTTATCACCGTAAGTAGAGTTAGGTAATGTTTCAGAAGTTGTAACTTCTGCGTAATGAACTCCTAATAAACCGTATGTATCACCAGATCCCATTGGGATATTTGTGTACAGTGTAATTAGATGCTCAACATCAGCTGATGCTTTGTAAGTACCTGAGTCATCAGTGCTCTCATTACTGTCTGAAGTTGTATCTGTTCTTGAACCACTTCCTAATTCCAATGCTAAAGGCACGTAATCTACTCCAATAGTTACTCCGTTATCACCGGTACCTTCAAAGTAAATAGAAGCTCCATAAAAAGTTTCTTTTATACTTTTTGAATTAGTTTCAGGACCTTTATCTCCTGATTTTTCCTTCTCAGAACCATCAGTGCTGAATTGACCCGCCATGAACGAAACTCCCATTCCAGCGTGCGCTATTCCATTTAAAAACATTAAGCTAAAAATAATTGCAATTATTTTTTTCATGTCTTTCCTTAATTTTTAAATTAACGTTACGTAGTCTCATAGACGAGATTCTCATTAAATACAATATCATAATTGCTACTATATATAAGGATTTGCTATTGTTGTATAAATGCAACAATATTTTAATTACTATTTTTAGTTGATATTTGTAAGTTAATAGCTAATTATCAATGATAATTATAAGTTATAATAATCATTAATATTTGTAAGTTAAGTGAATGATTAAGAATTTTATAATTTCAAATACTTTTACATTTTTTGCTTTTATTTTTATCTTTTTATTCTCAGATTTTATTTATTTTCATTTTACCAAAGAAATAGGTCTAAAATACGGTCTTGAAGCTAATTTAATTTATATGGCTCATGGAGTTAGAATTTTAAGCTTTTTAGTTTTTGGGATTGCAATTATTCCTGGGTTGATTTTGGGACAATTTACATCTGGAATTTTTTTAAAGTGTCAAGTGGATCTCAATGTTTATGAAGTTTTAAATTTTTGTAGCTTAGATCCTAAAACATTAATTATACTTTTAATAGGTTCAATACTAACTACAATATCTGTTGTTTTTTCATACTATTTTCTTAAATTAAATTTAATTAAAAATTTAAATCAAATATCAATTTTCACAATTTTAAGTTTTATCTTTTTATCATCTATTTTAAACAGCATATTTAATAATTTATTTTTTTGGTTAATTTATGAATGGAATATAGCACTTAACACAGCTTTATATGTTATTGGTGATGTGATTGGAGCTTTTGCTTTATTTTTTTTAATTAAATTATTTTATAAGATAAAATTTTACTTTAAATAATATTCGTTATAGTTTTTTTTAATTAAATTTTTTTTTAAAAGTCTTTGTATGTTTCTATATTTTTGCGCCTTTGAAAGTTTTACTTTTGAATTTAATAATTCTTGTGCATTAAGAGACTTTTTTGATTTAGAAAGTTTAGCCAATAATTCTAATTGATAAGAATTCAATGAAAAATACAGTTTAATTTCTTCTGGCCCTAATTCATTAATTTTATTTAAAATAATTTTAAGATTTTTTAACATTGATTTGCTTATTATATATCTTTTTTATAATTAAATATAGTTATTCTTGTTAAATGTTTATTTTAAGTTTTTTTAAAAAAACTTTTGTAAATCTGCCATCCGACAATAAATATTATTGTTAACATTATAACTATAGTTAATGGCCTATCCCACATAAACGACCAAGATCCATCACTTATAAGTAAAGACCTTCTTAAATTTTCTTCCATTAAACCTCCTAATACAAAAGCAAGAATTAATGGTGGCATCGGAAAATCATATAAGCGAAGGATTGTAGCCACTACAGCAATTCCAATCATCATATAAATATCGAAGTTATTGAAAGACATTAAATAGACTCCAGTTAAGGAGAAAAATAAAATTAATGGAATTAAGAAAGTTCTAGGTGTTGCTAAAACTCTAGCAATGTATGGAATTAAAGGAAGATTGAGAATTAAAAGAACAACCATTCCAATGTACATTGACATAATTACAGACCAGAAAATCTCAGGATTGGTTTGATATAATCTAGGACCAGGTTGAATACCAAATCCTAAAAGAGCTCCAAGCATTACAGCGGTGGTACCGCTACCTGGAATACCTAATGTAAGTAAAGGTACAAATGATCCAGAACAAGCTGCATTATTTGCAGTTTCTGGAGCAGCTATACCGTTTACACTCCCTTTGCCAAATTTTTGTTTTTCTTCGTCATTTACAAAATTTCTTTCCATCCCGTAAGCTAAAAAAGAGGCAATAGTTGCACCTGCGCCAGGTAATACTCCAATTATAAATCCTAAAACTGATGATCTAGGAATTGTAGTAACCATTTTTTTTGTTTCATCTTTATCTAGTTTTATAGACCCTAATTGAGATAACGAAATTTGTTTTGCTGCTTTAGTTGGATCATTTGCTTTGAAAATTATTGTTAAAGCTTCACTCATAGCAAAAGTAGCCATAACAACTAACACGAAACTTATTCCATCTGACAAGTTCATGTTGTCAAAAGTAAATCTAGGTATGTCAGAAAGGGTATCTTGACCAACACTAGCTAACATTAACCCTAGTACAACCATCATCATAGCCTTTAAAAAATTTCCTTTCGATGAAAATGCAGCAACAGCTGTTAAACCCAAGATCATTAAACCAAAATAATCTGGTGATCTAAAAGATAAACTTACTAAAGATAAACTTGGTGCAGCTATTAATAAAAAGATTGCAGATATTGTTCCGCCAGCAAAAGAGCTATAAGCTGCAATAGCTAAAGCTTTTCCTGCTTTACCTTGTTGTGCCATGGGATAACCGTCAAAAGATGTGGCTACAGTTCCTGGAACACCAGGTGCATTGATTAATATTGAAGAAGTTGATCCACCAAAAACTGCTCCGTAATAAACACCTGCCATTAAAATTAATCCTGTTGATGGATCAAAACCATAAGTAATAGGTATCATTAGTGCAATTGCGGTCATTGGTCCAAGACCTGGCAGCATTCCGATAATAGTCCCAGAAAAACAACCAATCATGACCATCATTAAATTTTTAAATGATAAAGCTGTTTGTAACCCTATGAGAATTCCCTCAATCATCCCATTATTCCTATATATTTCAAGAAAGGATCACGTAGATAAATATTTAATAATCCATGAAGGAGATACATAAATATTGCAACGAAAGGGAAAGATAAAATGAATATCCAAATCCATTTTCTTTCTCCTAAAATTATGTAGGAGGCTACTAAAAAAATTGAAGTTGAAAGAAAATATCCAGCTCTAAGAATAGTTAAGCCGTATAAAATCATTAAAATAACTAACCCAATTGTTTTTTTATAATCTAAAACCTTTAAGTCTACATTAGTAGGATTTGCCTCTGGTAAAATAATATAAAGTGCAGAAAAAACTAACCCAGCAAAACCTAAATAAATTGGAAATGTCTTAGCATTAAACGGCGCATTTTCGTCAAAAGCAAAGACTTGTATTTGATAAGCTGTATATAAATAATAACCTGAGAAGATGAAGAAAAGCAGTGAAATTAATTTTGAAGGACTAATTTTCACTGCTTTTTCTCCAAGTTAACTTACTAGATAACGCCTAGTTTTTTCATTAACTTTGTCATTTCTTTCGTTTGACCTTTTAAGAAACTGTCAAACTTACGTCCTGGGTTATAAATATTAACCCAAGCATTTCTTTTTCTTACTGCTTCCCATTCAGGAGTTTTTTGAACATCGCCTAACATTTTTTCGATCTTCTTCACATCTGAACTTGGCATGCTCTTAGGAGCAAAGAAACCTCTCCAGTTAACAAACTGAACGTCGTATCCTTGTTCTTTAAGAGTTGGAACTTCCGGAGCATCGCCTACTCTTTTAGGAGCTGTAATACCAATAATTCTCACTTGGTCTCTAGCGCCCATTACCTCTCCCAAACCAGTTGAAAGAATTTGAGTTTCTCCTGATAGAAGTCCAGCTAAAGCTTTACCACCAGCATCGTAAGGCACGTAAACTACGTCGTTAGGATTTGCGCCAGCTTCTTGAAATGCAAGTGCACCAATTAAATGGTCCATGCTTCCTCTTACAGAACCGCCAGCCATTTTAACTGACTTAGGGTTTTTTTTGTAAGCATCCACCACATCTTTAAAGTTTTTGTAAGGTGAGTTTTTTGCAACTGCGATTGCACCATAGTCACCGATTACACCAGCGATTGGCTTAACATCTTTGTAAGATAATACGCCAGATCCTTTAACATAACCTTTGTGTCTAGTGATTGATCTTAACACTAGAGGTGTTGATTGAACTAGTATAGTTCCTTCAGGCTTCGAATTGATTATGTAAGATAGAGCTTTTCCTCCACCACCACCTGACATATTTTCATATGAAGCACTTTTTAGAAAACCAGCTTTAGTTAAAGCTTCACCAGTTCCTCTAGCAGTTCCATCCCAACCACCACCAGCACCACCACCGATAACGAAGTGTAACTTATCGACTGCAAAACTAGTTGATGAGATTGAAGTTAAAAGAACAGTTGCGAAAACTAAGCTAATCAATTTTTTCAAATTATTAAACATATTATTTCCCTCTGTTAATTAATTAATTAATAGCGCGTATTAAAAATGAATGGCGTCTTAGAGTCAACAACTGAAATTTAAAATAATTCTAAATTAATTGAAAAAGGTTCCTCTAATTCTTAATAATTCTCTGGATAACCCGGTGTGCTCATTAAATGCTTTTCTACCGTGTAACCAAAAGTAATTATTAGAAAAGATTGTGGATCCAACAGGTAATGGAAATACAACTTTGTTTTTACTTTCTTCTAAAGCATCAGAAAGTTTTTGAAGAAATAAACCCTGCTCCATATTTTTTGGCTCTGGAAATTGATCAATATAAGAAATTGTTGGTTTGCCTTTTTTATCTTTTGAAAATACAGGATGTTCAACTTTATAATCAACATTTTTACTTTTTGGTGATCCCCAAGTAAAATTTTGTTGCCCTACTGCATGATTGCTTAATTCATCTAAATGTTCCCAATCATCTAAATGTAAAATTACACTTTCCCCTCCACTTACGTTTTGTTCCTCCATTTTTGTCATGATGAGCCAATCTGTTTTTTCTTTAACGTAAGTTCCATCAGTATGAAGATCTAAATTTGTATACGCCTTTCTAAGATAAGAGTCGCTACTGTCCTGATGTTTAACATGAAATCTTGCATAATATTTATCAGTCATTGAATCGAAATTAGGGTTACCTACCAAATAAGCTAGTCCAGTTGACAGTTTTACTAAAAAATCTTTATCGAATTTTTTGTTACTCATCTCTGGTTCTATTATTACAGTCCCTGTTTCTCTATCATTAAGAATTTTTACTAATGTTTGGCTTAATTTGTTTTCAAATACTTCATCTAAACTCTTAGCTAAACTAAATCTTGAGAAAGGTTTATATTCTAAAGATAGTATTGTGTGTTTTTTAAACGGGAAAATTAATCTATCTAAATCTGACTCTTCAAATTTAATTACTCGAACCCTTTTTGATTTTTGATGATTTTCAATTTTAAAACTCATAGGACTCTATGATTGGCCGGCAATCCATAAAAGTATAAAGATTGCAAATATTGGTTCCATAATTAATTTTATCATAATAATTTTTTATATTGAATTAAAAAAACTTAAAAGTACTGCTGATAGAATTGTTGGTATTACTAAATTTTTCTTACTAAAAATAAACACTAAAATACATAAAACTAAAACAAATACTCTTATCAATAAATCACTGTCGGCAAGCACGCCCGCAGGAAAGATTATCATTCTACCGAGTAAGGCGGCTAGAGTTGAGTATGCTACGCAGTTAAACCATTCAAATACTTTTGATTTTACACTTACTTTTTCTGATGTAAGTGCTCCCATAAATCTAGAAATAAAAGTTGCTAAGGATGTTGCAACAATTGCAAGTATTATTATTTGGCTACTTGCCATTTTTTTTTCCTCCAAATAAAAAGGCAGTGGTTCCTGCTATGATGCCTGCAAATAGAAGTGCCCACTCAGTTGATATTAAATAAATTAATGGACCTAAAAGAGTTCCTCCAATTACAGCAATAGAAACACTTAAATTCTTCATTGCTCCAATCATCATGCAAAAGAAATAAACTGGATTGACTATTGCTAAACCAATCAACATATCTTTATTTAAATAATCTGCTGATAGGTAACCAACTACTGTCATTATAATTGCGGTAGACCAGGTTCCGATCCCTATTCCAATCCAGAAATCTATTCGATGTTTTTTATCAATTTTTTGGTATCCATCTTTTGCAATCAACCAAGAGCTCACCGCTAAGAAATGACATGATAAATAATATTTCCACTTTGGTTGAGATTTGTGCTCAAGTAGCGGAAACAAAGATACTGTCATTGGATAAAGTCTAAAGTTTACTAGCCACACTGCTATAAATATATTTACTATAGATGCTCCGACTAATAATGACTCTGCCATTACTAATTGACCTGGTAATGCATAAGTGAATAAACTTGAAGCAGCGCTTTGTTGTAAATTAAAACCAGCATCTTTTAATAAAGCCCCTAATGCAATAAAACATGCTCCTAGTGGAATGGCTGGACTTCTTGAACCTTTTAGTGATTTTAGGCCTTGTAAAAAAGTTTTGGGGTTAATCATTAACCGCCCAAGAATAATCTTCCCACGTCTGGATTTTTAAGTAGATCATTACCTTTTCCTGCTATTGCAGTTTGGCCGGAAACTAGAACGTAGCCAATATCAGCAAACTCTAAACCTTTTTTAGCATTTTGTTCTACTAGAATGATTGTTTTCTTTTCTGCTTTTTGAAGATCTTCTAAAATTTCAAATACCATACTGATATATTTAGGTTCCAAACCAATTGATGGTTCATCAACTAATAGAACTGAAGGTTTCATTACTAGCGCTCTTGAAATTTCTAACAACCTTCTCTCACCACCTGATAAAACTTTTGCTGGCTGGTTTCTTCTATTTCTTAATCTATCGTATTTTTGAAATATTCTTTCTGCTTCTTCGTAAGCTTCATCTTGCTTGTCTTTAATGTATCCGCCCATTAAAAGATTTTCTTCGACAGTCATATCAGGAAACACCGAGTTATCTTGTAAGATATAAGCGACACCAACTTTACTTAATTTTTCTGCTGGGGTTAATTTAGTAATTTCATTTCCCTCTAATTCAATTTTTCCATCAAAAATATTTGTAAAACCATAGATAGAGTGAAGTATTGTAGATTTACCTGCTCCGTTAGGTCCGATTAAACATAAGGATTGACCTTTGCTGACAGTTAAATCAAAGTTATGAAGAATTTCCATTTTTCCATAACCAGCGTTTAAACCTCTAATAGTTAGGTGAACATCACTAGGAGACAGCTTGTTTAGCTCTTCTAAACCAGGTGCTTTACCTAATACATCGTATTGATTTGCCATTACTGTGCTCCTAAATAAGCATCAACTACTCGCTTATCATTTTTAATTTGTTCAGGTGAACCTTCTGCTAACATTTTTCCATGCGCTAAACAGAAAATTCTTTGTGCTAAACTCATTATTACTTTCATATTGTGCTCAATAACCAACAAAGTTATTCCATAATCTTTGTTAATTTTTATCAATCTATCTATAATTCCGTTTATTAAAGTTGGATTAATTCCAGCAGTAGGCTCATCTAATAAAAGCATTTTAGGTTCATTCATTAGAGCCATTGCTAATTCTAATAATTTTTGTTGTCCAAAAGAAAGATCCCCTGCTCTTAAGTTTCTTTTTTGATAAAGACCCACAAAGTTTAAAAGGTTTTCTGCTTTCTCTGTAAGGTCGTTAGGAATTTTTGCGAAAATAAATCCAGAGTCACTAGCCTTATGACTGATTAACATGTTTTCAACGCAGTTTAGTTTTGTATAAATTTTTGTTTGCTGAAATGTTCTTAGTAAACCTAATTTGGCTACTGCAGGAACAGGCATTTCAGAAACTTCTGTATTATCAAAAACAATTGAGCCTTGATCAATTGGATGTGTTCCTACAATCGAATTAAATAATGTGGTTTTACCCGAGCCATTTGGTCCAATTAAACCAACAATAGATCCTTGTTCTACAGACACAGAAATATCTACGTTCGCTTGAACGCCACCAAAAGATTTACTTACATTTTTAACTTGTAAAATACTCATTTTAATTCCACCTGCGCCTTTCGATCTTTCTCATCAATCACTTCACCAAATCTTTCAGGGTATTTTTCTCTTAACCAGCCCATTAATCCCTCTGGGAAATAAATTACAATCACAACAATTAAAACTCCTAAAGCAACATACTGCCAACCTAAAATTAAAGTCCAAAGACCTTCTTTGAAGAAATGGAATAAAGTTGCACCAATTACTGGTCCCCATAAAGTTCCTTTACCGCCTAGTATTGCCATTAGTACCATGAATACTCCCATCTCTCTTCCATCAAACGCAACGTCAGTAGAGTCTATATATCCAATTAGTCCGCCCATGATTCCACCTGCTAGACCACAGAAAAATGCTGAACACATCCAACCCGTAATTTTATACTTCATCGTTTGGATACCCATTGCCTCTGCTTTATCTTCATTATCTCTTATCGCGTTTAAAATTAATTTAAATCTAGAACCGTAAATATATTTAACAAAAACAAATGTACCGATTAATAATGCAAAACTTAAAAAGTAAAAAAACTTTCCTCTCGCTTCATTATCAACTATTTCTGCAGGAAAAGGTGGAGTAGTGAAACCTTGGCCTGCTCCGATAATTTCTATTCCTCCAGCAATTTCACCCGCAGCAATACCTAAACCTAAAGTACAAATTGCAAAGTAATGACCTCTTAAACCTAAAATAGCATATCCTATAGCGCCTGCGACAAGAGCAGGAATAATTGCTGAAACTAATAAACCGACACCTATTCCTTGAAAATATTGCGCGGTAGTATGCACAAATGTTTTTTCACCACCACTTTCTGTCCATTCTGCTAATGGAAAAAACATTCCTACTTGAACTGAGGCAGTTAAATACATTCCAAGACCATAGAAAAGAATATTTCCAAAAGTGTTGTAGCCCATTTCTCCACCTTGTAAATTCCAAGTCATCGCCAAAACGATCAGTACACATAGATATGTAAGTTGAACTTTAAAAGCTGAGAATAAATAAGGCGCGGCTAGACCTAAAATAATAAGGCCAGAATATAAAATTAAATCTTTTTGTTTTATTTTATTCATTTATTTTAAGTATTCCCTTTTCTTTGAAAGTTTAAATCTTCTATAAACTAATATGAAAACCAGCAACATAAACACTGCTCCAATTCTAAATTCTGTTCCTAAAATATAATCTGCAAATTCTTCAAATAATCCTAATCCCATTCCTGAAATTGCTACAGCTGGTAAATTTCCAAGACCTGCAACAATAACTATCATGAACGATCTTACCGTATAAGGAAGCCCTACATAAGGATGTAGAGTTAGAGTGATTGCGATTAATGCTCCGGCAACTCCGCATAATGCAGCGTTAATACCAAAAGTTGCTGCATAAACTTTTTCTGTATCTACGCCTAAAATTTTTGCTGCTCTTGCGTTTTGAGCTGTAGCTCTTATAGCTCGTCCCAGTCTAGATTTCTTCATATAGATAACTAAACCAACCGCATATAAAACACTTATAAAAGCAGAGAATATTTTTGAATTTGGTAAAGTTACTGAATTATCGAACAACATTGTTGTTCCATACTCTGATTGCGCAACAACTACATCAGCTCCAAAAATAAAATTCATTAACTGTTGCATTACAATTGCGATACCGAATGTTGCTAAAATTGAAATAAAAAGATCTCGATCTACGACTTTATTAATAACTAATTTATATAAATACCAACCTACAAAATACATTATGATTGGAGAAACAATTACCCCCCAGGCTGGATGAATTCCCGCAAGATACATTGTATATGCGATGTAACCTCCAAGGATTACTAAATCACCTTGTGCAATATTAATAATATTCATTACTCCCCATTGAAGTGCCATTCCGTAAGCAATTAATGCGAATAAAATCCCTAGAAGAATTCCGTCCAATGAAGCTTGGACCATTAACATTGGAGCTTTAAAAATAAGAAAGTCCATAAAATTTGTAAAACTTATAAAAGAAAAGCCCCTAGAAAACTAGGGGCTTTTTCTTAATAATTAGAAGTTATTAACTTCTTTCAGACCACTTAGGTATTGGATGGTAAAACTTGTCTGAAGCCCATTTTGTTGGAGCTACAACTTTGTTCTCACACTCATCACCTTTACATCTTACTTGGAACAAGATCATTGGTTTAGCAGTATTTTGACCACCAGGACCAAATTTAATGTTTCCATAGAAAGTTTGCATTTCAGTTGTCTTAAGAGCGTCTCTTACCGCATCTCTATCAAAAGAATTTGCTCTTTCGAACGCATCTTTAAATACTAATAATGCTGCAGAAGATTCAGCTGATTGGTACGGCGGAGCATAACCAAATTCTTTTTTAAAGTCTCTGTCATACTTCTTGCCTGAACCAAAAAACTTATCTTTGTAAGATAAATTTTTATGCCACTGAGAAGCGCACAATGCGTATTCTGATTTCTTTCCGTGTTGTTTAGAAAGTTTAGCAGCATCACAGTGTGTCATCGCTAACATAGGAACATCAACTTTCATTTCAGAGATTTGTCTGATAGCAGTTAACGCACCTTTTGTGTGACCTGATACAACAAGTACATCTGGCTTAGTAGCTTTTACTTTAGCTAGTGTAGCTGCCATATCGTTAAGCTCTTTTGGTAGTTTGTCATCGATGATGATCTCAGATCCAGTTCTTTTCGCTGCATCTAAAATACCAAGTCTCACGTCTTGTGAAAAAGCATCTTGTTCAAATGCTTGAGCAATTCTTACTCCTTTACCACCGTTTTTTTCTACCGCTAAATCGATAGCTACTTCAAGGTATTGGTTAGCTGGTGATAACACCGCGAACAAATATTTGTATCCTTTTGTAAATAAAGATCTAGATGCACCATTTGCTTCAACCATAGGAATTTTATATTTCTCGGTTACTGGTGCAATGGCCTTCGTCAAACCTGAACTATATGGTCCAAGCATGTAATGAACGCCATCTTGTTTAATTAGTCTTTCAGCTAACTGAGCGGCTCTTTTTGGGTTTGACTCATCATCGTAATAGATAATTTCAAACTTATATTTCTTACCTTGTACTTCAACTCCACCCATTTTGTTAATTCTTTCAACAGCCATGTTGTAACCGTTTTGAGTATGAACACCATTTGAAGAGTATTTACCTGTAAGAGATATTGCAGAACCTAACACAATGTAATCACCTTCTACTTTTGCAAAAGAAGAAGTGAAAGATACAAGTGCTAAAGTTATAGCTGAAATAGATGTAATAAATAGTTTTACTAGTTTATTCATTATTTCCCTCTTTGTTGTTAATTAATTAATTAAAATTAAATAATTAAAACAATAAATTTAGTTTTTGACAACAGTAAGAATTAATTAAAACTCTGTGTCGCAGCAACGTATAAAGCGATTATAAGTAATACACACGCTGAGATTGTATTTAAAACTTTAGGTTTGCTTTTTAACCATATAGAAATTTTTTCTGCTGCCATTCCGTAAATCATCAAAGTTAAAAAATCGAGAACAACATAAGTGATCATTAAAATTATAAATTGTGAAAAAACATTATTCTCAAAATTAATAAAAGAAGAAAAAATAGTTCCAAAAAAAATAATTGCTTTTGGACTTAATCCTGCAACCATAAAACCATCTTTGTAAAATGAAAAAGTTGATTTTGAACTTTGCTCGCCTGATTCTATAGATCTAATTTTTGCAGTATAAGTATCGTAAGCAAGATAAACTATGTAAAGAATTCCAGCCCATTTCAGATAATATAAGATTTCTGGATTATCACTTAAAAAAGAGCCAATAAGAAATACGACTAAAATTCCCTGTATTGTATTAGCAGTAACATCGCCAACAGCGGTCCAAACAGATCTTTTTAAACCATAGTTCAAGGTGTGAGAAACAATAACAACCCTTGGAAGACCGGGAGTTATAAATAAAAATAATATAATTTGAAGAAAAATTAAATAGTCACTTGGAAACATATTATTAAAGACTATATAGAATTATATGAAGAAAAAAAGTTCTTTCCCACAAACTAAAGTTAAAAATCCAGAACCAAAAAGAAAAGATGAAAATTGGATAATATGGGCTGCTTGGGCTGATAGAATTACATTCGAAGAAATAAAAGAGAAAACTGGTAAGTCAGAGTCTGATGTAATTAAAATAATGAGAAAAAATTTAAAGCCTGGATCTTTTAGGCTTTGGCGAAAAAGAGTCCACAACACAAGTATAAAACATAGAAAAAAATTCAAATTAGAAAGAAAAAAAATAAGAGAAAAAGTAAGAATAACTGATATATATTAAATATGAAAAAAGTAACAATTTACTCTGGTGATCCTTGTCCTTATTGCGGAGCTGCAAAAGCACTTCTTAAAAGCAAGAATGTAGAGTTTGAAGAATTTGATATTTGGAAAGATCCAGCAAAAGCAAAAGAAATGCTTCAAAGAACTAACGGTAAAAGAACAATTCCTCAAATGTTTATAGGAGATCATTACATTGGTGGGAATGATGATTTGCAAGCTCTAAATAGAAGTGGCGAATTAGATAAACTTTTAGCTTAAGTCTTTTATAAAAGGCATCGCATCTCCAGCCCCAAGCTTTGTCGTTGAAATTCCAGCAACTTTATTAGCTAATTCTAAACACTCTTTAATCGGTTTTTCTTTAGATAAACCAAAAGCTAAACCACCATTAAAAGCATCACCTGCTCCAGTGGTATCAATGGCTTTGACAGGAGTAGCTTGTAAATAAATTTCCTCTTTTCCATCAGAGTAAAATAATCCTTTTTCGCCTAGTGTAATTATTATCTTTTTTATTCCTAAATTGATTAATTTATCTGCTGCTTGTTTTGCTTCTTTTTCATTTGTAATTTTTATACCAGTATAAAACTCTGCTTCAGTTTCATTAGGAGTAAAATAGTCAATATTTTTATAAAATTCTTTTGAAATTTCTGATGCAGGTGCGGGATTTAATATAGTTAAACATCCATTCTCCTTAGCAGTTTTAAGACAGTGCAAGGTAACATCTTTAGGGACTTCAAGTTGAGTTAAAAAGATTTTTGAATTCTTTATAATATCAATGTGTTTATCTATTTCAGCAACTTTAAAAGTCGAAGGCGCTCCAACGATAACATTGATTGCATTTTTTCCAGAATTCTTATCAACTAAAATTCCAGCCACACCAGTTTGTAAATTTTCATCTTGAATTACACTTTCAGTATTAATTTTATTTTTTGTTAACGTGTTTAAAGCTAATTCACCATAAGAGTCTTTTCCAATCTTGCTTATAAAATTTACTTTTGCACCTAATCTTGCAATGGCTACTGCTTGATTGCATCCTTTTCCACCGGGTCCAACATTGTATTTATTTCCTAATATAGTTTCTCCAATAGCAGGAATTTTAGGTCCTGAAAAACTTATGTCAGCTACAAATATACCTAAGACAGAAATATCGCTCATTAGCCAAGCGTAGTTAGGAAAGGAAAGATTGTCAAAATATAATAACTTATAACTTGAATTTGATTAGTAGCAATCAAAATACCTGTAAGTAATAAAATTACTCCACCTGTTTTAGTAACTCTTCCGTAATATTTACTAAAACCTTTTCTAGTTGTTAAAAATTTACTCATATAATAACCAGATAAAATAAATGGAATTGCCAAACCTAAAGAGTAAAATGAAAGCAACAATACTCCGGAACTAACTGAAGCCTCTGTTGCAGATAAAGCTAGTATAGATCCTAGCACAGGCCCAATACATGGTGTCCATCCAAAAGCAAATGCTGCACCAACTAATAATGGAAAAGCATAGTTATTTTGATAGCCTCGGGTTTCCATTCTTTTTTCTTGATTTAGGAAACTAAAATTAAAAATTCCCAACATTTGAAGTGAAAAGAGAATGATTAAAATTCCTGCTGCAATTCTTAATTCATTAGATAAAAATAATAATATATTTCCTACAGCCGAAGCTGTTGCTCCTAGAACAATAAATACAAGCGAAAATCCTACGGAAAACAAAACAGTTTTAATGAAAACACCTCGTCTATCTTGTTCAATTTCATCTAAATTTTTTCCAGTAATGTAAGAAATGTAACCTGGAATAATAGGTAATACACATGGAGTTAAAAAACTTATAAATCCAGCTCCAAATGCAAAAGCTAACTTCACAATCATATAATCTTTATATTTGCCTTTAATCTTTCCCGCAATTACAATATTGGCTCATGATAATTAAATACATTGGCTTTCTATTTACACTTCTTTGGTCTTTCACATTTATTAAAACACAGAGTTTATTTAAAAAAGGATCAGGTTTTTTGATAACATTATTTGTTTCAAATATTTCATGGTTAACTTTTATTGCTGCTTGTTTTTATGGTTTTAAAAATTTTAAATTCTACTACGTTTTAATAGGAATAGTTTTTATCATTGCGCTTGTTCAACTAACTTTTGGTCGAATTAGCTTATTCATCAATTCAAAGTTCGAAAACAAAGAAAATTTAATAAGAATTAAAACCGTGATTGAATATTTAATTATTATCGCAATTCTTTACTATATTTTTGTTTAATCAGTTTGAATTGTTCCTAAAACTTTAAAATTTTTATCGGCTACTACTATTTCTCCTGAGCTTGGCACAGCATTTGTAACAGCAGTAATAATGCTGTAATGCGTAATCAACACTAAATTTTTACCTTTTCCATCCCATCTCTTCACAAAATTATAAAGCTCTTTTAATTGTTTTCCCTCATTTTTATTATAAGGAGATTGAAAGGTAGAATTTAACGCCGTAAATTCTTTATAATCACCAAAAGCATATTTAGCGGTATCTTTGCATCTACACCACTGACTGCTTAAAACTTGATCTATGGGAACTTTATTCTTTTTAAATAATTTTCCAATTTTTTTTGATTGATTGACACCTTTTTTACTTAGATTTCTTTGTGTTTTACAGTCATCAATTTTAAAGCCTGCTGGATCTCCACCGCCTGGAGCTAATGAGTGTCTAATTAAAATAATTTTGTTTCCTTCCTGAGCTATATTCCAAGCTTGGTCTGATGCGTTTAACTGTGATGTAAAAAGAAAAAAGAAAAGACTTAGTATTAGGGAAATAATGTTACTCTTCATGGTGGATGAAATGTTAATCTTACGAATTTATGTAGCCTTGGTCTAGAGGACATGGCATCAAATAATTTAATTTGTTGCTAGGTTGTATTAAAACACTTAATTGGTTTGTTAATAACTATTTAACTCTTAGGTTTAAAAACTAAGCACACGCCATTGTTGCAATAGCGTTTTCCAGTGGGTTTTGGACCATCTTCAAACACGTGGCCGTGATGACCGCCACATTTTTTACAATGATATTCTGTTCTTGGGTAACCTATGTGCATGTCTGTTTTTTCCTCAAAAACATCAGGTAAAGATTTAAAAAAAGAGGGCCAACCAGATCCGCTTTCATATTTTGTGCTTGAGTCAAAAAGTTTTGTGCCACATCCTACGCAATGATAAGAGCCTTCTCTTTTTTCGTTATTTAAAGGACTGCTACCGGGAGACTCTGTTCCCTCTTGTCTTAAAACATAATTTTGTTCTGGCGTTAAATTTGAATCCCAATCTTTATTACTCATCTTTAACTTTATCGTCTACGCCGTATGGTTTAAAGTTTCCTTTATTTTCTAATTTAACCGCTTTTGCAGGTATACCAACCATTGTTGCGTTTTCAGGAACATCTTTTACAACAACTGCGTTAGCTGCAATCCTTGCACATTTTCCTATTATAACAGGGCCGATAATTTGTGCGCCTGAACCTATAACAACTTCATCTCTTATTGTTGGATGTCTTTTTTCATGGCGCTGTCTTTCGCTATCAATACTTGGTGAGCTTCCACCTAAAGTTACTGCATGATAAATAGTGACATTATCACCAATCTCAGCTGTCTCACCAATTACTACGCCCATCCCATGATCAATAAATAAATTCTTACCAATTTTAGCACCCGGATGAATTTCTATTCCCGTAAAAAATCTAGATGTTTGAGAAATAATTCTTGCGATAAGATGAAAGCCTGCGATTTGAAAAAAATTTGCAATTCTATGGAGTAAAACTGCTTTAACTCCGGGATACGTGAGAATGATACTTAGTATCGATTTCGCCGCAGGGTCTCTTTTTTGTATAGATTCTAAGTATTCGTTCATAGTTCATATATAATGACTACTTGTAAAAATTAAAGGAGAATATATATAAAGCTCCATGAGTAATTCATTTCATTTGGCCATCCCAGCAGGGGATCTTGAAAAAGCAGAAGCTTTTTACACAAAAATATTAGGATGCAAAACAGGTAACCGAGAAAAAGGTAAATGGGTAGATGTTGATTTTTGGGGTAATGAACTCACTTTACACCAAACATCTATGAAACTTCCAAGAGAAAGACATGATGTAGATATGGGAGATGTTCCTGTTCCTCATTTTGGAGTTCATTTAAAAAAAGAAGTATATGAAAAAATCAAAGCTAATATTGAGCTTAACAAAATTAAATTTATAGATAGGCCATACACGAGATTTAAAGGAACAGAATTTGAGCAAAATACATTTTTTGTAGAAGATCCTAACGGAAATGTATTAGAGCTAAAAACATTTGAGCAATAATTCAAAAGCGACCATCGAAAACAAAAGTCAGTTAATTCAATACTTCATAGACGGGATTAAAGAAAACAACAATCAAAGAATTGGTGTTGAACACGAAAAATTTCTTTTTAATAAGAATGATTTAAAAAGAATTGATTATGAAAAAATAAAAAAAATATTTGAAATCCTTGAAGGTAAAGACTGGGAACTTGAGTATGAGAAAGATAAAGTAATAGGTTTAAGAAGAAAAAATCAAAAAATTACCACTGAGCCAGGATTTCAATATGAATTATCGGGCGCTCCTTTTAAAAACATACATTCAGTTTGTTCAGAAAACAGTTCTCATTTCAATGAATTAAAAGAAGTTTTTAATTCTGTCTCTATTACAACTTCCTCTATTGCATACGATCCTTTTAATAAATTAATCGATATCCCTAAAAGTCCTAAAGAGCGTTATAAAATTATGACATCGGAAATGCCAAAAAGTGGCAAACTAAGTTTGGATATGATGTACAAAACTGCAGGCATTCAGATTAATTATGATTACACATCTGAAGAAGATTTTGAAAAAAAATTTAAAATTGGAAACTATTTAGCACCATTGACTATTGCTCTTTTTGCAAACTCTCCATTTAATGAAAACAATCTCTCAGGTTATCTATCTTATAGAGGAAAGGTTTGGCAGGAAACTAACAGAGGTGGGATCATGCCAATTACTTTTGAAAAAGTTAATTTTGAAAAATATATTGATAATACAATCAATTACCCAATTTTATTTCTTAAAAAAAAAGGAAAATACTTCTCACCTAATGGCCAAACTTTTAACGACTTTTTAAATGGTAATTTAAATTTTTTAAAAGGAGAAAAACCAACTTTAGAAGATTTTGAAAATCACTTAGGTACTATTTTTACTGAGATAAGATTAAAACAAGTAATAGAATTTAGATCTTTAGATACATGTAATTTTGGCTGTATTTGTAACGGCCCATCTTTTTTTACCGGATTAATCTATGGGTCTTTAGATGAAACTTATGAAATAATTAAAGATTGGAAAAAAGAAGATGTAATGGAAGCATATTTAAACGCGCCTAAACAAGGATTAAATACTTTGCTTCACAATAAAAAACTAATTGATTGGGGAAAAATATTTTTAGATTTATCTAAAAAAGGTTTAGAAAAAAGAAATGAGCTTAATAAAAGTGGGAAAAATGAAACGATTTACTTAAAACATATAGAGGAAATAATTAAAAATAAAAAAACTAGAGCAGAAATGTTGATTGAACAATTCAATAAAACAAAAAACTTAAACTTCTTAGTAAATCATGACGAAAATTTTAGCTATTCAGGGTTCTAATCTTAAAAAAGTAAAAATTAAAACAGATACGACTATTCTATTAGCGGCAGAGGCACAAAAAAGAGGATATAAAATATATTATTTTGAACCAGAAAATTTAAGTTTTTTGAATGGTAAAGTTATAGCTTCCTGCAAGCATATAAAAATTCACGATAACAAAAAGAAATTCTACTCAACAATTAAGCTTATTAATTTTAACCTAGAAAAATCAAAGATTATACTTATCAGAAATGATCCACCTTTTGATAATCGATACTTATATACAACATTCTTACTTAATCATATTTCAAAAAAAGTTAAGATAATTAATCATCCATTTGCAGTAAGGAATGTTTCGGAGAAGCTATTCTCTATTAATTTTATGAAGTATATGCCTCCTACTTTAATCAGTGAAGATCTTAATGAAATAAGAAGCTTCTTTAAAAAACATAAAGCTGTAGTAGCTAAACCTATCAATGGTTTTAGTGGAAATAACGTTATTTTATTTAAGTCATTTAATACTGGTAAAATTAAAAAATTACTTAAATCTCATAATCATTTATTTTTTCAAAAGTTTTTACCCGGGGTTTCTAAAGGAGATAAAAGAGTTTTTATAATTAAAGGAAAGATTGTAGGTGCTATATCTAGAGTACCTAAAAAGGGAAGTATTTTATCTAACATGAGTAAAGGTGCTCACGCAAAGTTAACTAAACTTACAAAAAAAGAGATTAAAGCAAGTAAAGATATAGGAAAACTATTAGTCAAAAATAACATATATTTTGCTGGAATTGATTTTGTTCAAGAAAAATTAATTGGTGATATTAATGTTACCAGCCCTACTGGCATTGTGGCTTATAAAGAATTATCCGGAATAAACCTTGCAAAATCGTTCTGGAATAATATTTAATTACCTGTTGACAGAGAGATAAAATTTTTGCTATAAGCCATTCAGCGCCGAGTTAAGGCAACTTGCGGGCGCTTAATAAATCCAGCTAAAGCGCAAAAGTCTTCAGACCACCGCTTTAGCCGGTGGTTTTTTTTTGGAATAATCTAAAATTAAACCGGGTATTTGAACCATATTGTACACCTGGCATATGCCGAAGTACTAAAAAGGAGAAGTAGATGAAATCAATAAACTCCCTCAACCGATTTCATCTCTCTCCGGTTAATTGGAGAGAACATGAGTAATATTTTATTAGAAACATTAAAGAATAAACCTTTAATTTGTGCTGAAGGTTATTTATTTGAAATGGAGCGAAGAGGTTATTTAACTTCTGGTGAATTTGTTCCTGAAGTAGCACTAGAGCATCCTGAAGTTTTAGAAAATCTTCATAAAGAATTTCAACATGCAGGCTCAAATATAGTTCAAGCTTTTACTTACAATGGTCATAGAGAGAAAATGAAAGTGATTAATAAAGAGCATTTACTTGAACCTTTAAATAAAGCTGCTTTAAGAATTGCTAGAAAATGTGCTGACAATCCACCAAAAGGTTTAGGTGTTAGCTTAATGGCAGGAAACATTTCTAACAGTAATATTTGGGAAGAAAATAATCCAAGAGTACAAGCAGAAGTAAAAAGTATGTTCGCTGAAATGGTTCAATGGGCAAAAGAAGAAAGAGCTGATTTTATTATTGGTGAAACTTTTTACTACGCTGAAGAAGCTTTTGCTGCCCTAGAAACAATTAAAAAATCTGGTTTACCATCTGTAATTACTATTTCGCCGATGGGTGAAAATAAAATGAGAGACGGTTATACTATCCTTGAAACATGTAAGAAGTTAGAAGAACTTGGTGCTGATGTTGTTGGTCTAAATTGTTTTAGAGGACCAGCTACAATGCTACCTTATATTAAAGAAATTAGAAAAGAACTTAAATGTCATGTTGCCGCTTTACCAGTTCCTTACAGAACAACAGAACAGCACCCAACATTTTTTAATCTTCCAGATAATAATGGATGTAATTGTCCATCTCCTCATGGCAGAACTTTCCCTACTGCTATGGATCCATTGCAATGCAATAGATACGAGATTGGAAATTTCGCAAAAGAAGTATTTGATCTAGGAGTCAAATATATCGGTGTTTGCTGCGGAGCAAGCCCAATGCATATACGTGAGGTTGCAGAAGCGATTGGCTTGAGAGTACCAGCGAGCAGATTTAGGGAAAATATGAGTAAACATTTCATGTATGGTTCGGATAAAAAAATACCAAAACACATGAAAGAATATGGAAACGTAGCGTAAGGAGGCTATAATAATGAAAAAAGAAACGACAAGAGAAACAGTAAGGGGGAAAATCAATGGCTGATTTTAAACATCCGGAAACTATAGGCTTACATGGTAGTGATTACAGAGCTGATCCTACTACTACAGCTGTAGCAGTTCCAATTTATCAAACAACTTCTTACCAATTTAAAAATGCAGAACACGCTGCAAATTTATTTGGTCTAAAGGAATTTGGTAATATTTATACACGTATCATGAACCCAACGGTTGATGTACTAGAGAAAAGAGTTGCAGCACTTGAAGGTGGTGTAGCTGCATTAGCAGTAGGTTCGGGTCAGGCAGCATCAGCAATGTGCATTCAAAACTTAGCACAGGCTGGAGACAATATAGTTGCTTCAACTGACTTGTACGGGGGTACAGTAAACTTATTCAAAAATACTTTAAGACAACAAGGTATTGAAGTTAGATTTGCAGATCCTGCTGATCCTAAAAACTTTGAAAAAGTTACTGATGATAAAACAAGAGCTTACTACGGTGAGTCTTGTCCAAATCCTTATCTTCGTGTGTTCCCAATCAAAGAGGTTTCAGATATCGGTAGAAAAAAAGGTATTCCTTTAATCATCGATAACACAGCTTCACCAGTAATTTGTAAACCTTTAGCTCATGGAGCTGCAATCGTAATGCATTCTTTGACTAAATATATTGGTGGTCACGGGACTTCAATTGGTGGAATAATTGTTGATGGTGGAAACTTTGACTGGATTAAAGACAGAAAAAGACAACCGTTAATAAATGAACCTGATCAAAGTTATGGTGGTGCAATATGGGCAGATGCAGTTCCTCAATTAACAGGAGCTAACATTCCTTTTGTAATCAGAGCTAGAGTGGTTTTATTGAGAGACTTAGGTGCTCCTTTAAGTCCATTTAATGCTTTCCAAATTATTCAAGGTTTGGAAACAGTTGCTCTTAGAATGAAACAACACTGCAGTAATGCAGAAAAAGTAGTTTCGTTCTTGGAGACGCAAAAGAAAGTTAAGAATGTAATCTACCCTACTAATCACCAAGGTGAGATTAAAGAAAGAGCTAAAAAATATATGCAAGGTGGATACGGTTCTTTAGTTGGAATGGATGTAGGCACAAAAGAAGCTGGTGCTAAATTCATCGATAACTTAAAGATGTTATATCACGTTGCTAATATTGGTGATGCTAGAAGTTTAGCAATTCACCCGGCTACTACAACGCACAGTCAATTAGATGATGCAGCGTTAGCAGCAGCAGGTGTAACGCCAGGCTACGTAAGACTGTCAATTGGTATTGAACATCCTGATGATATCATTGCAGACATTAAGCAAGCTTTAGCTGCTTAACATTTGATTTAGTGGTCCCAATTATTTATATTGGGGCCACTCAATGATCAAACAAATCAAATCATCAGAAATAAAAAAATTTGTAGAGAGCAATCCAAATACTATTTTACTAGATGTTCGAACAGAGGACGAATGGAATACAGTTGGTAAACCCGATACAAAAGATCTTGGTATTAAATCATTCTTTATCACAATCTCACAAGACCCAAGTTTTTTAGAAAGTGTTAAAAAAAATATTGATAAGAAAAAACAAGTACTAGTAATGTGTGCTGCAGGTGGTAGATCAATTATTGCTGCCAATCTTTTAGCAAAAGAAGGTTACAATACTTTAAATGTTTCTGATGGATTTAGTGGAAATGGTCAAGATCCTGGTTGGAAGAACTTAGGATTACCTTCTATTATAGATAATTGATTTTTTAGCTATATCTTCGATAAGAGATGTTTTTTTTATTTTAGCTTGTATTGAAACAGCAATCTCTTTTGGATATTTTTTTACTATTTCGGATGACTTTTTCTTTAGTGCAGTATTGGTTAATGATATTTGTTTTTTTACAATTGTGCAAAATTCAGACCTTGTTCTTTCAATAGAGGAAACACAAGTTTCTCGCTTTTTCTCAGGATTTACACTGTCTGCATATGCAACAGCGTGCTCTAAGGGAGTTTTTCCTGTTTGTTTTTTTACTCCGTAACTAACTGCTGAATTAAGAGAAGATTGTAATATTTTTCCGTTAGATGTACTTGTGCCGAGTAATGCTAAAGACTCAGCGCACCCATTAAGTAAGAAAATCGTTGATAATAAAACCAATATTTTTTTCATGTTTGAAATTTGTTTTAATTGGTTCATAGCTGCTTCATCTTTAATTAAAAGTTAATTATTAGATCATAAATTTTATTAACACAACCTAAGGTTGTCAAAATCTTTTATTGGTATTGGGATTTTGTATAAAATTTTAATCTAAGTACTTAATTTTAGATTTTTTATTTATATTTTGCTGAAGTGATGAGATATGGTCTTTTATAGAATTTTCCCGTGATTTCATTAAAATTTTAGATTTAGTCAATCTTAATTGTTTTTTCACAATTGCACAAATTTCGCTGTTAGTTTTTTTAACAAATGATAAACACGGTTCCTTTTTTTTCTCAGGATTTATTTCTTCTGCATACGCTATGGCATGTTCCATTGGACTTTTTCCAGTTTGTTTTTTTACACTATAATTTACTACTGAGGAAAAAGCTGATTGGGCGATATTTCCACCGGTTACTGCGGGAGCGGTAGGGCCTAAAAGAGCTAAAGACTCTGCACAACCAGTTAGTAGGGTAAGCCCTAGTAATAAACTTAAAATTTTTTTCATACTCCCTTTTATATTTATTCGTATTTTAAGCAGAGATTAGTTCATTATAAAACAAACGAATCACTCAAATTGAGTTTATATATAATACAACCTGTAAGGGAAGAGCCTAATTATGAGATTTGTCTTAAAGGCTTGTTATTCAAACAACTTTCAAGGTTTTCTAACATTTGAGAATAAAATTTTGAGTAATTTTCAGCAGTTACGTAACCGATATGGGGCAATAACAAAGCGTTAGGTAGAAATCTTAATTTATGATCTTGAGCAAGAGGCTCTTTATCATAAACATCTAACCCTGCCCCAGCAATTTTTTCGTCTTTAAGAGCTTCGACTAAATCATTTTCATTTATAATCGGTCCTCTTGAAGTGTTGATAATGAAAGAAGTTTTTTTCATCATTTCAAATTCTTTTTTTGTTATTAGATTCTTATATCTTTCACCTAAAACTAAATGTATTGAGATAATATCTGAGTTTTTTAATAGATCTTCTTTACTCATTGGAAGAACACCTAGCTCATTTGCGTGAGATAAATTTAAATTTTCACTCCATGCGCAAACTTCCATACCAAAAGCTTTTGCTACTTTAGCAACTTGTGTGCCATTTTTCCCAAGACCAATTAAACCCAGCATTTTTCCTTTAAGTTCATAACCAATAGTTGTTTGCCAATAACCTTGAAACATATTATCAATTTCTTGTTTCATGTTACGATAAAGTCCAAGAATTAAAGCCCAAGTGATTTCAGCAGCAGGGTTGGGATTTATATCTGTGCCACAAACAATTATGTTTTTTTTGTTTGCTGCCTCTAGGTCAATAGCTTTATTTCTCATTCCTGAAGTCATAATGTATTTTAATTTAGGCAAGTTTTCTATTAAGGTCTTCGTAATTGGCGTTCTTTCTCTCATGATAAATAAGGCTTCAAAATCTTCTAGTTCAACTGCAGCTTCTTTTTCATCTACAAAAGGTTCATTAAAAACTTTAAAATCAAATTTATCTTTATATTTTTCAGTATCAACAATTTGTTGAAAAGCGTTTTGATAATCATCTAAAACTGCAACTTTAACCATTGATTTTTTTATTCGATAGATAAATACCAGTTAATATAAAAGCTGCTCCAGCAAAATGATATAGTTCAAATTTTTCTTTAAAGATTATGATCGCCATGATTGCACTGAATAAAGGCATCAATTGAACAAACATGGTAGATCTATTCGGACCAATTATCTGAACACCTTTTTGCCAGCAGTAATAAGCAGCAATAGCTGGAAACACAACCACATAAAAAAGAATCAAAAAAAATGCTTTGTTTAAATTTAGTTCTAGACCAATAGATTTTTCATAAAAAAATTGAGGTATCAAAAAAAGTATCCCAACAGAAACCATTAGCTGAATTAAAGTAAACTGTGAAAATTTAAATTTATGTTTTTTAAGTAAAGCAGTATAAAGTGACCACGTAACTACACAAACTAGCATCCATAAGTCACCTTTGTTAAAGCTTAAAGAAATAATTTTTTGAATGTCACCGTTGGAAATGATTGATCCAATTCCTATAATTGACAACAACAGTCCAATAATTTGAAAAAAATTTGTTTTATCAATTTTCATTAAAGACGAAAGCACAATTGTTGCTGCAGGAATAGCAGCTAACATTAGAACTGCATTTATTACTTGTGTGTAATTGAGAGCAAAATAAACAACAGAGTTAAAAGTACTTATTGTAATTACTCCCATGAAGCTGATAACAAGCCAATTTTTTTTTATATAAGATAAATTGATGTAAATTTCTTTATATGTAAATGGTATTAATATAAACCAAACTGAAATCCATCTAAAAACATTTAGTGTTAGTGGAGGAATTTCAAATAATGTTGCGAACTTTCCAACAATAAAATTACCTGACCAAAAAAGTGCTGCTAGCACTAGAAATAGATAAGCTAAATAATTTTTTGACAAAATTTCCTAATTAAATCTTTTTGAGCTGTAAGGAGCTAAGTTTAAATTTGTATTCTCTCCTACAACTATTCTAGAGATAATTTTGCCTGTTATAGCGCCTAAAGTCCAGCCTAAATGTTGATGTCCAAAAGCGTAAATTATATTTTTATTTTTTAGAGATGGCCCAAGAATAGGAAGAAAATCTGGAAGAGTTGGTCTAAAACCCAGCCATTGATCTTCATGTTCACCTAAATCAGGCAAGAGCTCTTTTGCACATTTAATTATGTACTCAATTCTTTTTTGAGACGGTGGGTTTTTAAGGCCACCTAATTCAACAGTGCCAACAGCTCTTAATCCTTGATTCATGGGTGTCATCCCAAAACCTCTGTCTAAAAATATTACTGGTCTTTTTATTAAATGATCTTTGTTTTTAAAATGTACATGGTAACCTCTTTCGGTATCTAAAGGAATATTTTCACCTAATTGGTCTGTTAAAAATTTTGAGAAAGCTCCAGAGGCTACAACTATTTTTTCAAAATTGTACTCATCACTTTCTGTTTTAATTTCAGTCTCATCAATGTTTGTTTGCTCCAGGGATTTGACATTTGATTGAATAAACTTTCCTCCCCTTTCAAGAAATAATTTAAATATTTTTTTTAAAATTCCATGGGGATCTCTTGCATGCATAGCACTTTCATAAATCACACCAGCATCAAATACAGGTTGTAAATTTGGCTCTAAATCTAATACTTCTTTTTGAGTAAGTAACTTTTGCTCAATTCCCAATTCTTCTCTAACCTTAATTTCTAATTTTCTACTTTTAAGATTTTTGTTTGTCCAAATATAAATAATCCCTTTTTTTTCAACTAGCCCAGTGGTGTCTATTTCTTGAAAAATTTCTTCGTATGCATCATTAGATAAACTTAAAATTTGATGCATATTTTTTGCAGTATGCATCATAGATTTTTGATTACAGTTTTTAAAATAATGAAAAAACCAATTAAACATTTTTGGAATATAATTCCACTTTAACGCCAAAGGTCCGTAAGAACTTACTAGCATTTTCGGTACATCGTATAAGACATCTGGACGATTGAATTGAAGAACGGCATAGGGAGAGAAATGCCCTGCGTTACCATATGATGCAGCTTTATATTCCTCTGACAAGGGATCGTGCCTATCAAAGATTGTTACTGGTATTCCTTTTTTTACTAATTGAAGTCCAGTACAAACTCCTTGAATTCCCGCACCAATAATACCAACTGATTTGCATTTATAATTTTCCACATGAAAATTATATTGCAATGTTTAGAAAAATAGTAGTGCGGTAGATTAGGCTATTGCTTCTTTGTTGACTACGTCTGGCCTATCTTCTGTTTCAGAAGGCTCTTTTTTATCTTTTTTCTTGAATAAGAAATCACCTGTTAGTTTAGACTTAGAAGAATTTGTTTTTTTGATGTAGCCATCAATATCAGCTCCATTTTCAGTCCTTAGATTATTACCAAATTCAATATCACCTTTAACTGTGCCTGTTGCACCAATAACAATATTTTGTGCTGAGACTTTTCCATCTAAATGCCCATGGATTTCCACATCGTCAGCCTCAATTGTCCCTGTAATTGAACCTGTATCTCTTACAATTAGTTCCTTTGAAAAAACTGGACCTTTAACTAAACCAGCTACATCTATAGCTCCTGAACTATTGATCGTGCCCTCAATGCTTACAGTCTCACTAATTAGTGATCTTTCAGAGTCTTTTAGTTTAATTTTTTTATCGCCAAACATATATTTTCTTTAAACTAATCACCTATTTGAATTTTATACAAGCATTAATTATAATTTAATTTGATCATTTTAGGCTTAATTTAATTGACTGGAACATCCTTATAAATCTTGCAAGACATAACTATACCGAGACCAAACATTATAGCCATCATAGATGAACCCCCATATGACATTATTGGCAAAGGAGAACCTACAATAGGTAGTAAACCTAACACCATCATCATGTTAACAGCTACGTAGATAAAGAAAGCTGTAGCAAAACTATAACAGTACAACTTGCCAAAATTACTTCTTGTCAAATTACCTATTTTAATAATCCTTGAAATAATAATAGCGTAAAGAAATAAAATAAATAAAGAACCAAAAAAACCAAATTCTTCTGAAAAAAGAGTAAAAATAAAGTCAGTGTGCTTTTCAGGTAAATAATCAAGGTAACTTTGAGAGCCATTTAAAAAACCTTTTCCAAATAAACCTCCTGAACCTATAGCAATTTTCGATTGAATGATTTGATATCCTGCGCCCAACGGATCTCGCTCTGGATTTAAGAAAGTAAGAATTCTTGACTTTTGATAAGGTTTTAAAAATGAGATTGCTATTGGTAATAAAGCAATCGTTGCAAAGCCGGAAATAACAAAAAACTTAGCTCTTACTCCGGCCAACCAAGCCACTATTACACCTCCTGCTGCTATAAGAATAGATGTTCCAAGATCAGGTTGAGTAGCTACCAAAATAACTGGGGAAATCAAAACTGTAATAGGTAAAATTAAATATCTAAAACTATTTATACCCTCAATTGAAATACGATGATAATATTTAGCAAGAAAAAGAATTAAACCAATTTTCATTAATTCAGAAGGCTGCAAATTCATAAAATAGAGATCTAACCATCTTTTAGAGCCAGATGATGTTAATCCAAAATACTTTACTCCAAGTAGAAGAATAAATACTCCTATATAAATTAGGTAACTTGTTTCATGCCAGAATCTTATAGAAATAAAAGAAACTATAAAAAATAAACCAAAAAATACACAAAATCTTAAAATGTGGCTGTTGGTATGATATTTAAATTCACCTCCATCAGTTGAATACATGGCAAACATACTAACAATACCTAAAACCAAAATTGAAAAAACTAAAATATAATCTATGGATAATATTTTATCCCTAATGCCTAATGACGATTGGATGGACCTTGGTTGTAACATTATACAGACTCTCCGTTTGAACTACCTATATTTCTTCTTAACTCATGTCTCTCGAGAACTTTTTTAATTACTTTCTTCGCAATTGGTGCCGCAGCTTTACCTCCAGAACCGCCGTGCTCAACTAAAACACTTATTGCATATTGCGGATTTTTATAAGGAGCAAATGCCACAAATAACGCATGATCTCTATCTTTATAAGGTAAGCTTTCTTGTTTTACTTCAGCCTCTCGTTGAGCCTCAGTAAATCTTTTAATCTGTGATGATCCTGTTTTTCCTGCAAAAGTGTACTTAGGATTTTCAAATCTGTGTCTATAAGAAGTTCCGCCAGGCTCATTAGATGAAGAGAACATAGCATCTTTAATTAAATTAATATGTTCTTGGTTTTTAAATAGAGGTTTTAAATTAAAATTTGATACTAATAAGTCAATTGGTAAAGATTCATTAGGGTTCTCATTTTTATGTTTTAAATAATTTCTAAGGTTATCATTTCTTTCATCAAATATTATTCTTGGCTTTATCTGAAAGCCTCCATTAGCAATCTGAGCTGTCATCAAGCATAATTGTAAAGGTGTGCTTTGGAAATATCCTTGACCAATACCTGAGTGAAGCGTTTCACCTAAGTACCAATTTTGTCCAATAAATTTTTTCTTCCATTTTGTGTTTGGCACTACTCCTGATCTTTCTTCAACAAAGTCACTTAAAACTTTTTTTCCTAAGCCGAATCTCTTCGCAGTTTCTGATAATCGGTCAACACCAAGTTTCCTAGCAACCTCATAAAAGTATACATCGCAAGATCTTTGTATACCTTTTCTAAGATTAACAACTCCATGTCCATCTTTCTCCCAGCAATGAAATTTTTCACCGTATAGCTCTATTTTTCCTTTACACTTGAATGTGTCCAAAGGTCTAATAATTTTATTTTCTAAAGCACTTAGAGCTACCAAAGTTTTAATGGTAGAACCTGGTGGATACAATCCTGATAATGCCTTGTTGGCTAATGGTTTCTTTTCGTTTTTGATAAGACTATTCCAGTAAGCTTTATCTAAACCATGTACGAATTGATTAGGCTCAAAAGTTGGTGAAGAAACCAAAGAAACAATATCTCCATTGTAAACGTCCATCACACATACTGCTGCTGCTTTACCTTTTAATAGTTCATTAGTATATTTTTGTACTTCATAATCTAGGGTGGTTTTAAAACTTTTGCCTGCTTGACCTTGATCAATTTTTATTTCTCTTATTCTTTTGCCATAAGCATTTACTTCATAACGTTGATAGCCAACTTTACCAATTATTTGTTCATCTAGTTTTCTTTCTAAACCAGTTTTCCCTATTGCCATACCTGGCACAGCTACGTCTTTTAGATATTCTTTTGTTTGTAAATCTTTTTTACTTATTTGCGATACATAACCTAAAATATGTGCAGAAGAATTATCTGGATAAGTTCTTGCAACAGAAACGATAGGTTCTACTCCTTCTAGTTCGTGTAAAAATAAATTTATTCTTGAAAAATCAGACCAATCTAAATTCTCAGAGACTATTACAGGTTCCCAAGGTTTTTGTTTTTTTATAACTCTCTTTAAGTAAGAAACTTTTTGTTCAGTAATGTTTAAAATTGCTTTCAATCTTACGAATAAATTATCAAGATCTTTGGCGTTCTCCGGAACTAGATGAACTTGATAAAGTGGTTCATTTGAAGCTATTTCTGTATCAAAAAAATCTTTGATCGCTCCCCTTTCAGGCGCCAACTTCCATTCTCTAAATCTGTTTTTATCAGACAAAGATTTATATTTGGTTGCTTGGTTAATTTGAAGAGATATAAGCCTACCAACTAGCCCAACCATTACCACGGCTTTTGCAGCAGTAATTAAAAACATTCTTCTACCTATAAGTTTTGATTTTATAACAGTATTTCCTGAGCCTGGGCTAAGCATCTTGAGATCCTATAAAACTAATTTGATATAGATTAAATAAAAACCAAAAAACAGGAAAAAGAAATAAAGTAAAGAAGGTGTTATAACCAATTTTAGTATAAGAAATTACAACATCTGAGAAGTTATTTAGAAGTGAAAAGAAAAGTAAATTAGCAAACATTAAGGCTATAAGAAAAGTGAACCAATCAGATGCTATTGTAGTATTGACGCTTTTATTTCTAACATAATTACCAACAAAACAAACTACTAGATATGATAATGAACTTATACCTAATGGGTATCCCATCACTACATCATTGATAAGTCCTGCAAAAAAAATATGCCCTGTTCCCATTAGACTAGGGCGTTTTATAATCCAGAAATAGATTATTATGATTTGTAGATTTAAAGAAAATATTTCAAATAATTTTTCAAGATTTGTGTCGACTTCACTTATAGATAAATAATACAATAAAATTAATGGGCCAGATGCAAACAGTTTATTAATAATATTTCCTTTAGCCATTAAAAAACTTCCTTACTTGGTTTAATTAAATTTACTGTAACAAAAGATAATTGATTAGGATCAACAAATAGTTCTACCTCTCCGCTAACTTTTGTTTTGCCAATAGGAGTTCCAGCGCTAAAAATTCCATCTTTTCCCGAGGCAAATACAGTTAAATTTTCTTCGAATTGATAGTTCTCAGGCAAGTATGATAGCGTTGGTTTTCGCTTTCCGCCTCCGGTTAATATCGCTTGGGTACTTTTTTCATCAAAAGTAACTGGAATTCTGCTGTTTAAATCATTTAGCAATAAAACTCTTGAAGATAGATAATTTGTTTCGACTATACGACCAACTAAATATTTATTTTGAGTAACGGGCATCCCTTTTATAATGCCCTCTTTGCTTCCTTTATTAATAATTATTGATTTTAAAAAAGGACTATTCCTGTCTACTAAAACTTTAGCTAAGACTTTATTAGAAACACTCTCCACATTTTCTGCATCTAAAACTTTTTTTAAATTTTTGTTTTCATTAGATATGTACTCTAAATTTAAATCTAATGATTTATAGCGCTCAATGACCTGTCTTAGTTCTTCGTTTTCTTTTTTTAAATTAAAATGACTTGCTATTCCTTGATTTATACCTGGGAATAATCTTGTTGGGGCAGAAACTAAATAAGTTACTCTATAGACAACATCATTAATAAAACTCCTTGCAGTTTTTACTATAGTAAAACCGTAAACATCTAAAAAAAAAACTACAAGTGCTACAATAATGAGAGAAAAAATTGAGAATTTTTGAGTTGCTCCCCTTTGCAGGAGTGCTGAACGAAAAGCTATACTAAAATCATCTCTACTAACTGACATTTTTTCGGTAACGACAAATTAATATTCAGATAACATTGTAGAAAACAGCTCCTCATTTTCTAAAGCTCTTCCAGTACCAATAGCCACACATGACAATGGATCATCAGCTATTGTAACTGGCAAACCTGTATCTTGAGAAATTAATTTATCTATATTTTTTAATAAAGCTCCGCCTCCTGTAAGTACTAAACCCATATCAATTAAATCAGCTGATAATTCTGGTGGGGTGTTTTCTAAAGCCTCTTTAATTCCACCTAATATTTGGTTTAAAATTGGCATGATAGCTTCACAAGCATCTTTCTCTGTAAGCTCAATTTCTTTAGGAGTTCCCGATCTTATATCTCTACCTTTCATCAAGAAAGTATTATTTGAAGATGGTATTGCAGTACCTATTTCTTTTTTAATTTTTTCGGCTGTGGAGTCTCCAATCATTAAATTCATTTTTTTTCTCATGTATGCAATAATTGACTGGTCTAGTGCATCTCCTGCAACTCTTAAAGATTTAGAATAAACAACTCCACCTAGTGACATTACGGCTATTTCAGTAGTACCACCACCGATATCGACGACCATCGAACCAGTTGCCTCTGAAATTGGTAGTCCAGCACCTATTGCTGCAGCAATTGGCTCTTCAATGAGTTGAACTTTTCTTGCTCCTGCTGCTAGTGCTGAGTCTTGAATGGCTTTTCTTTCTACAGGAGTGGATCCTGTTGGAACACAAATTAAAATTCTTGGATTAGCAAAAGCGTTTTTTTTATGAACTTTTTTTATAAAGTGTTTAATCATTTCTTCTGTTACCACGAAATCTGCAATTACACCGTCTTTCAAAGGTCTTATAGCTGATATATTACCAGGAGTTCTTCCTAACATAGTTTTTGCCTCATCGCCTACTGCCAAAACAGATTTTCTACCGGCATCCTCTATAACTGCTACTACTGATGGTTCATTTAAAACAACTCCTTGATCTTTAAGCACTACTAAAGTGTTTGCCGTTCCTAAGTCTATGGCCATGTCTTGAGACCATAATGAAGATAAACCTGTTAATCCTTTAAACATTTTTTTCCCTCTCTATTTTTGAGCGCTAGAAACTTGATCTGGCGCAGTTTTTGCTCTTTTAATAATTAATTTATTTAATGCATTCAAGTATGCATTAGCAGATGCGACTAACGTATCAGTATCAGCTGCTTGACCTACTGTTGTTTTGCCATGTTCTTCAATTCTTACACTTACTGTTGCTTGCGCATCAGTTCCTTCTGTGACAGCATGAACATTATACAAAAGTAAATTTACATCGTGAGGATAAAGATTCTTTATACATTTAAATATCGCATCTACTGGACCGTCTCCAGTCTCAGTGGCACTTTTTACCTCACCGTAAACTTCTAGTGTCATCTCTGCTTTTTGAGGTTCACCAGTTCCAGCGAATACTTTTAAAGATTTTAGTTTAATTACATTATCTTCTGTGACTAAACTATCATCAATTATAGCTGCGATATCTTCATCATAAACATGTTTCTTTTTATCTGCTAAAATTTTAAATTTTCCAAAAGCTGTATCAATAATATCATCTGTAATATCTACGTAACCCATATCAGATAATTTATCTCTAAAAGCATGTCGGCCAGAATGTTTACCCATTACCAATGAGGTTTTTTTGACTCCAACACTTTCTGGAGTCATAATCTCATAGGTATTTCTATTTTTTAACATTCCATCTTGGTGAATGCCTGATTCATGTGCGAAAGCATTTTTTCCAACAATTGCTTTATTAAATTGAACAGGGAAACCAGTTGCATTTGATACAACTTTAGATGCCTTGCTTAAGAGTTTTGTGTTAATATTTGTTGTGTAAGGCATTAAGTCGTGTCTTGTTCTCATTGCCATAACAACTTCTTCAAGAGCTGCATTACCTGCTCTTTCACCAATTCCATTAATTGTGCATTCAATTTGTCTTGCGCCAGCCATAACTCCTGCTAATGAATTTGCGACTGCTAAGCCAAGATCATTATGACAATGTGTTGAGAGAATTGCTTTATCAATATTTGGAACTTTGTTTATTAAGGTTTCTATAATTTTTTTAAATTCAGATGGAACAGTATAACCAACTGTATCTGGTATATTGATAGTTTTTGCTCCGCATTTGATTGCAAGTTCAACAGTTTTGCACATATAATCCATATCTGTTCGTGTTCCATCTTCACAAGACCACTCGACATCATCAGTAAATTTTCTCGCATAGGTAACACTTTCTTTAATCGAACCTAAAACTTCTTCAGGAGATTTGTTTAACTTATGTTTCATATGAAGTGGACTAGTAGAAATAAAAGTATGTATTCTAAAATTTTTTGCATGTCTTAATGCTTCATGACAAGCATCTATATCTTTTTTTGTTGCTCGAGCTAATCCTGCTGGAATAGATTTTTTTAAAGTCTTGCTTATTTCTGTAACAGCCTCAAAGTCTCCGGGTGAAGCAATTGGAAAGCCTGCTTCGATGACATCAACACCAAGTTCATCAAACACTCTTGAAATTTGTAATTTTTCTTCTAAACTCATTGATGCGCCTGGCGATTGTTCGCCATCACGCATAGTGGTATCGAAAATTATTATTCTATTTTTATCACTCATACTAAAACTTTTGTTAATTCAAAAGCTTCTCATAATACAATCAAAGATAGAATTTGCAAATTATTATGTACTCATTAAGAGCTATTAAAGAGTCAGATTGGGCTAATTCTTGTCTTTATCGACTAATTTATTTTTACCAATCCAAGGCATCATAGCTCGAAGCTCTTTACCTACTTTTTCGATAGGATGTTTAGCTAAATCTTCTCTCATTTTAAGGAAGTTTTTCTGACCTTTTTTATGCTCATCCATCCATTGCTTAGTAAACTTACCAGACTGAATATCTTTTAAGACTTCTTTCATTTTTTCTTTAGTCTTGCTATCAACAATTCTCTTACCTGAAACGTACTCACCGTACTCAGCTGTGTTTGAAATAGAATAATTCATATTTGCAATTCCACCTTCATATATTAAATCAACGATTAATTTTACTTCGTGTAAAGTTTCAAAGTATGCCATCTCAGGTGGATAACCAGCTTCTGTTAATGTTTCAAAACCATTTTTAATTAATTCAACCAGTCCTCCACATAAAACCGTTTGTTCACCAAATAAATCTGTTTCACATTCATCTTTAAAAGTAGTTTCTATAATTCCAGATTTACCTCCACCTATTGCAGATGCATATGATAAAGCTAAATCTCTTGCTTTACCTGAACTATCTTTATGGACTGCCATTAAACAAGGAACTCCTCCACCTTTTTGGTATTCACTTCTTACAGTGTGGCCAGGACCTTTAGGTGCAACCATAAAAACATCTAAATCTTTTCTAGCATTAATTAAATCAAAATGAATATTCAAACCATGAGCAAAAGCTAAGCTTGTTCCTTCTTTCATTCTTTGTTCAATGTGATTTTTATAAATTTCTGATTGAAGTTCGTCCGGGGTTAACATCATGACAACGTCTGCCCAAGCTGCAGCATCTGACAATGACATAACTTTTAAACCTTCACTCTCAGCTTTTTTTACACTAGAGGAACCTTCTCTAAGGGCTACAACTACTTCTTTAACACCACTGTCTTTTAAATTTAAAGCATGAGCATGTCCTTGACTCCCATAACCAAAAATTGCAACTTTTTTATTTTTAATTAAATTTACATCTGCATCTTTTTCATAAAATGTTTTCATTATTTAACTCCTATTGTGTAAAAACTTCATCACCCTTAGTCATTGCAACTGCACCAGTTCTTGAAACGCTAATGAGTCCCAGTGGTTTTAATGTTACAACTAATTTATCAATTTCTCTTCTTAAAGCAGTTACTTGAATAACGAAAGACTTTTTTGTTTTATCTATAATAATTCCATTATATTTTTTACATAATTTCTTTGCTTTATCTAGTTTTTTTGAGTTTGCAACTATTTTAAGTAAAGCAAGTTCTTTAAATAAAATTTTGGGATCATTTCTAGAAAAATCAGCTACTTTATGAACTGGAATTAATTTTCCTAGCTGTAATTTTATTTGCTGAATAACTTCAGGAGTTCCTTTTGTTACAATTGTAATTCTAGATAAATGTTTTTGCTTATCAATTTCAGCTACTGCTAAAGACTCTATATTATAACCTCTTCCAGAAAATAATCCGATAACCCTTGCTAAAACTCCAGCTTCGTTATCTACCCAAACTACAATTATATGATGATCCTCTTTTCCAAATTTTGTAGGTTGACTATAAGCTGATTTTGGTTTCGACATTAAACTAAAGTTTTTCCTTCGTCTGAAACTTCTTCTTTTTCATCTTCCGGTCCAAGAAGCATTTGGTTGTGAGGTTTTCCTGAAGGTATCATTGGATAACAATTTTCTACTTTATCTACAACGCAATCAAAAATTACAGGTTTATCTGTATTAATCATTTCTTTTATTTTTTCATCTAATTCATCAGGGGTTTTTGCTCTTATACCAACAGCACCATAAGCTTCAGCTAATTTAACAAAATCTGGTAAAGCTTCAGTGTAACTTTCAGAGTAATTTTTATCGTGTAATAATTCTTGCCATTGCCGTACCATTCCCATGTATTCATTATTTAAAATGAATATCTTAATAGGAAGTCTGTATTGTATTGCAGTCGACATTTCTTGAATGTTCATTAATATTGATGCCTCACCTGCAATATCTACTACTAGTTTTTTTGGATGAGCTATTTGCACGCCAATAGCAGCTGGTAAACCATATCCCATAGTTCCAAGACCTCCTGAGGTCATCCATCTATTAGGCTTATTAAATTTATAATGTTGTGCAGCCCACATTTGGTGTTGGCCAACTTCTGTTGTAACAAAAGTATCTTGATCTTTTGTAAGTTCATACAATCTTTGTACAGCATGCTGAGGTTTAATTGTTTCTTTGCTATTAATAAAACTTAAAGATTTTTTTTCTCTCCATTTGTCAATTTGACTCCACCACGTAGCAGTTTTTTGTTTATTAGATTCAATAAAGTTTTGATTTTTTTCTTTAAATCTTTTTATAACTGCTTGTAATAATTCTGTAACATCACTTGTAATTGCTAAATCAACTTTTACATTCTTTCCAATCGAAGATGGATCGATATCAATGTGAATTTTTTTTGATTTTGGAGAAAACTCATCAATTTTTCCGGTAATTCTGTCATCAAATCTTGCTCCAATGTTAATCATTAAATCGCAATCATGCATTGCATTATTAGCTTCGTAAGTGCCGTGCATACCAAGCATTCCTAAAAACTGAGGATCATTACCCGGAAAAGCTCCTAGTCCTTGAAGAGTAGAAGTGATGGGAAAACCTGTTAATGAAACAAGTTCTCGCAAAAGTTCACTTGCTTTTGGTCCAGAATTAATTACTCCACCACCAGTGTAAAAAATAGGTTTAGATGATTTTTTTATCATCTCAATGAAACTGTCTACATCTTTTGAATTTATTTTATTAGAGAGTGCACCATTTAGTTTTTTATCTAATTTATTTTTACTTACTTTATAAGTTCCTTTATTAAACTGAATATCTTTAGGAATATCGACTAAGACAGGTCCAGGTCTGCCTGTTGTAGCAATTTTAAAAGCTTGGTTCATTATATCAGCTAAGTCATTTACATCTTTCACTAACCAGTTATGTTTAGTACATGGCCTAGTTATTCCTGTTGTGTCACATTCTTGAAATGCATCTGTTCCAATTAAATGAGTTGGCACTTGTCCTGAAATACAAACTACCGGAATTGAATCCATATAAGCATCTGTTAATGCTGTCACTGCATTTGTTGCACCAGGTCCTGAGGTAACAAGTAAGACTCCTGGCTTCCCACTTGATCTGGCATAACCCTCTGCGGCGTGTCCTGCTCCTTGTTCGTGCCTTGCTAAAATATGTTTTATCGTTTTATGATTTTTTAATTCATCATAAATTGGAAGAACTGCACCACCCGGGTAACCAAAAATATACTCTACCTTTTGGTCTTCTAAGGCTTTAAATACTATTTCTGCTCCACTTAATAATTTTGGCATTCATACAATCTAGCCTAGAAATACCAACCGTCAAGTTTTAGCTTATAACTTTTAATGTTTTTTTCAAAAGAATAGAGAAATTTTTAGAATATAGCTTGTTCCAATTCTTCATATGTCCTCGAGCCCATGTATTTTGTCTTTTTGCATACTGTCTAGTCTTAATATTAATCAGCTCCTTACATTCATCCAAAGAGATGCTGTTTTTAATAAATTGATTAATTTCTTGAACTCCAATCAATTTATTGGCAGATAAACTTTTATTCAACTTCATAATATTGAATTTTTTAACTTCTCTTAAGCAATTTTCTTTAAACATAAGTTCTGTTCTTTTTGAAATATTTGGAAGTAAGTCCATCCGGGGTATATCAATAAAAACTTTTCTCAAATCGAAATCAAGAAAATCTGATTTTGTTTTTGCGAACCAATCAAATAAAGATTTTTTTGTTTTAAGTTTTACCTCATACGCTCTTTGCAGCCTTTGTGAGTCTCTAGGATCAATTCTATCTTTAATTTTAGGATCTAACTCTAGAAGTTTCTCATAAAACTTTTTAGTGCCAAGTTTCTTGAATAGAGCCCTCACATAATTTCTTGTTTTGATATCTATATCTGGAATTTTACTAATTCCTTTTGTAATAGTGTTGAAATATAAGCCAGTACCTCCAACAATGATTGGAATTTTTTTCTTCTTGAAACATTGACTTACTTTTTTCTTTACTTCTTTGAGCCAATCACCTGCAGAAAAATATTTTTTTACAGAGACTATACCATATAAATGGTGCTTAATTTTATTTGTTTCATATTTTTTAGGTCGTGAAGATAAAACTAAAAACTCTTTATAGATTTGCATACTATCAGCATTAATAATTTCTCCCTTTAGTTTTTTCGCTAGATGAATTGCTAATTTTGATTTTCCTGAAGCTGTAGGTCCTGCTAATAGAATTATCTTTTTTTGCAAAATTAATTTATTTTAACACCGAGGTATCTTCTTCGATTATTATTATTAATTACAGTTAATAACAAAGTTTTTTCACCTTTTTTAAAAATCCCATCAACAATTTTATTTAAATCTGATGAATTTTTGACAGAAGTTTTTTGTACTTCGATAATTATATCATTTATACTTAAAAGATTGGCTAGAGGACTACGATTTGCAATATCAATTATTACAACTCCTTTTGTATTTTTCTTCAAGTTTCTTGATTTGATATCTTGATCGATTAAATCTCTTACTGTAATTTTTAAAGTTTCTATTTCTGTTTCCTTCTTAACAGTTTTGGTTTTCTTTTCCTTAAATTCTTCAGAGGACTCTAATCTTCCTAAAGTTAATCTTTTTGTAATTGATTTCTTATTTCTCCAAATTTTTAACTCAACACTTTTTCCAACTTTTGTATTTGCAACAACTTTTGGAAGAGTTCTCATTGTATCAATTTTTTTACCATCAAATTCCAATATAATGTCACCTGCTTTTATCCCTGCTTTATCTGCGGGACTACTCTGTCCTACACTAGCTACTAGCGCACCAGCTGGTTTTTTTAATTTTTCAACCTCAGCAATTTCTTTTGTAACTTCTTGAATTCTTACACCAAGCCAACCTCTTTTTGTTTCACCAAATTCTAACAACTGATCGATTACATTTGATGCGGCATTAGCTGGTATAGCAAAACCAATTCCAATTGATCCCGATTGTCCTGGGGCTATAATTGCAGTATTAATTCCAATAACTTCACCTTTTAGATTAAACAAAGGTCCGCCAGAATTTCCTTGGTTGATAGATGCATCTGTTTGTATGAAATCATCATATCTTGTTAGATTTATATCTCTGTTTCTTGCTGAAATAATTCCAGCTGTAACGGTTCCACCTAAGCCAAAAGGATTACCAATAGCTACAGCCCAGTCTCCAACTCGAGCTGTATCCGAGTCGCCAAACTTAACGGTTTTAAATTTGTCTTTAGTTTCCATTTTTAAAACAGCAATATCCATGTATGGGTCTGCACCAACTAATTTTGCTTTGTATTCTTTTTCTCCAACTTTTACTAAAATATCTTCAGCATTTGCAATTACATGATTATTTGTAATTACTATTCCATCCTCTTTTATTATAAAGCCAGAGCCTAAAGCTGAGGCTTGTCTTTCAGTAGGTCTTTCAAAATCTTTAAACATTTCACCAAATGGTGAACCTGGGGGAAATTGAAAGGGAAATTGATTTGTAGTTGTTTTAACGGTTTGAGTAGTTGAAATATTTACTACTGATGGCATTAACTTTTCAGCAAGGTTCGCGAAAGAATCTGGTACAGCATAAACATTAAAAGTTGAAAAATTTAAAACAACAATTAATAAGAATATTTTTTTAAAAAATCTCATTCAATTTTTTATATACCAAATTATTAAGAAGCCTATAATCAAAAAAAACAATCCAAATGATCTCAGTTTATTTTCTGGTGTATTTTTGATCATTTCTAACATATTTTTAATTCTTGACGGGAAAATGGCAAGGAACAAACCTTCTATAAAAAAAAGCAATCCGATTGCGATAATGAGCTCTTTCACAGAGTGATTAGTTTATCTTTTTATATTTGGCTTAATGGACTTACCAAAAAATTTAAAGAAGTCGCTATCAGGAGATAATACAAGTGAAGTTTCTCCACCGATCAAAGCTTTTTCATAAGCTTGCATCGCTCTGTAAAATCCAAAAAACTGAGGGTCTCGTCCAAAGGCATTAGCAAAAATTTTATTTCTTTCACCGTCACCCTCACCTTTCATAATCTCAGATTTTTTATTTGCTTCAGCTAAAATTACAGTCACATCTTTATCAGCTGTTGATCTAATTTTTTGTGCGATCTCAGCACCTTGAGCTCTAAACTCTTTCGCTTCTCTCTCTCTTTCAGTTTGCATTCGTTTGTAAATAGCCTCACTATTTGCTGGAGGTAAGTCAGCTCTTTTAATTCTTACATCTACAATTTCTATTCCAAAGTTTTGTGCTTCTTCATTAACTTGAGATTGAATAATTTGCATTTGTCTAGCTCTATCAGTTGATAATAAAGTAGCTAACTCTTGTGTACCCAATACACCTCTGATTCTAGAATTTATGATAGTAGAAAGTCTTGATCTTGCTACTCTCTCATTTCCAACTGAAATGTAGAATTTTAAAGGATCAACAATCTTAAATCTTGCAAAAGCATCAACAATTAATCTTTTTTGGTCTGCAGCAATTACTTCTTCTGGATCATTGTCTAAATTTAAAATTCTTTTGTCTAGGTAAACTACGTTTTGAATAAATGGTAATTTGAAGTTTAATCCTGCTTTAGTTACAATTTTTTTCGGGTCACCAAACTGGAGAACAATTGCTTGGCTTATCTCTTGAACTATGAATAAAGATTGAAATACTACAACTGCAATTAATACTATTCCCGGAATAACTAGTTTAACACCTCTCATTAATTATTTCCTCCTGATTTCCTAAGTTCTGGTAAAGGCAAATAAGGGACCACTCCTGAACCCGACTCTTTATCAATAATTACTTTATCTATATCAGCTAAAACTTTTTCCATTGTTTCTAAATACATTCTTTCTTGAGTAACTTGTTTTGCATTTTTATATTCATTATAAATTGCTAAAAATCTACTTGCTTCACCTTCCGCTTTTGCTACAACTTCTTTTTTGTAAGCCTCAGCTTGTTGAAGAACTTGCTCGGCTTCACCTCGTGCTCTTGGGATTACATCATTAGCATAAGCTTCAGCTTCATTCTTTGATCTTTCTCTATCAGCCCTAGCAGCCTGTACATCACGGAATGCATCAATAACTTGTTCGGGTGGATCCGCTTGTTGAGTTTGAACTTGTGTGACTTGTATACCTGAACCATACTCATCTAAAATTATCTGCGTAATTTCTTGAACTTCTACTTCGATTTTCGATCTACCCTCTGTTAAAATATTTTGAATTCTATTTTTAGCTATAACTTCTCTCATAGCTGTTTCTGATGCTGCTTTTACTGTTTCAATCGGGCTTTGAATATTAAATAAAAATTTTTGAGCATCTTTAATTACCCAAAAAACTGAATAGTTTATGTCTACAATATTTTCGTCACCAGTTAACATTAAACTTTCTTCAGGAACATTACCTACACCAGAAGATCTTCCAGTATCACTCGCAGGTCTAAACCCTACATCGACTCTATTAACTTTTGTAACTTTTGGAGTTAGTACTCTCTCGAAAGGTGTAGGGAAATGATAATGTAACCCAGGTTGAGTAGTGTTAATATATTTACCAAATCGAAGAACAACTCCTTGTTCATCTGGCAAAACTCTGTAGAGACCGCTTGCAATATAAAGTAAAGCTAAAATTAATAATCCGATAATTATCGGTCGTGAGCCGCCTGATTTCCCACCAGTAAATTTGTTAATGATTTTTTGGAAATTTTTAATTATATCATCAAGATTGGGGGGATCCTGTCTTGAACCTGATCCGTTTCCACCCGGCATACGCCCTCCACCACCTGGAGGAGGTGATCCCCATGGGGATTGATTTTTTAAAATCTTGTCTTTGAAACTCATGACACTTTATATAGTGACTTTTACTGCAAAAACAAGTTATGTAAGAGCGATATTATGTCTAAATTGTTTAATAAAGTAATAAGATGAGCCAAAAACCACCGCCAAAACAATTTGTTAAAACTCCAATTAACGGAACTAGGTTTGTTGTACTGGTTTCTAGCGCTAAAGGTGGTGTCGGCAAATCTACCATCGCAGTAAATCTAGCTTTTGCACTTCAAAATCTTGGATTAAAAATAGGAATCCTTGATGCTGATGTTTATGGTCCGTCTTTACCAAAATTAATTAACTTAAATGAAAAACCAAAAAATAAAGATGGCAATGCGATAATCCCATTAGAAAAATATAATGCACAGTGTATGTCTATGGGTTTTTTAGTTGATGAACTAACTCCTATGATTTGGAGAGGCCCAATGGTGATAAGTGCTATTAAAACGATGACGCAAAAGGTTTTATGGAAAGATAGAGATGTAATTATTGTTGATATGCCTCCTGGTACTGGTGACACACAATTAACCTTTGCTCAAGAAGTTAAAGTTGATGGTGCAGTAATTGTATCAACTCCACAAGATTTAGCGTTATTAGATGTTAAAAGAGGAATTCAAATGTTTGATAAAACTGGAGTAAAAATTTTTGGCCTTATTGATAATATGAGTTACTTTAAAGGAGACGACGGAAAAGAATATAAAATTTTTGGTGAAAGCGGAGTAGAAAAAGTTGCTAAAGAATTTAATAAAAATTTTTTAGGCCAATTACCAATTCATCAGGACTTAAGATCCTCAGCTGATAAAGGCGAACCTTTAACTCATTCTGATCCTAATCATGAGGTTTCAAAATTATTTAAAAATATAGCTGAAAAAATTAAACAATCTTTTCTTTAAAATCAAAAGAAGACATAAGCTCGTTCCATTCTCTTTTTGAGAGACCAGAAGTATCATGACTTACTTTTTCGCCTTTAGCCATTTGTTGAATAACTTTTTTTCCCTTAGCTGAAACATGAACAGCGCCAACTCTGTAATCCAAAAATGCGGCATGTGTTATTGGAACCCATTTTTTTACAGTGTCTAACATAGTTTCTGCGTACACCCTTATCTCATATTGGGCATGGCTATCTGCTCTTAAAAATAAAAAGTTTAATAAATTTAATAGATCTGTTTTCCAATACCATTGTGTATAAGAATTTAGAGTTAAGTTCATTCTAGCAAGTTCTCTTGCAAGTCCTGACTTTCCTTCATCTATAGTTGAACCATCAAATCTTTCATTAAGCATTTTTTCGTAATTATCGTATGTTCTAGTCGCATCATCTTTCAAAATTTTTAAAACTTCATCTGCTTGCTCCCCGGTAATTAAGTCTCCCCTACCTTGTCTGTTTGAAGTTGATTGAGCTGATAATTGATCTTTTGCTGGAATATAAAACTCTTTATCTAATATTGAGTATCGTGCTGAATATTCATTCACATTCGCTGTTCTATGTCTGATCCACTGTCGAGCAATAAAAATTGGGAGTTTGACGTGATATTTAATTTCACACATCTCAAATGGTGTCGAATGCCAGTGTCTCATTAAATATTTTATTAATCCTTCATCTGTAGAAACTTTTTTTGTTCCTTTACCGTAAGACACTCTCGCAGACTGAACAATAGAACTGTCATCTCCCATATAATCTACAACACGAACAAAACCATGATCTAAAACTGGCAATGCTTCGTAGAGAATTTTTTCTAATTCAGGTGAAGTAACTCTTTTTGTTGAGTTTTTTTGTGATTGTTGATCTGCAATTTCTTGCTTTTGTTCTGGTGTTAATTTCATTTTGAAATATTTATTGAATCTCTCACGAAGAGTTTTATATTAATAGAGTTGGTTTTCCAACTATGACGATAAACGAATTTCGTAATAAACATTACGGACGTGGGGGCAGTACCCACCACCTCCACCAATTACAACTTATGGGGGTGAATTAGGATCGACGGATGTCTAAAAGCTATTCTTTCGTACGAGATGGTTCCGACGTAACGGGCCAATATACAAATGCTAACGAAAGTTACGCACTTGCAGCTTAATTAACTTTGTTAATTAAGTAACGGGGTCTGGGGCACCTGGCAACAGAACGCCCCTGCGTATTGGCGTTAATACTTATTAATTCACAACTTTTTTTATTTTGGACTCACATAGGACTCAGTGAAGAAAGACAAACAGCGTTGGCGGGGGAATTATTTAGACCAATTTAACATAAAAGACTTTGGTGCTTGCTTGTGTGCCTTTTCACATTTTTCAAAATTTTTATTATATTTATTTATCAATGATTTTTCTTTTAAACTCTTTTTTTTTAAATTTTCTCGGGCAGACATTTTGATAATCACAATTTGAAGTTCCTCTAAATCATCAATTCTTTTTTTTGCTGAATTCCAGGGACTCAATAATGATGAAGTTATTATTTTATCTGCTTCTCTCCATTCGTTCATAAGCTGCTTATATTTTTGAAAAGTATATCCTTTTTGCACTTGATCATACGTAGGTATAATTGGTCTAGGATGTGCTTTTATCCATTTTTGGTATTCTATCTCGTATTTAGCATTAGTTGATTGTTGAATTTTTTTTTCTTCTTTTATCCTCTTAAGAGTGTCTATATATTTTGGATCGTTTAATACCAATGAACTAAATTGATTTCTTAAATATGTATCGCTTTCCGAAATGATTTGAAAATCTGCACATTTTTCTATTGCTTTATCAACCTTGTTTGAACAAGCTGTTAGCAAACCCAGAACCACGATCGCTAAAAGTTTTTTCATAATCTAAAATCTAAATTTAACGTCACTAAATCTATATTAAATTCTCCCTGCATTTTTTCAAATAAATTTAAAATTTTATCGAAATTAGCTACATCTTTAAGCTTTTCGCTTGGGTTTTTAATAACCTCTATCTCTGCTTTAGTTAGTGCGTTCGTCACTAAATATATATTAAATTTTTCTCTATTTTTTTTATTTAACATTGCAATAATTTCATTTTTTGTTAAGTCGATATCATTAATCGTTTTTCCCGAAGATGATTTAACCTCAATGAATATCTCCTCTCCTTTTTCGTTGTATGAGGTTATATCGTAGCCTGGTTTTTCGTTTAACTCTGCATGCCATTTAACCTTCTTTGAAAGGTCTTTTAAACCAATTTTATTTAATTTATCTTTTTCATACTCAAAGACAATTTTCTCACCTTTTCGACCTATAAAAGCTGAACGATCGCTCCTTCTCTTTTTTTGTTTTATTTTTTTGCTTTTTTTAGTTTTAGCATTTGTTTTTTTTTTCGGTGTTCTATTTTCAAAAGTCTTAATTTTTAAATCTTGATCTTGAAACTTAATTGGGTCTGCAACTGCGTTAACTAAACTATCTATGGATGGTGTTAGAGGATTTTCATGAATCTCAACATAAAATTCTAACATCTTTTTGAAATCATTAATAAGTTCGTTATCTTCAGGCAAATTATCTATTTCATAGGACAAACTAAATATTGCAGATTGTTCATAGCCCTCTTGTCTAAATTCTTTTGGGGAGGCTGTTAAATCAATAGGATCTAATGTTAAGTTTTCAATATTAAGATCATTTTCAAAAACCTTCTGAATACGAGATGCTGCTTTTCTCATTTTTGAATAAGCTTCTTTTTTTGGAGAAAAAACTTCTAAAAATTGCCCGGTACCAAAAGCAATTGAAAGGTGAACTTTTTTTAGATCAACTGAATATAAATAGACTAAAGAATAACCTTCGCTTTGTTTATCTGCTAATCTAACATCTCTTGCGCTTATCCATGGAGCATATGGAACCGTCGCTACTCCTTTAGTAGCTTTAATCTTTATATAATCTTTGTGATCGGAGTTAGATACAATACCTCCGAGAATGTTAGTTATCTTTTTATAAATTTCATCTACGTTATTTGTGTTATTTTTAAAAAAAGCAGGCCACTCTTTTGAAAGGCTTTGAAGTTCTTCTCTCATGATCACACCATATCCGGACTCACTGGCGATCACAATACGGACTCACCCAGCAAAGAAATGAGGCCTTCTGGTTGTGTAAGAATTGTTATATAACAATAAATAACGTTAACAGGTTCACGGCACCTGGCAACAGAACGCCCCTTAAAACGAATAAGATGTTATAATTTATAAGTGATTCAAAAATTAAAAATATTATTATTTTTTTTTCTAATTTCTGGGTGTAACACTGTGACAGGAACTGTTGAAGGTACATCCAGAGGGATTATCAAAGATACTAAAACAATTTATCATTATAGCACTTGTGTATTCACCAAAAAACAATGTGGAGATCTAGATCTTGGTGATTAAAAGCAACTGCAACAGGACGCACTTTTAAAAATTGAATATTAAGATTAAATTTATAGTCTAAAAATAAATTATTTTTCAAATGAAACATATTAAATTAGTACTTAAAAGAATCAGGCAACTATTGTTATCCTCTCAAAGAGAGAAAAACCTAGCAAAAATTATTTCGAAACAAATTTTATTGCTAGAAAAAAACAAAAAGAAAATTAATATTTTAGATTATGGATCAGGTTATGAACCATTGGTGATAAATTTAATTTATAAAAATATTAAAAGTAAATATAAAACGGTAAATATTAGTTGTTGTGATTATTATACAAATAACCAAGTAAAAAAACTTAACAAAAAAAACAAAAATATAAAATTTTTCAAAATAGATAATCTAAGATCTAAGAAAAAACGATATGATATATCAATTTGTGCCGATGTTTTGCATCATGTTGGTGTAGATAATTTGATAGGAATTAAAAAAATTCTATCTTTTTTAAAAAATAAAAGTAAAAATATTTTGATTAAAGATCATTATGAATATTCTATATTTTCCAGACAAACACTAAGATTTATGGATTTTGTTGGAAATTATTATAATGGAGTGAATGTTCCAAAAAAATATTTTACAAAAAATTCTATTGCAAAAATTTTAAAACAATCAAATTTAAAATTAAACAAGGAGATTAATAATTATCAATATTACTCAAAAATATTTTTATTTTTTTCAAATCCTAAACTACACTTTATCAAAATTTTAAATTAAGATATGAAGTAGAAAAATGGATCTTTAATTATTTAAAAATGTTATAAGTTAATTAAAAATTTTATGGTGCAAATTATTCAAAAATTTTTAAATAAATTGCTTAGTTTATTTAATTTACAAGTAATCAAAAAAAATGAAAATGGAGTTATAGACAAAAGATCCGTAGCCTCATTTCAATTAAGCGATAAACATTACAAATTATATTTTGAAGGTTTAAATAAATCTAAAAATAATCATTCAGATAATTTTTGGAAACAATCTAGATTTTTAGACTTAATGAATTTAGTTCAGATGGTTTTAAAAAAAGAGAATACTAAAGATTTTGCAGAAGTTGGTTGTTGGAAAGGTCACTCATCTTTTTTTATTTCCAAATTAATTTCAGAGTATAACAAAAAAATAAGTTTTCATATCTTTGATAGTTTTGAAGGTCTTTCTCAAGCAAGTATTAAAGACATCAATATTAATAAATTTGAAAAAAAAAAAATTAAGGAGATCAGGACACAATTTATTTCAGATGAACAATTTGTGAAAAATGAAGTTCTCAAAGATTTTGACTTTGTTAGAATTTATAAAGGTTGGATTCCAGAAAAATTTAACCTGATAGATAATTCAAAATTTTCTTTTGTTCATATCGATGTTGATCTATATGAACCAACTTTAAAAAGTTTAGAATTTTTTTTCCCTCGTCTTGAAGAGGGGGGTGTAATAGTTTGTGATGATTACAACTCGATGGATTTTAATGGTTCTAAATTAGCATGGGATGAATTTTTTTCTGACAAAAAAGTAAATTTTAAATTTACGCCATCATTGGGTGGGAGTTTTGTTATTAAATAATTCTTTAGTCGATCGTGTTTCACCTCTCATCAAACCATGAAGAATATTTTTCTTTATTGTTTACTAAATATTTTGGCAATAAATTATATTCAATTTTAGAAAGTTGCACTTTAATATTTTTTCCCCATCTTAAATTTAAATTTTTTTTATCAGCTTTGTGATTATAAGGAATATACCTGTTCTTAATCATACTCTTAACATCTTCCAATTTTATACCTGTCAATTCAAATTCATCATGATGTTCGTCATTTTTATGTTTTTCATAAATTTCCTCGGGGCTCTTTATTTCAGTAAAATGCCAACCACCATCATTCACAACTTTTAAATTTATAAATTTATCTTTTTTAAAAAGAGTATCGACTCTCCACCATCCATATTTTTTTGTTTTAATGTTACGTAGCTCAGTAATTGAATTAAGGTCTTTGACTTTACATGCTTTAGATCCAAACCAATTATAACCTGGAAGACAAAGGTTAAATTTATAATATAAAAGTTTTTGATTAAATAATACGAACTTATTTTTACATCTTTTTAAATCAAATTTTTCTAAATTTGGAATTTCATCACTATCACTATAAATAACCCAATCATTATCTTTGTTCATTTTTACTTCATTAAAAATTGCTTCCCTTTGATGAAGTATTCTTTTTTGGGCATTAGTTCTAAATATTGAATTTTCCCCCTCAGTTATAGTTTCTGTTCTTACCAAGTCCTTGGGTTCGTCTTCAATAATTATATAATTTATTTTTTCTTTAAATTTTTTGAAGTCATTGATTTTAAAATTTAGATTTTTTTTCTCACCTGCATGAGTATATCTTGCTTCACAAACTATAAATTCATCAACAAATTTATCTAAAATATTTAATCTGAGTTCAAATAACAAAGGTTCATTAAAATAAGTAATACAATCAATTACTTTCATAATTAAAATATATACTTATCTGCAAGGTATATTAATATACCTACGGCTATACCCAAAAAAATCCAATAAAAATTTTCTTTCATCATGCAACGAACTTACTAAAATCTGGTTTAAAGTAATTTGGTCCCTTCATTACTTTTCCTTTATCATTATAAATCGGCTTTCCATCTTTACCTAATTTGCTCATATTTGAGTTTTGAACTTCTTTAAAACAATTATCTAAATTAATTCCAAAGGCATGTCCGGCTCCATAAGTTACGTATAGGATATCAGTCAAAGCATCTGCTACTTCTTTTATATCTTTGTTGTATATTGCTACTTTGAGTTCATCCAACTCCTCTTTGATTAGATCTAATCTAAGAGCAGTGATTTTATCATTTGGGAAACCAGCTTTTTCTTTAATTTCTTGACCAAATGTTTCCATGAATTTTTTTACGCTTTCAAAATTAGTCATTTCTTATCCTTTATATTTTATAATTACTAAATAAGAGTGTATTATAGCAGTGAATCAAATATGAAATACAGAACAGAATTTGATAGTATTGGAAAAATCAAAGTGCCTGGTGATAAGTATTGGGGAGCTTCAACTGAAAGATCTAATAAATATTTTAACATTGGAGATTTTTTAGTAAGGCCCTTAGTTATTCACTCGATTGCAATAATAAAAAAAGCGGCGGCAGTAGTTAATGCAAGAAACAAAGATTTAGATATTAAAATCAGTAAATACATTATTAGGGCTGCGGATGAAGTTATTAAAGGTAAGCACGATAATCATTTTCCTTTGAAAGTTTGGCAAACAGGATCGGGAACGCAAACAAATATGAATGTAAACGAAGTAATAGCGAATCGAGCAATTCAAATGATGGGGGGAAAATTAGGAACTAAAAAACCGGTTCATCCAAATGATCACGTTAATAAGTCTCAATCTACAAATGATGTTTTTCCTACAGCAATGCACATTGCTATAGCTATTAAAGCAAAAGAGAAACTGCTACCCTCTTTAAAATTGCTTGAAAAAGAATTGTCGAAGAAATCAAAAGAATTTAAGAATATTGTAAAAATTGGTAGGACTCATTTGCAAGATGCAACACCTTTAACATTGGGTCAAGAGTTTTCAGGTTACCACACTCAACTTAAAAAATGTATTATAAGAATAGAAAATGCTCTTAAAGAAATTCATTATTTAGCTCAAGGTGGTACAGCAGTTGGAACTGGACTTAATACTAAAAAAAATTTTGATAAAAAAATTATTAAGGAAATCAGTAAAATTACAAGAATCAAATTTAAACCTGCAACAAATAAATTCGCAGCTTTAGCTGCTCATGACGAAATTGTGAATTTTTCTGGGACGTTAAATACTACAGCTGTTTGTTTAATGAAAATCGCTAATGACATTAGGTTTTTGGGTTCAGGTCCAAGAGCAGGTTACGGAGAACTTATTCTTCCATCAAACGAACCGGGTTCTTCTATAATGCCTGGAAAAGTCAATCCAACTCAGTCTGAGGCAGTGACAATGGTGTGTGTAAAAGTAATTGGAAATCATAATGGAATAACTATGGCAGGTTCACATGGTCATTTTGAATTAAATGTTTTTAAACCATTAATAATTCATAATATCTTACAATCAATTGAGATCATGAGTGACTCTTCTAAAACTTTTGCAATGTATTGTGTTAAAGGAATTAAAGCGGATAAAAAAAGAATTAAATATTTATTAGATAATTCACTGATGTTGGTTACAGCATTAGCTCCAAAGATTGGATATGATAAGGCTGCTTTCATAGCAAAAACTGCACATAAAAATGGAACTACTTTAAAACATGAAGTAATTAAATCGGGACTGATTAGTGAGAGAGAATATAATAAAATTATGAATCCTCTTAAAATGACAAAACCAAAATAACTAAGAAATTTCTATTATAAATTCCTTAATTTTTTTTAAATCAAATATATTTAAAAAATTCTTGTCGAAAAGAATTTTTTCAAAAGCATGTTTGAAATATTTTAAATCCTCTTTAGAGGCCTCATATCCGTCTTTTGTTGAAATATTTTTAATATTTATTTTATTGTTTAAAACGCTTAAATTACCTTTTACTTGTAATTCAATATTTCCATTTTTATTTTTTATTTTAATAAAAAATTTTTTTAAAAATTCTCTTTTATTCTCTGCTATCAAATTGCAATCAAAGAATAACAAGGGATAATCATCTAAAAAATTTATATTGCCCATACATTTTATTGTTTCATTTTTTGAAGATAGTATTTTTAAATAATCCATTCTTCCATAAGCTAAATCAATTTTTAAATTAAGATCATCAAAAAATTTGTTACTAAATTTTTGAGGTTTATGATTTATTTCACTTTTAATATTAATTTTTCTTAAAAAATCTTTAAATTGTAAAAGTTTTACTAAATCTAATTTTCTTAAAATTTTAGTATTAAATTCTTCGATAAGAATCTCTGAATTTATGTCAAGAAACGGGTTTAAAGTAATTTCACTTTTATTTCTAAGATATAGATTTTTATTTCTTAAAAAGGAATTGAATATTTTTAAAATATTGCCATCGAATTCAAAATTGGATTTGATATTGGTATTAAGTATTTTTGATTTAATAATACCAGTCTTTAAATTTTTTCTCTGGTTTTCATCAAAATTTATATCCGCGCTTATTCCTGAATTAAGTAATTTAAAATTTATATTTTTATGAATGTCACCTATCTTAATTTTAAAATGTTTGCTAAAAACCTCTCCTCTTATTAAGTTTTTATTATAACCAAAGTTTGCAAACTTAATATTATATAAGGTGATTACAGCATTTTTTTTATTAATTAATTTAATGTTTAAATTATCAAAATTAAATTTATTTTTTTGATAAAATAATTTTTCTAGAAAAAAATTTAAGTTGGAAATCTGAAGTGATAGTTCACTTTCTTTCAAAATTATTTTTTTTGTATTAAAATTTTTGTAATTATAGATATTCAATAAATCTAGATAAATCTTTACTTTCTTTACATTTAATTTTTCTTCAAAAGGCTCAAAATGTATTTGGGCATTATTTAATTCTAAATTTGGTAATGGAAAAATATTGTATTCTATTTTTTCATGATTGCTTATTTTAAATTCATAATTCTCTAGAAGGTGGGATTTAATAATTTTAGCTTTTTTTTCATAATTAAAAAAAACAGGAACTGATAAGAATACAACTATTGAAATAAGAAAGACTGTAATTAAGTATCTAAGAGAAAAGATAAACTTAAAAAATCTGTAATTCTCATTGTGAATTATTTTATTAAATTTATTTAACATTTTTTTTATTTTTATATCTAGTATATAAATGAAAATTCTCTCTTATGAATAATATAGATAACTTAATTAAAAACCTTAACAAAGAACAAAAAGAAGCAGTGCTAAGCACGGAAGGGCCAAATCTAATTGTTGCTGGTGCCGGTTCAGGAAAAACTAGAGTTTTAACTACAAGACTTATTCATATTATCAGTCAAAAGAAAGCTTGGGCTAATCAAATATTATGCGTAACTTTTACTAATAAAGCTGCGAAAGAAATGCAAAATAGAGTTATGCAGTATGTTAAAGGGAGCACCAATGCAGTACCTTGGCTTGGCACCTTTCATTCTATAAGTGTAAAGTTTTTGAGACGGCACGCTGAAGCTTTGGGATACAAAAGTAATTTTACAATTTTAGATACTGATGATCAAAAAAAACTTATAAGAAATATTGTAAAAGGTGAAGATTTAGATGCAAAAAAATTCTCTCCTCAATTAATTATGTATCATATTGATCAGTGGAAAAATAAAGGTCTTCTTCCAAAAAATGTTAAATTAGAAAAATCGAGCTCTATATTAAAATCAATTTTAAAAGTTTATGAGATTTATCAAGATAAAACAAAAGATCTCAATGCATTTGACTTTGGTGATTTAATTTTATTTTGTGTAAAACTTTTTGAGGAGCACAAAGATATAAGGGAAATTTACCAAAAAAATTTTAAATATATTTTAGTAGATGAATTTCAAGATACTAACTTTATACAAAACAAATGGTTAAATTTGCTGGTCAACGAAAATGAAAATATTTGTTGTGTTGGTGATGATGATCAATCAATCTATAGCTGGAGAGGAGCTGAAATTAAGAATTTTCTGACTTTTGACCAAATTTATAAAAATTGTAAAGTGTTTAAACTTGAGCAAAACTACCGTTCAACAAAAAATATTTTAGAAACTGCTTCTGCTTTAATTTCAAATAATTCAAGTAGAGTTGGTAAAAAATTATGGTCTTCATCTAATCAAGGAGAAACAGTAAAACTCAATTGTTATAGAACTGGTAAGGAAGAGGCTCAAGGTATCAGTGATATAATAGAGCAAAGAATAAAAAAAAAATATTCTTTAAATGATGTGTCAATATTGGTTAGAGCAATATATCAGACAAGGGAATTTGAAGAAAGATTTCTTCAAGTTGGAATTGGATATCGAGTCTTAGGTGGAATAAAGTTTTACGAGAGAGCAGAAATTAAAGATGCTGTATCTTATCTAAGAATTATAAATCAAAAATTTGATGATTTGGCTCTAGAAAGAGTAATTGGTGTGCCTAAAAAAGGTATCGGTGAAAGCACACTAAACCAAATATATACTTTTGGCAAAGCTAATAAGCTATGTCTAGAAGACTCAATTTTAAAATTAATAGAGAAAGATAATTTAAAACCGAAAGTTAAAACTATTCTCAGCCAGTTAATAAACATGATACAAAAATGGCGAAAAGACTCCTTGAACATGAAACATTTTGATTTATTAAAATTAATTCTAGATGAGTCTGGTTACTCCTCAATGTTAAAAAACAAAAAGGATTTAGAAAATGAAAATAGATTAGAAAACTTAAAAGAACTTTTAAGAGCTATGCAGGATTATGATAACTTACAGAGTTTTTTAGAACATGTCGCTTTAGCTACATCGATTGATCAAGAGTGGGAAGGAGCAAAGATAAATTTAATGACGATGCATGCCGCTAAAGGTCTAGAGTTTGATGTTGTATTTTTACCAGGATGGGAAGAGGGTTTATTTCCTCATCAAAAATCTTTGGAAGAAAAAGGTGATTTTGCTTTGGAAGAAGAAAGAAGGTTGGCTTATGTTGGGATTACAAGAGCAAAAAAAGAGGCTTATTTGTCATTTGCTATGAAAAGAGCTTATCATGGAGATTGGATGGATGCTTTACCATCAAGATTTATTAATGAGATACCAGATGAAAGTGTAGAAAAAAATGAAATAGGTTTAAGTGAAAATGACGATTTTGAATTCAATCAAGATAATTCGATTGAATTTGACGAAGAATATAGAAGTCCTGGGTGGGATAGGTACAAAAAAAATAAAATGTTAAAATGGAAAAAATAGAGAAATTAAAAAAAATTTTTAAGAAAGAAAAAATAGATGGATATATCATTCCTAAAAATGATGAATTTTTTTGCGAATATATTCCAGATCATAATGATAGGCTAAATTTTATTTCAAGATTTAATGGTTCTTATGGTTTTGCCTTAATATTAAAAAATAAAAATTTTTTATTTGTTGATGGAAGATATACCTTGCAAGCGAGCAAACAATGTGGACAAAGTTTTAAAATTGTAACAATTCCAAATAAAATGCCAAGTGATATTTTAAAGGGAAAAAAATTATTAATTGGCTTTGACCCAAAGCTATTTACCAAAAAATCTTTGTCTATTTTATTTGGAAAAAGTAAATGTAATTACAAACCAATAGTAAATAATTTAGTTGATAAAATTTGGAAAAGAAAAATTAAAGAAAAAAATAATAAATTTTTTATACTGCCTAAAAGCTCTGTGAGTGAAAAATTCAAATCTAAAATTAATAAAATTTCTTTTTATTTGAAAAGAAAAAAATCTGACTATTTATTTATTACGGCAAGTGAAAATAATGCTTGGTTACTAAATATAAGAGGTCGAGACACAAAATATACACCGATTCCATTTAGCTATATTTTGATTGATAAAAATAAGAATATTAAATTTTTTTGCAATTTAAAAAAAATTTCATCAAATTTAAAAAATCATTTTCAAAGAATAAAATTTTTGGATATCAAAGGTTGTGCTCAAATACTCTCAAAAATAGAGAAGAAAAAATTTATAATTGACAAAAATTCTTGTTCATATTTTTTTGAAAATATTATAAATAAAAATAATAAAGTACTTAATTTAAATGATCCTATCTATTTTTTAAAAGCTATAAAAGGAAAACAAGAAATTAAAAATATAAAAAAAGCACATATTTATGATGGAGCTGCTTTAACTAAATATCTATTTTGGGTAAAAAAAAATTTTAATAGAAAAAAAATTACTGAAATAAGCGCATCTCAAAAATTATTTGAACTTAGAAAAAAAAATAAAAAATTTAAATTCTCTAGCTTTCCGACAATATCTGGTGCAGGACCAAATGGAGCGATAATACATTATAAAGCAACTAAAAAAACAAACAGGAAATTGAAAAAAGGAGATATTTATCTAGTTGACTCTGGAGGACAATATGAATTTGGCACAACAGATGTTACACGAACAATTTCTCTAAAAAATTCTGATAAAAGAGTTAAAAATATATTTACAAGAGTTTTGAGAGGACATATTGCTGTTGCAAACTTTAAACTTAGAAAAAATACTTCTGGATCAGAAGTTGATTTTTATGCAAGGAAGTACCTTAAACAGGTTGGTTTAGATTATGCACATGGTACTGGGCATGGAGTTGGATATTTTCTTAACGTGCATGAGGGTCCTCATGCGATTTCAAAAAGAAATAAAGTAAAATTCAAAGAGGGCATGGTTGTGTCTAATGAACCAGGTTACTATGAAAAGAATAAATTTGGTATTAGAATAGAAAATCTTATTTATGTTAAAGAAAGTAAAGAAGGAATGGCTTTTGAGAATTTGACAATGGTGCCAATAGAAAAAGATTTGATTAATAATGAAGTTTTAAATGATAATGAGAAAAGATGGCTTAATAGCTACCATAAAAATGTGTTTAAAAATCTCAAAAAATCTATGAATAAAAATGAAGTCTTAGAACTAAAAAAAGCTTGTTCAGCTATTTAAAATTTTATTCCAATCTTTCTCTAAAATTATCTTAATGTCTAACTGTTTAGCTTGTTCAATCTTTTTTTTTGTAGGTTTTGAGTCTCCTACAACTAAAAAATCTAATTTTTTAGAAATAGATCCCAAAACCTTCCCACCGTTATTTTCAGCTAATGCTTTGGCTTCTGATCTGCTCATATTCTTAAACCCGCCGGTAAACATTAATTTTTTATTCGAAAATTTTCCATTTTTGTTTCTAATATTAAAATTTTTAATTTTAAGTTTAATTATTAAATCTTTAATTATCCTTGCATTAGTATTATTAGAAAAAAAATTATCTATAGACTGTATTTGTGTTTCACCTATTCCATCTAAGTCAGCTAAATTTAATAAAATTTTTTTTCTATCTTTTAAATCAAATAGCCTTGAGAATTCTTTAATAGAACTAAAAAAACTTGCTAAAATTTTTGCGTTTTCTTGACCTATATGTCTGATACCTATCGAAAAGATAAACCTATCTAAAGAAATGATTTGAGATTTTTCAATAGCTTTTTTTAAATTACTTATAGATAACTCGCCCCACCCCTCTAGCTTTTTTATCTTGTTGTAGTTTAGTTCAAAAATATCGGACGGTTCTTTTATTAATTTGAGGTCCCAAAATTGATCAATTACTTTTTTTCCTAACCCGTCTATATTGAATGCTTCTTTGGAGACTATGTGCTTCAATTTTTCTTTCGCAGTAAACTTACAATCATATCCTTTGAAACATCTCCTCACTGCATCTTGTTTATTTGTGCTTTTGCTTAATTCTTTTCTTGTGTCTGCTCCACACAAACATTTTTTTGGAAAAGCATATTTTTTACTATTTTTTTCTCTTTTTGAAATATCTACTGAAACAACTTGAGGTATTACATCTCCTGCTCTCTGTATTATTATCGTATCACCAATTCTGATATCTTTTCTTTGTATCTCTTCCTCATTATGTAAAGTAGCATTAGAAACAACTACACCCCCAACATTTACTGGGTCAACTTTTGCTACAGGAGTAATTGCTCCAGTTCTTCCAACCTGGATAACGATATTTTTTATTTTTGTTACTGCTTTTTCAGCTGAAAATTTATAAGCAATTGCCCATCTAGGTGAATTAGATGTATTCCCTAATCTTTTTTGTAAATTTATATCATTAACTTTATAAACTAAACCATCGATATCGTAATCAAGAGTTGATCTTAATTGATCAACTTTTTTATGTTTAATAACTATTTGTTCTAATCCATTTACAGTTTCAGATAACGGATTAGTTGAAAAATTCCATTTTTTTATTTTCTGTAAAAATTCAGATTGAGTTTTAAAAACCATAGGACTTACAGCGCCAAAGCCATACGCGAAATATTTAAGTGGTATTTTTGACGTTTCATTTGAATCCTTTTGCCTAAGAGAGCCACCTGCCGCGTTACGAGGATTAGCAAAATTTTCTTTCATTTTATTAAAATCTTTTTTACCAATATATACCTCACACCTAATTTCTAATAATTCTGGAACATCATTTGCTTCAATTTTTTTTGGAATTGATTGTATTGTTTTAAGATTCTGTAAGATATCTTCACCAACCGTTCCGTCTCCTCTAGACAAGCCTCTAATTAACCTACCTTTTTCATAAATTAGTGTTGCGGATATTCCGTCTATTTTTGGTTCAGCAAAAAACTCTAAATTTTTATTATTTAAATTTAAAAAATTATTTACTTTTTTAATGAAATCTTCCATGCCTTTTTCATCAAATGCATTTGACAATGAAAGCATTGGAATAATATGGTTAATTTTTTTGAACTTGTTCGAAGGTTCAGCCCCAATAATTAAGCTTATATCTTCAATCTTTTTTAAATATGAAAACTGCTTAACTAATTCCAATATTTTTTTTTTTAATAGATCGTACTCAGAGTCAGTTATTTTCGGAGAATCATTTACATAATAGAATCGATTATGTTTTTTAAGATCTGAAACTAATTTTTTAAATTTATTTATAATTTCATTTTTTTCACTCATGAAATTTATTTAATTATTTCTATAATCTTCTTAATAAAACTTTGGCTGTCTTTATTTTCTTTATTATTATTTTTCATTTTATTTGCTATTTTATACTCTTTATTTAAAATCTTGTATGATTGTTTAAACCAATCTCCAGAGTTATAATTATAGCCAAGAATACTAGCATATTTTTTTGCCTCCTCATCTAAACCTAAATGATAATGAATTTCCACAAGTCTATGTAAAGCCTCTTCTATAAAGATTGTCTTGTCGTACTCCTTTACAATCATTTTCAATCTATTTATTGCTGGAACCCATTTTTTTACACTAATATAGTACTTGGCAATATACATCTCCTTTGCTGCCAGTTGGTTTTCAATTAGATCTTTTTTAAATGTTAAATCGATAGCATAATCTGTATTAGGATATTTTTCTAAAAAGAATTCAATTTTATCTCTAGCTTTTAACAATGGATCAATATCCTTTTTTTCATCTGAAATTTGTTCAAAATAGATAACTGCAATTAAAAAATGGGCATAAATTACATTTTGATCCGCGGGATATATTTTTAAATAATTTTCTAGATCTTTTAAAGCTTCTTCGTAAAAATTTATTCCATATAGCGAATAGGCAGACATTATTGCAGATTTAGCTGCAAATTCTATATTTTCGAAATTACGCTCAGCTTCAGAAAATTTTTTGCTTGCGAAAAAGAAGTCGTTTTTCTCAAATGCGGTTAATCCTTCCTCGTAAAGCTTATAAGCACTAATTTTTTTTTGTGGTTCGTAAATAATTTCTTTTTTTTTTGTGCAAGAATACAAATTTACTGCAAGCACAAAAATTATAATTATTCTTAATACCATGATTTAATTAATATCAGATATTTATAAAAATAATATTTAAATATTATTTTATGCGTTAACAGCTATTTTTTCTAATTCTTCCGAATGGAATTTTTTTGATAATTTAAACTCTTTAAGCTCAACAGCTTTAAAAGCTGCTTTTGATGCAAAAATTTTTCTTAAAAATAAATTTGTAAGTTCGTGGCCCCCCTGATAACAATTCACCTTACCTATAATTCTGTGCCCAGACAATAAAAAATCTCCAGCTAAATCCAAAATTTTATGATTTACAAATTCCTTTTCATTTCTAAGGCCACCTTCATTTAAAACTTTTTCATCTTTAACAACCACTGCATTTTCTAAAGATCCGCCTTTAGCTAGTCCAATCTTTTTAATTTTTTCAATATCTTCAAATAAACAAAATGTTCTTGAACTTGATACTTCTTCTAAATTATCCAATTGAAAATCAATTGTATTTTTTTGCTTTCCAATAATTTTATTATTGTAATTAAGTTGAAAATTTACTTCTAACGATGACTTATTTGGTTCAATTGAAATTTTTCTCTGTCCATCTTTCAATTCTACTTTGTTAGAAATTTTTAAAAATTTTCTTTTTTTATTCTGTTCAATTAATTCAATTTTTTCAAAAGCATTTAAAAAATCTTTTGAAGAACCATCCATAATAGGAACTTCTTCATTATCAATTTCAACTATGGCATTATCAATTCCAAAAATATAAAAAGCTGCTAATAAGTGTTCAACTGTTGAAATTTTAACCCCATAATCATTTTCCAATGTAGTGCATAATTTTGCTGAAGAAACATTCTTAAAATTTGCTTTTATTAAATTATTTTTGTTTAAATCAACTCTTTTGAAAACAATACCGTTATCCTCATTTGCTGGAAAAATACTCAAGGTTGACCTTTGACCTGAATGCAAGCCTATGCCAGTAAATTTTACTTCTTTAGACAAAGTTTTTTGATATATATCGTACATCGACAGTTGTTATACTTGAGAGATATTTAAAATTTAAAACAACTAATGTTTCTAAAAAAAACAATAATTACCCAAAAATAGCATCAAAAAACCTTGCAATAAGGGATTTTTTGAAATGAGTAATTGGAATTGCTTCCTTTTTCCAACCAAAATGGACAATTTCATTAGCGGTGTTCAATATATTTTCGACTGGAAAATAACTTAAAAACCTCACTTCTTTGTTATTAGTATTAGAAAAAGCAATTTCGAAAACATTTTTTAAACTTTTAGCTAGCCATTTAGTGTTGATTTCAAGAAATATTATTTTTGAGTGTTGATTATAATGACTTAAATTTATATTTTTATGAATTATCAGCTCAGAAATTTCTTGAATTCTTGCAAAAGAAATTTCGTATATTAGTTTTTTTTTTATTTTTCTGTAACTGTCTTCAACAAAAAATTCCTTTTCTATTAGTTCGTCATCATGAATGTCGCTTTTATAAATACTATTTTCTAAAATTTTTTTCACAGTATTCATTTTTAATGAGGTGATTTTAGAAACATCTTTTAATATAATATCACTTCCAAATTCAAAGTTCTGATCAAATTTAAGAGAATTATTCTCAAAATAAAAGATTTTTGATTTATCTTTTCCAATTTGAATGTGAAAAAAAGTTTCAATATTTTTACTATTTTTTATTAAATGCACCCCTTTTATAAAACTTTTATGAACAATTTTTTTTATCTTTAAATTACATTTATCTAAAATATTTTTAAGGTTCTTATAATCATTTTGATTTATTAAAATAAATGAGAGTTCATGTGAGTAAAAATCACCAAATAAACCTATTGGCAAATTATCGATTTTTTTATTATCTAAATAAAATTTAGAGTTAAATATATGTAATATAGTTTTTTTTGAGTCAATTTCATTTATGTAAGATTTTAATGTGTTTAAAATATAAGTAATATTTTCCCTTAAAACCTGAGATCCATTTAATTTTTTAAAACCTGTCAGATTTATAAATGTAGGGTCAAAATTATCTATTATTAAAATTAATTCTTTGAACGTATAATTTAATTTCTGTTCAACAAGGTAAATATTTTTCTTAATTAGATCTGAAATCTGATCCAAATTAGAAATTCTATTATCATGAAAACCGATTAAGGGGGTTTCTAACTCGTAAATTATTTTGGAACTATTGTCCTGATTTACTTCTAAAACAGAAAAAACCAAATTTAAATTATTAATTTCTAAGTATAATGTAGGTGAAAAATTTTTCATTTTTTATTTTAAAATAAGTTGATTATCTATTCTATAATCAAATACCTCATATTTTTTAAAACTATTTTTCTCTCTTAATTTTAAATAATTTTTAATATTTTCTAAGTACTTTTTTGAATTTAATTTAATAACTTTTTTGTTAATAGTTTCCAGATCCCACCTTTGACTTTCATAAAATGTATACTTTTTTATCAAATTAAATGGGAAATCTATTTTTTGTAAATTTTTATAGAAAATTTCAAATTTTTCCTTATTACCAAAAACATATGGAAGATTTTGATATTCTTTAATATTCTCATATTCGATTAGTTCAATTTTTTCACTTAAATAAAATTTTTCTTTTTTATTTACTAAAATTGCTATTGGTTTTTTCTCAAATATCTTGATTTTTAAAGTATTTGGATATTTTTTTTTGATACTAAATCTATCGATAAAATCATTTTGCATAAGTGCAGTTTCAATATCTTTATTGTCAATGAACATTAAATTTTCATTGTAAATTGGGACTAAAAGTTTTTTAATATCTTTGTCTTTTAATAAGAAATTATTATCTATAATTATTTTATTTATGTTAAATTTAATAATCGTTATTTTTTCTTTAAATGTGATCGTTGAAAGTAAAAAAAATAAAAATAAAGAAATTAATAACCGATTTTTCATCTATTAATACTTGCGTCTAATAGAATTTTCTCAACCAAATTTTCAAAAGATAAACCTTTAAAATTCGCAATTTCTGGCACCAAGGAAAGACTGGTCATACCGGGTTGAGTATTAATTTCTAATAAATAAAAGTTATTATTATAAAATTTAAAATCTGATCTTGTGACACCTCTACAGTTCAAAACTCTATGGGCTTTTTTTGCAATTTTTAAAACTTCAAAATATTTTTTTTTAGCTAATCTTGCTGGCATAATATGTTTTGTCTTTGCTTTTCTTGTATATTTTGCTTTATAGTCATAAAATAACCGTTTAGGAACTAATTCAATTGCACCAAGCGAATTTCCATTGATAACAGCAACTTGTATTTCCTGGCCTCCAATATATTCTTCAAAAATTAATTCATTGTATTTTTTGAATAAGTCTTCGGTTGACTTAATTAGTTTTTGCTTATTTTTAGAAATCTTTACGCCTAAACTGGAACCTTCATTAACTGGTTTAACGACTATTGGAAATTTCAATTTTTTTTCTCTTATTTGTTTTCCTATTATATTTTTTTTAAAATTTAATTTTTTAATTGAAAAATATTTTGGTGTTTTAATCTTATTTTTAATAAATATTTCTTTAGAAAAGATTTTGTTCATTGCATTGAAAGAGGAAATAACTCCTGAGTGAGTGTATGGAATTTTTAGATATTCAAAATAACTTTGTGCAACACCATCTTCTCCATCTCTTCCATGTAGAGCGTTAAAAATAACATCTACTCTATTTTTTTTAATTAAATTATAGTTATTTAATTTTGGGTCAAAAGTCTGAATTTTGTATCCTTTCTTTTTTAAAGCTTTAATGCAGGCTCTGCCGCTCTCTAAACTTACGGCTCTTTCACCTGATTCTCCGCCTAAAACTACTAAAATATTTTTAAATTTTTTTTTATTCACCAATAATTTTAATCTCTAACTCTAAATTTACTCCTGTTTTTTCAAAAACTCTATTTTTAACTTTGTTAATTAAATTTTCTATATCTAATGATTTAGCGTTACCCTCATTTACAAAAAAATTACAATGCTTTTGTGAAATTCTTGCGTCTCCTTCGCTAAAGTTTTCGCATTCAGCTTCTTTAATAAGCATCCAAGCTTTTTTATCTTTGCTTAAATTTTTAAAGGTACTACCGCAAGTTTTAACTTGACTCGGTTGTGATTTTTTTTTTTTATTTACTAAATCAAATTGTTTTTTTTCTATTATCTCTTTTTTATCTGGTGAACCTTTAAATTTTGCTGAAATTACAATTAAATTTTCAGATAAATTATTTCCTCTATAAAAGAAATTTATATCTTCTTTTTTTATTTCAAATTCTGATAGCTCATTTTTATCTATAACTTTAATTGATAATAAAATGTTTGATATTTCGTTGCCATAACAACCACTATTCATCATAATTGCTCCCCCTATTGATCCTGGAATACATGACAAAAACTCAAAATTACCTAAATTATTATCTCTTGCAAAATTAGAAACCTTTCGATCAAGAGTTGCAGCACCAACTTCAATTATATTTTTATCAACCATTTTAACAAATGAAAATCCTTGTCCGAGTTTTATAACAACACCTTTTACTCCATTGTCTCTAAATAATGTATTTGAACCTGCTCCTAAAATAGTTGTTTTTATTTTTTTATTTTTTAAATCAGAAAGAAATTCAATTAATTGATTTTTATCCTTAGCTTTAAAAAAATATTCAGCATTTCCACCTAGATTAAACCAGCTATAATTGGAAAGATTGACACCTTCTTTCAAGTGATCTTTAAATTTATTAAAAAAATTAATATCTAGAGTCATAATGTGAATTTAAGTCCTGACATCCATTTTGAAATTAATCCCGCTCCCATTCCAATTATTATCTCATTTTTAAAAAGATTTTTTTTAAAATATTTTTGTAACTCATTCTCATTTCTTACAATTATCACTTGAGTTTTTGAATTTGTAGATATCAAATTAGCAAATTTAATTAAGTCAAATCTTAAGTTTTTTCTTTCACCAGCGGCATATAATGGGCAAACAATTACTAAACTTGATTTAGAAAAACACCTAGAAAATTCTTTTTTCAGAGACAAAACTCTAGAATATCTATGAGGTTCAAAAACGCTTATAATTTTTCTTCTTGAATTTACTTTATGAACACTCTCTAAAATGGATTTTATTTCTGTAGGATGATGTGCATAGTCATCATAAAAATCATTATTATTTTTTGAAAATACCTTGGTCATTCGTCTTTGAACCCCAGAAAAATTTTTTAATGATTTTTTAACTTTATTCATATTGGCGCCAAGGTTTAAACAAACAATAAATGCGGCTGCAGCATTAAGTACATTGTGTTTGCCAAGTAATTTTACATTGATATTTTTTATTTTTTTTTGTTTTTTGTTTTTGTTTTTATAAGTTAAATCAAAAGTAGTGCTATCAAAAAAATATCTTATTTTTTTTATTTGGTAATCTGCTTTTTTATTTTCCCCATAAGTTAAAATATTTTTATTTTTAATTTTATTTAATATCTTTCTGATATTTTTGTTGTCACTACATATAATTGCTTTTCCTGTTGGTGGTGTTTTATTAATAAAATTAATAAAAGAGTTTTCTAAGTTTTTATAATTTTTATAATAATCTAAATGTTCGTAATCAATATTAGTAACAATAGAGTAATTAATAGGCAGTTTTAAAAAACTTCCATCTGACTCGTCAGCCTCTAATATTGCCCAGTCCCCTTTTCCAAGTTTTGCATTACTCTTAAATGAATTTATAACACCACCGTTTACAATAGTCGGATCTAATTTTTGATCAGATAAAATTTTAGCCACAAGAGAGGTGGTGGTTGTTTTTCCGTGAGAACCTGTAATTATAATATTTTTCTTAAGAGAAACAACGTCAGCTAAAATTTCAGCTCTTGAGTAAATTGGTATTTTTTTTTTAATAGCTTTCTTTAACTCAATGTTATTTTTCTTAATAGCTGACGACTTTACTAAAATTGTTGCTTTTTTAACATTGCCAGAAGAATGACCTATGAATACTTTTATCCCACATCTAGTACAACTTGTAGTATTTTTGTTTTTGTTTTGATCACTACCTTGAACTTTAAATCCCATATTTTTCATGATTTGAGCAAGGCCACTCATGCCTATACCTCCAATACCAACAAAATGGATAATATCTTTTTGACCTAAATTAATTTTTTTCATTAATTATTTTTTTTATCTCCACATTAATATTTCTAAAGATATCTTTGTCAGAATATTGTCTTTGATTTAACAATATTTTTTCTATCTGTGATTTATCTTTAAAAATTGATTTGATAAGATGATGCAATTTATCTTTTATATCTTTTTCTTGTAAGAAATATCCATAGCCTTTTTTCGAATAAAACTGTGCATTTTTATGTTGGTGATTATCTGCAGACGAAGGTAAAGGTATTGAGATAAAAGGAATTTTTCTATTTAATAATTCACCTAAAACTGATGCACCAGAGCGAGTGATTACTAAATTGGCTTTTGAATAATATTCTATTATGTCTGCTTTAAAATTAAATAACTCAAAACTAATGTTATTTTGTTTATAAAAGTTTGAAAGCATGTCATTCTGATTTTTTAAACATTGTTGGTAAACTTTTAATGAAAATTCAGAATTATTTAGTTTTTTAAATATTTGAGGCAATTCTTCAGCAAATATTCTTGCCGCTTGACTTCCGCCTAAAACTAGAATTTTCATATTATCAAATTTTTCAATTTTATCGTAAGAAATTTTAGTATTGATTATTTCCTCCCTTACTATATTTCCAATCTCATAAATCTTATCATTATACTTTTCTGAGATACCTTCCAGGTCTTTGTAAGAGACGAATATCTTTTTTGCAAAAGGCAATAAATATTTATTAGCCTTTCCAATAATTAAGTTATTTTCGTAAATGATAAAATTTATTCTTAATATTTTCGCAGCTATACAAACTGGAAATGATGAATACCCTCCCATACCGAAAACAATAAAAGGTCTAAAAATTAATAAAAAGAAGAAAGATTTTATGGTTGAAAAAAATATAGCAATTACTGAAAATAATAACTTAAAAATATTTTTTTTTATTAAAGGAGAGCTTGGTATATTTATTAAATCAAATTTTTTATAATCTTTTAAATATTTTAACCCTCTTTTATCTAAGGTTAATTTTACCTCATAATCGTTTTTAATTAAATAATTTGCTAAACTATATGCCGGAAAAACATGTCCCCCTGTTCCTCCAGTTGCAATTAATATTTTTTTTTTAGTCATAGAGATAACTTTTATTCTTAGTATAATTTAAAACTAGACCTGCCAAAATTGAACTTCCAATAAGTGATGACCCTCCATAGCTCAAAAAAGGTAATGTCATTCCAGTTGTTGGCAATAGGTTAGTATTAACACCTGCGTGAATGAATGTTTGAAATATCAACATTGTAGCTAAACTACTCAGAGAAATTTTAAGGAATTGATTGTCTTGATTAAAACAATTTTTAATAATTCTAAATGAAATATACAAAAAAATAAGTAATATCATAATTGAAACTATAGAACCGAATTCCTCAGAAATTACAGCTATAACATAATCTGTGTGAGCTTCAGGAACACTTTCTTTTAATATTCCCTCTCCCATTCCTTGTCCTGTCAATCCACCTAGTTTAATCGCATCAAGTGCTGAGGTAGATTGAAATTTGTCTCCTTGACCTGGGTCAATAAAATTAATTAATCTGTTAATTATATATCCGAATTTTTCTGGTAGAAGAAATAACAAAGAACTTAGAGATAATATAAAAATTGATAAAAAAATAATCATGTAACCAATGCTCACCCCAGAAATAAAAACAGTTGCTATCCAAGTTCCTACTAATAATATTGTTTGGCCTAAATCTGGTTGGTCAACAAGTAAAATTATAACTGAGCCCAATATTAAAAAACTTAAGATATATTTGATTTGTGAGTCTTTAAACTTTTCTGAAGTTAATATTTTTACTGTCATTAGTATGAAAAATGGTTTTAATATTTCGATAGGTTGTAATCTAAAAAAATAAAGGTCAATCCAACGCTTGGCTCCTTTAACTTCTACTCCATATATTGGAACTATAGCTAAAAAAATAAACGACAAAACAAATAAAGGCGTTACAAGATTAGCTAACAATTCAGTTTTAATTAACGAAATAAATATCATTATTAATATTGCTATAAATGTAAAAATAAGATGTTTCGTAAAAAAGAAATAAAAGTCTTTATTAAGCCTTTCACCTGCAAGAGAAGATGTTGATGAAAATGAAAAAAATAATCCTAAAAAAAATAAAATAAAAAAACATATTAAAATTTTTTTATCTATACTTCTCCAATAGGTAAGAAAATAAAATTTAATAAAATTTTCTTGCATATTTTTTGCATAACCTTTTAAATATTACACCTCTGTTTTCAAAATTTGAAAACTGATCAAATGAAGCTGCTGCAGGGCTAAGTAGAATATTTTTTTCTCCATGTGTTTCTAATTGAATGTCTTTGGAAATTTTATTTAATGAATTCTTTAAATTTTTAGTTATTGAGAAAACTAATTTCCCCTGAATCTGATTTTTAAAAAAGTTTACGTGTTTTCCGATTAAATAACACTTAACAACATTTTTCTTAATTTTTGAAAGGTTAAATTTATCACCTTTTTTTGGAAGGCCTCCTAAAATCCAATAAATATTTTTCAAACTTGATAATGCTAGCTTGGTTGCGATGAACGATGTTGCTTTTGAATCATTAATAAATGAAACATCTTTTTTTTTTAAGAAAAATTCAAATCTATGAGGAAGACCCTGAAAAGTATTCATAGCACTAATAAAATTATTTTTTTTTATTTTTAGTAATTTAGCAAAAGTGTAAATAAAACTTACATTTTCATCATTAATATCTGAAGTTAAGTAATTATTTTTGATTTTAGATTTAATTTTTTTATAGTCTTTTTTATTAGGTATAATTACTTTGCTTAAAAATTTTTTACTCTTAAAAACTTTTTTTAAACTTTCATTTAAAATGGCATAATTTTTTTTTGTTTGTAAACTGAAAATCTTTAGTTTTGATTTCAAATAGTTTGCTTTTGTCCCGTGCCAATCTAAATGATCGTTAGTCAAATTAAGAAAAAAAGCGTAATCTGGTTTTATAAACTTTGAGTGCGAAAGTTGAAATGAAGAAGCTTCTATGATTATAAAACTTTTACGAAAATATTTAAGATTTAGTATTGGTGTGCCTATATTACCACCTAATGAAAACTTGAGTTTATTTTTTTTTAGGAGATGTGCAAGTAATTTGCAAGTAGTTGATTTACCATTGGTGCCGGTTACAACTATACTTTTCAATTTTTTATTTGACAAATAAAAAAGATCTAAATCAGTAATGACTTTTTTTTTATATATACTTAAATGTTTATTTTTAATCAAACTAATGCCTGGAGACAAAACAATATAATCAACTTGTTTTAAAGTTTTTTTCAAATTTCTCACTCTGTAATTTCTGAATAGTTTTATTTTTTTATCATCCCAAATTTTAAAATTTTTTATTTTGTTTTTTTTGAAAAACCTAATCACAGATATTCCAGATAACCCTAATCCATAAATAAGAAACGAATGTTCTTTGAGTTTTGAAATTTGCAACATGCTTACCTCAGCTTTAATGTTGCTAGCCCAACCAATGCTAAAATGATAGCAATAATCCAAAACCTAATAACAATGGTAGACTCCGCCCAACCCTTTTTTTCAAAATGGTGATGTATTGGAGCCATTTTAAAAAATCTTTTGCCAGTCAACTTAAATGAAACAACTTGAATAATAACTGAAACTGTTTCCAATACAAACAAACCTCCGATTATTGCTAAAACAATTTCATGTTTAACTATAATCGCAATTGCAGCTAGTGAACCTCCAAGAGAAAGTGAGCCTGTATCTCCCATAAATATTTTAGCTGGAGGAGCATTGTACCAAAGAAAACCTAAACAAGAACCAACAACCGAACCACAAAAAATAGATAATTCTCCTACATCAGGTATATATTGTATCTGTAAATATTCAGAAAAAATTGTATTTCCCACTACGTAGGAAATTAAAGTAAAAGATAAAGCAACAAGCATGACTGGCACAGTTGCTAGTCCATCTAAGCCGTCAGTTAAATTAACGGCATTGGAAGCTCCAATAATAACAAATAGTCCAAAGGGTATGAAAAATAAACCCATGTACCATATTAAATTTTTGAAAAATGGAAAATAAAGATTGTATAAATATTCATGGTCAGAATAATTAATTAAAATAAACAATGTAACAATACCAATTAAAACTTGGCCGAGAAACTTATATCTCGATTTGAGGCCACTAGAATTTTTAAATTTAATTTTTAGAATATCATCTACTAATCCTAAAACACCCAAAGATAAAGAAACAAAGATTAAAGTCCAAACATATATGTTTGTTAAGTCAGCCCATAAAAGAGTGCTAAATAAAATTCCTATTATGATTATCACTCCTCCCATAGTTGGAGTTCCAGTTTTTTTTATAATATGATCAATTGGTCCATCTTGTCTTATAGGTCCAGTTATCATTTTTTCCGAAAATAATTTTATGAGGGGACCTCCAATTATAAATACAATCACCAGGGAAGTAATTACTGACAGACCAGTCCTAAATGTTAAATATTTAAATACATTTAAAAAAGAATATTGATCGATTAAAGAAGTTAACAAATTAAATAACATTTAGGCCCCTTTTATTACCTTTCTGCTAAAATCATTAAGTCCCGTAGCGTTAGATCCTTTAATCATTAAATAATCATTATTGGATATGATTTTACTTAAGCTAAAATCTATATCTGCATTATTTTGAATTACATTTCCTCTTTTATCTTTATTAATATACTTATAAGTGAAAATTGTTTTATTTCCCTTAACGAATACTTTATCAATATCAGAATTGTTAATAACTTTAGACAAATCTTCGTGAAATTTTTTTGATTTAGAACCTAATTCGAGCATATCACCAAGTATCAAATACTTCTTAAATTTTTCTTTTTTAATTAAGCTCAGCTTTTTTATAGCATTTTTAACAGATAACGGATTAGCATTGTAACTTTCATCAATTAATTTAAATCTTTTCTTATATCTTGAGACTATATGCATTTTTCCCCTTCCTTCAGGTGAGCTAAAATATTTATATTTTGATAAAACTTTTACAAAGTCAATTTTTAGTTCTTTTAAGACTGCTATTGAGGCAAGTAAATTATAAATATTTAAATCTTTAATTTTAATAGTTATTGTATCATTATTAATTTTAATAAAAACTTTAGACTCGTTTGCTCCGCTGATTATTTTTTTTAACTGTATATCTGAGTTATGATTTTTACCAAATGTAGATACTTTTAGATTATATAACTTAGATTTTTTATTAAGGTAATTGAAGAACTTATCATCCCTATTCAAAATGATTGTTCCTCCTGGTTCGATTTTTTCAATTATTTCTGACTTTGCTTTTGCTATACCATTAATATTTCTGAAGTTTTCTAAATGAGCTACGCCAATATTTGTTATGACACCTAAATGTGGTTTGACCAATCCTGTAAGATTTTTTATTTCTCCAGATCTGCTCATTCCTATCTCAAAAATTCCAAATTTATCTTCATAGCTTAAATTAGATAAACTAATTGGAACGCCGAGTTGATTATTAAATGATTTAGGTGAAGAATGAGTTTTTCCAAAGTTTTGTAATAAATCTTTAATTAAATTTTTTAAAGAAGTTTTACCAGCACTTCCAGTAATTGCTATAATCTTGGCATAACTGTATTCACGTTTTAATTTTGCAAAATTATTTAAAAATGAAACTGGGTCTTTAACTTTAATTATCTTTTTTTTATTTTCTTCGTCTTTTTTAGAGGTGACAACACACGCTGAACCCTTCTTAAATGCGTGAGTGATGAATTTATTTCCGTCATTTTTTTTTCCTTTTATAGCTAAAAATAAGTTATCTTTTTTGATTGTTCTTGTATCAATAGAAAGTCCGTTAAAGTTTACTAGATTTAATTTTCCAATTATTTTTTTTAAGATAATTCTATTTTGTAAATAATTTTTTTCCTTGTTATTTATAATTTTATTTTTAATATTGATTTTTTTAATAGTTTTCTTATCAGAAATATTAAGTATTTTATTTTTGTAAATTTGATATTCTTCATGACCTTTGCCAGCAACTAATATTAATTCGTGCGGTTCTGCATTTTGGATAGCTTTTTTTATAGCTAATTGTCTATTGTTAACTTCGAAAGCTCTATTTTTTGAAATGTATTTTAAAAGTTGACGTCTTATTTTTCTTGGGTTTTCGTTTCTTGGATTATCATCCGTTATGTAAATTTTTTTACAATTAGCATTTGCTATCTTTGCCATTAGAGGTCGCTTTTTTTTATCTCTTTCACCTCCGCATCCAAAAACTATCGAAATATTTTCTCCTGAGTTATTCTTTAAATATTGTATAGTTTTTAATAGGGCATCCGGAGTATGAGCGTAATCTATAAAAACTTTTACACCATTTTTATATTTTTTTATAAGCTCAAGCCTGCCATTTACATCTTTTAATTTATTTAATGATTTGTATATTTTTTTCTCTTTTAATCCACAAAGCTTTAAGGCTTGAACAGCCATAGTTAAATTTTTAATTTTGTAATTATCAGTTGAGATATTTAAATAATTCTTAATTTTTTTAGCTTCTCTTCTTATCTCAATTATTCTTAACTTTTTCTTCTTAGCTATCTTTTTAAGCTTGGAGAATGGTGGAATTTCTTTATCGGTAATGATCGAATTTTTTTTTCTTAAAATTTCATTAAATAAAATGAGCTTTGCACTTAGATAAGACTTCATATTTTTATGATAGTCTAAATGATCCTGACTAAAGTTTGTAAAAACTCCACCTTTAAATCTAATATGATGTAATCTTTGTTGGTGCAAGCCATGACTCGATGCTTCAATAATCACATTATCAATTTTCTTTTTTTTTTTTAAAAAAGATAAATATTTATGAAGAGTAACTGTATCAGGGGAAGTAAGGTTTGTTTTTATAATTTTGCCATTAAACTTAATACCTAGAGTTCCAATTGATGCAGCTGGAATATTGTTAATTTTTAGTACTTGATAAAAAATATCAGCTACTGAAGTTTTTCCATTGGTGCCTGTAACTGCAATTATATTTTTTGGTTTTAATTTATAAAATCTTGAAGCTAATTTGCTTAATAGTTGCTTTACTTTATTTGTTTTTATTAGGTGAATTTTTTTGTTTTTAATTTTGTTTTTGTTACTTTTAGAACATACAATTACTGAAGCACCCTTTTTAATTGCACTATTTATGAATTTTTCGCCATTTTTCTTAGAACCTTTTATAGCAAAAAAAATATGATTTTTTTTTACATCTTTACTATTTGTCGAAAGTCCAGAGACGTAAATGTCTTTTGTTTTTCTTGAGTTATCTTTAATTAAATTTTTCAACAACATGCTGATCAATAAACTCTTCATTATTTATGGCTAAAATTGGCCCAATTTTTTCTATTATTTTGCCCGCAACATAAACAGAATTCCAACCAGAAGTATTGTAGGGAGCTCTAGTTTTAACACCTCGATAATCATAAATTAAATCTTTATTAATTTTAGGGTTTTCCAACATTACGAATAATGAAAAATTTGGCTTATTAGTTGGAAAGATTGATATAAAAGTATTTATTTTATTTTTTTTGTCACCGTAACTCTCGGCGGTTCCTGTTTTTCCACCTACGTAATATCCATCTTTATCAGCTAAACTCGCTGTTCCCTTGTCGCTGCTTACAACTTTTCTTAAAATATTTCGTAATTCATTGCTTGTATTACTTGAGATTATTTTTTTCGTAACTTGAATTTTTCTGTCCTTAATTATACTTGGAGTAACTAAATTACCACCATTAACCATTGAAGCATATAAAGATGTGGCTTGGAGCGGTGTGGTAGTAATTCCGTGGCCAAATGAAATTGTCTCTAATTTACATCTATTCCATTTTATCTTATGAGGAACACCAACCTCTTCTAATTCAATTTCAGGGTTTTTTGTAAGTTTAGTATCTTTAATAAATTTTTTAAAATTTTCTTTACCAATTTTTTTTGCTAGAAGCACAGAGCCGACATTAGATGATCTTACTAGGATTTCTTCTACAGATAAATTTTTTGGGTGCTCTTTCATATCAGTGATTTCGTGAATAGAACATTTAATTTTTTTTGGTATATTCTGAATAATTGTACTTGCATCAACTAATTTTTTTTCAATAGCTAGAGCAACAGTAAAAGTCTTGAAAATTGATCCAAGTTCATAAACTCCTTTAGTAATCTTATTAATATATTTACTATCTTTAATGGTAGCCCTTTGATTAATATTAAAGTTGGGAAGGGATACGAGAGATATTATATCTCCATTATTTACATTCATTAATAATGCACCACCTCCAGTTGCCTCAAAAGTTTCGATTGCTTCGCTCAATTCTTCATTAATTATATATTGTATATTGCTATCTAAGGTTAGTTTAAGCGGCTGATCTATTAAATTTTTATTTTTTAATTCTCTATCAAAATATTTTTCGATACCGGATATTCCATAATTATCATAATCAACTTGACCAATTATATGGCTAAATAAATTTCCATGTGTATACATTCTTGCCTGAAAAGGTTCAAACTTTATTGCTTTTTCTCCAAGAGACCATAACTTATCTTTCTCAATTTGATCAATTCTTTTCTTAATTCGAAAATATTTTTTTTGGTTTAATTTTTCTTTGATTTCATTAATAGGTAGCTCAGGAAAATTAATTCTTAATTTTATTAAAAGATTTTTTTTATCATTCACCAATTTTGGATCAATTGCTGCGTGAAAAGTATTAATATTTCTAGATAAAATTACGTTATCTCTATCTACTATGTCTCTTCTTAAAAGACTAAAATTAGATTTTTGATTTTCTAAATTCAAGATACTTTTTTCATTTAACGAAATATGAGTAATTTTTATTGAAAAAATCAAAACCAAAGAAACAAAGAAAAAAAATAATAGATAGATTCTATCTTGAAAATTACTTTTCTTTTTAAATATTTTTTTTTTTTTATTAGTTTCTAAATAATCTTCAAAATAAAAACTGGTTTGATTTACATTGAAATTTTTTTTATTTTTTTTTCTCATTCAGACCCTTATAGTTTGAAAATTTTTTTTCGATTTCAGTTAAATCTGAAATATTTAAAAATATTTTAGAATGCGCAATAGGTTGATAATTTTTCAATCCAATTATTTTCAATTTTTTTTCGATTTGAGCAGGTGAGGATAAATAAAAAAAGTCTAGTTGCGCCTCATTAATATACTCTTTTTTCAGTTGAATATTAGTATTTAATTTTGTAATTTTTTTTTCAAAAACTCTTGATTTATTTTTGATAGCTGATGTGACAATTAATAAAGCAACAAATATAGTAATAGAAATTGCGAATTTAGTATTAAACATTAATTGCCTCCAAATCTAAATATTTTTTAAACTTTTTTTTAAGATCTTCTGGATATTCAAATTCATCCTTGCTCCTTATGGCAAACCTCAATTTTGCAGATCGTGATCTATTGTTTTGAACTATTTCTTGTTTTGATGGCCTCAAAACTTTATTTTTATAATTGTCGAATAAATTTTTTTTTGGGATCTTGTTTTCAGGAAAATATCTTGAAGGACGTGATCTGCTCCTAGAAAAACTAGAAAAAAAATATTTTATTATTCTATCTTCTAAAGAATGAAAACTTATTACTAAAATTTTTCCACCAGGTTTTAACATTTTAGTAGCATTTATCACACCATTTATTAGTTCTGTAATCTCTTTGTTTACAAAAATCCTTAATGCTTGAAAAGTTTTTGTACATGGGTTGATTTTATTAGAGAAATTTTTTTTTTTACTTTTTTCGATTATTTTAACTAAATCATTAGTATTTGTAATTTTTTTGGTATTGCGATATTTGACAATGTTTTTTGCTATTCTATATGCCTCTTTTTCATCACCTAAAATTTTAATTACTAATTTTAAATCTACCTCACTCAAATTATTAATTACATCAAGAGCTGTAATTCCATTTAAACCCATGGTCATATCTAATTTGTTTTTTGAATTGAAGGAAAAACCTCTATCAAGGTCATCCAGTTGAATCGATGATAATCCCAAATCAAAAATTACTACATCTACGCTTTTTGACGAAATAGATTCTAATTGACTAAATTTGATTTGATAAAATTTAAATCTTTGTGGAAATTTTTTTTCAAGTTCTTTTGCTATTGATGATACTTTCTTATCTCGATCTATCGCTTTAACGTTAGTGTTAGAAAACTTTAAAATTTCTTTAGAATAACCTCCTCCGCCAAACGTACAATCTATAAACTTTTTTTTAGATAAAGGTGAAGATATTTTTAATACTTCGCTGATCATTACTGGAGAATGGGATAATTCCAGTGATGAGGTTTGATTGTTCATTAATCCAAAATTTATTCATTAAAACTTTTGTTTTCTCAAAAAAGCCGGAATTTCGAAATCCTCTTCTTCATTAACATCTTGATCAAATAACTCTTGTGTTTCGTCACCTTCAAGTTCTTTATTTTCTATATCTTCGTCTGATTGATAGCTCTGTTCTTCTGAAAATAATTTTGGTGTATATTCTTCTTGATCTTGTTCAGACTTTATAGAGCTTAAATTGTCTTCTAAACTGTTATTCTCCATATATGAGGCACTTTCAATTGAAACTCCTTCAGGAACATTGTTTAATCCTTGCTCTGTTCTAACTAAATCTTTGGCGAGATTTTCATCACTTAGATTATTTAAAGAATTACTGTGTTCCTCATCAAGCTGATAGCTTTCATCTAACTTAAGAGCAGTTGCACCTTCAATTGAGCTAAGTGTGTTGTTATCCAATCTAGGATTATGAGAAAATAGATTTTCAGAATAGCCAGTGTTTCTATTTTGTATTCTAGAAACCATATTCAGAACAGTGTTATTATTTGTTTTATGACCATCTAGTGACGTAGCAACAATAGAAACTCTAATTTTTCCTGTCATATTTTCATCTTTGATTGCTCCAAAGATAAGTTCGGCCTCGGGGTCAACCTCTGCCCTAATTTTATTTACTGATTGATCAACTTCAAATAAAGTAAGATCGTTTCCACCAGTAATATTAATTAATAAACCTTTAGCTCCTTGAAGGGAATATTCATCAATCAAAGGGTTGTTCAAAGCCATTTCTGTAGCGACCATAGCTCTATTCTCTCCTTCTGCCTCTCCAGTACCCATCATAGCTTTGCCCATAGCACTCATAACAGTTTCTACATCAGCAAAATCAAGATTTATCATTCCTGGTCTTACCATTAAATCTGTTACACTTTGTACTCCATGTTTTAAAACGTTGTTTGACAAATTAAATGATTCTTCAAAAGTAGTTGACTCACTTGCAATTTTAAAAAGATTTTGATTTGGAACTACAATTACTGTGTCTAAATGTTTTTTAAATTCTTCAAGTCCTTCTATAGCTCTTCTCATTCTTTTCGGACCTTCGTAAGAAAAAGGTAATGTGGTAACACCTACAGTAAGAATATTTAATTCTCTTGCAGCCCTTGCTATTACATGTGAGGCTCCTGTTCCTGTGCCTCCTCCCATTCCTGAAGTTATAAAAACCATATTTGCTCCTTGAATGTAACTTGTAATTTCATTTAAAGACTCATCAGCTGCCGCCTGACCTATATCGTGTTTGGCTCCAGCTCCTAAACCTTTTGTTAAATTCATCCCGATTTGAATTTTTGCGTGAGCTTTGCTCATTTTTAAATCTTGTGCATCAGTATTAACCGCAACAAATTCTACTCCTTCCATACCAGACTCTATCATTGCATTAATAGCATTACCCCCAGCACCACCAACTCCTAAAACTAAAATTCTAGGTTTTAATTCCCTTAGCTCTCCTCCGCCAATATTTATACTCATTGCAGTTCTCCCTTCTGTTTTGTTTCCCATTTTAAATTAGATCTATTTTTATAAGCTTTTTTTCTAGCAATATTTTTAAATTTATCGAAATTATTTGGCTCCCAAATTTGAAATGTTTTGCCAAGACCTACAAATAAAACGTTGCTTTTTATTTTTGCGTGATTAAGTAATTTTTCAGATAATGAAATCCTTCCCTCCGTATCGAATTGTAAATTTTCACATTCAGATAATATTGATGTAGCAAAAAAATCTCTTTTTTCTTCAAAAGGATTAAGGGAATCTATAGTGTTGGAAAGCTTCTCGATTCTATCTTGAGAGCAAGCCTCCAATGCTTGATGATTAAAAGAAGGATAGGTTACAAAGCCATTGTACCCCAAAGAACCTAGATGTGATCTAAATGTTGCTGGCACTGATACACGTCCCTTCTTGTCTATTTTGTTTTCGTAACTCGATAAAAACATTTTTATTTAAAAACTCATTTTTAATAACAATTTTCAATATACCCTCCATATTGGGATTAATTGGGATAGTATGGGTTTTTAAGAATTAGTCAATAATTATATGTTTAGCTAAAAGTACAAAAATAGAACAAAATGGCGGAAATTTAGCCAGATAATCTATAAGCCGGGTTCTGTCATTTAAGATGTCATTTCTCTAGGCTTAAATTTGCACTTAAGCTCAAGCGGTTAACCCAGAAGACCAACTAAAGACTGTTTTTAGTGTAAAACACAATGTCTTCTCTATTTAACCTTGCTCCCAGTGGGGTTTGCCGTGCGTTTTTTGTTACCAAAAAACCGGTGAGCTCTTACCTCGCCGTTTCACCCTTGCCTTGATAAGGCGGTTTATTTTCTGTGGCACTATCCCTGAAGTCACCTTCGCCAGTCGTTAACTGGCACTGTGTCTTTACGGAGCCCGGACTTTCCTCTATTAGCTAACTAATAGCGACTAATCCAATTATCTGGCAAGGGACTTTTAAATAATTAATAGCAATAAATCAAGTTATTAAAAGTTAATGAGTTAAAAAATAGCTTATTTCAAAGGTTTTTTGATCTATGTTTCCAGTAACGTTATTAGGTAGGTAATGCAGTTGGAATGATCTTACTATTCTCTTGTTCTTAATGTTTTTTTTTCTAATACTTAAATATCTGTAGCCTAATTTTTGCAGATTTTTAAAGAAGAAAATTCTACTATTTTTAGAGTATTTTAAATTCTTAAACTGATTTTTTTTATACCACTTTCCAATGTTATAATTGCTCAATTTTTGCCACGGAAATTTTTCTCCTGGATCAATTTTTCTAAGTGGCGCAATATCTGAATGGCCTAAAAAATTTTCTTTTTTAATAAGGTATTTTTTTTTAAGAAATTTACATAATCCTATTAGGCTGTTAATTTGTTTTTTGCTAAAACTTTGATAACCATATTTATGACCTTTATTTACTAACTCTATTCCTAAAGATTTATTATTTAAGTTGGTGTGATTTTTCCACTTAGACTTTCCTGCATGCCAGGCTGTATGTTTATCTTTCACCATTTGGATAATTTTTCCGCTTCTATTTATTAAATAATGACAGCTTACTTTATGCTTAGGGTTTTTAAGTCGTTTGATAGATTCAATTTCTGATTGCATTCCGGTATAATGAATTATAATAAATTTTATATCGTTTTTACTCCTTGTTTTTATTGAGTGATTAGGGGAGTAATTTGATAATATTTTCATTTTGAGTAATTTTGGCAAATTATTTGCTTAATTTAAACAATTTTAAGCTAAATTTTAGATAGAATATAGGCTAAAATTATATATATAGCCATTATGCAATTAATTAAAAATTTAAAATTTGTTTTATCAGTATTAACTATAACTTTATTTGTGGCGAATATTGCTAAATCCACTGAGGAGTGTTTTGAAAACACTAGTAGAGCAATTTTCAAATTCAATATGATTGTAGATGAAAATTTGATGGAGCCCATCGCTAAGGGCTATAATAAATTACCTGCTCCAATAAAATCTGGAACAAGTAATTTTACCTCAAATATTGGGACTTTATTATCTATACCAAATAATATTTTACAGGGTAATTTTAAACAGCTAGGTCACTCAATAGGAAGTTTTGCAATAAATTCAACTGTTGGTATTTTCGGTATTTTAAATCCAGCTGAAAAGATAGGGTTAAAACCAAATAAAGAGGATGTTGGTCAAACTTTAGGAAGTTATGGAGTTGGACCTGGGTGTTATTTTGTTCTTCCAATTTTAGGACCTACAACGGCTAGAGACACTTTGGGTATGTTAGCTGACACATTTATTGATCCTTTTGCACATGTAACAATAAGAGAAAAAGAACTTTTAAGTTCTTCAGGTAACTCTTTAGACTTCTACTCTGTTAAAGGTGTTACGGCGGTTGATTTTAGAGCTGATAATGATAGAAATTTTGAAAGTTTAGAAAAAAATTCCTTAGATTTATACTCATCATTTAAAAGTATTTATTTGCAAGATAGAGAAAATAAAATTAAGAACTCTATTGATGAAGAAGATGATTGGGGAAATTTAAACAACTAAATTTAAGATGAGCAGAACCAGTGTTTACTTAGTTTCACTATTAATCATTTTTCAAAGCTCACTCCTAGCTTATAGTTCAAATCCAAAAGACTTTGTGAATGAATTAGTAACAGATGCAATAAGTAAATTGTCGGATATAAATTTAAATAAAGATCAAAAGGCATCTTTTATAGAAAAGGTGGCTTTAGAACACGTTGATATTAATGCTCTTGGGCTTTACACTCTTGGAGAGTTAAGAAAGTCTTCTACAGAAGACGATATAAGTAATTACAAAAACGCGTTTGAAAAATATTTTTTAAAAAGTCTTACTTCAAGATTAAATGATTACTCCTCTAGTAAATTTGAAATAACTGGAGAGGATAAAAAAAGTGCCAATTATACAATAGTAAATTCTATGGTCAGACCGGAAGATGGAGGGCCAAATATAAAAATTGATTGGAGAGTTTACACGAAGGATCCAGATAAACCTTTGATTAGAGATCTTATTGTAGAAGGATTAAGTTTAGCAAGAACTCAAAAAGAGGAATTTTCCTCAATATTAAGCTCAAATAATAACGATATAAAAATACTTATTAAAAAATTAGAAGAGTTTGCAAGTAATTAATTGGTGGGCCCGCCAGGACTCGAACCTGGGACCAATACATTATGAGTGTACTGCTCTAACCAACTGAGCTACAGGCCCAAAGACTTAATTGTTATAACACAATTAATTATTTTTCTAAGAAACTTTTTAGTTGTTTAGATCTACTTGGGTGTTTTAGCTTTCTTAAAGCTTTTGCCTCTATTTGTCTAATTCGTTCTCTAGTTACAGAAAACTGTAATCCAACCTCTTCTAGAGTATGGTCAGTATTCATTCCTATTCCAAATCGCATCCTGAGCACTCTTTCTTCTCGAGGGGTCAATGATGCTAAAATTTTAGTTGTTGACTCGCTCAAGTTTGATTGGATAGCTGTGTCTAATGGTTGAAGTGCATTTTTATCTTCAATAAAATCACCTAGGCTACTATCTTCTTCATCACCGACTGGCGTCTCAAGTGAAACAGGTTCTTTTGCAATTTTTAAAACCTTTCTTACTTTTTCTAATGGCATAGCTAATTTTTTTGCTAACTCTTCAGGTGTCGGTTCTCTACCGAATTCACTCATTATTTGTCGCTGAGTTCTAACAATTTTATTAATAGTTTCGATCATATGTACCGGTATTCTAATTGTTCGAGCTTGATCAGCTATTGATCTAGTTATCGCTTGTCTAATCCACCATGTTGCATATGTAGAGAATTTATAGCCTCTTCTGTATTCAAACTTATCTACAGCTTTCATCAACCCAATGTTACCCTCTTGAATTAAATCTAAAAATTGCAATCCTCTGTTGGTATATTTTTTAGCGATTGAGATGACCAATCTTAAATTTGCTTCAACCATTTCTTTTTTGGCTATTCTAGACTCTCTCTCACCTTTTTGTATTCTACTAACCAATTTTTTGAATTCTCCAACTGAGAGACCAATTTTTTTACTAAATTCAACTAGCCTATCTCTAATCTCTGTAAAATCTTTTTTATATTTCTTAAAGAAAGCTTTCCATGAAGGATTTTCTTTTAAAAAAGATTCAAACTTTGGATTTATTTCATTTCCGATATAATATTTTAGAAACTCCTCTCTAGAAATTTTATTATCCATAGCTAATCTCAAAAGAACACCCTCAAGAGAAACAATTTTTTTATTTTCTTTGTAATGAGCTTGAACTAGTTCTTCAATAACGTGTGGTGCTAATTGTAAATTTTTAAAATTATCAACTAATATTTCTTGAATTTTTTTGAAATTTTTATTTTTAGAAACTGATAGCTCTCTTGAAGCTAATAAACAATCTAGTTTTTCAACTTGATATTTCTGAAGTTTAGAGTAATTTTTATTAAGAGACTCCAAAATATTTATAATTTTCGGCTTAATTTCCTCTTCCATCTTAGCAAGTGAAACATTGAATTCATCTTCTTCGCTATTATTATTTTCTTCAACCTTCTCAACATCTTGGTCTTTGTCCTTTTCTTTTTTTGTTTTAGATTTTTTATTTATTTTTAAATCATCGTCATCATCTAAGGCTTCAAAATCTTCATATGTGGAGTCAATATCAATAATGTCTCTAACTAACATTTCTTGATTTTCAATTTGCATTTTCCATTCTGATATTTTTTTTCCTAATATAGGACTTTGAGTAAGTGCATTAATCATCACATCTTTCCCTGCCTCTATTCTTTTTGCTATAGCTATTTCACCCTCTCGTGAAAGAAGTTCAACTCCCCCCATCTCTCTGAGATACATTCTGATTGGATCATCGCTTTTATCTGAAGTTTTTTCTTCGCTCTGTGTTACCGTCTCTTTTTTCTTATTCGACTGGAACTGGGATTTTTTTTCTACTAAAGTAATTTTTTCATCTACTAAAACAATAAATGCTCGTTCAATATTTTCATATGTGCTATTTCTTTTTCCTAGAGATTTACCTAGTTCTTCATAAGTTATAAAACCTCTGTGTTTGCCTTTTTCTAGAAGTCTTTCAAAAGATTTTGTTATGAGTTTTTCAGCCATATTTGAGTAGTTGGATATATATAATGACTAAGTCTAAAAAATCTATACTTTTATTATTCCCTATTTAGCTGGCTTTTAAGCTTAATTAATTCCGAATATGACCTCTCGTCTAAATTGTTAATTAATTTTTGCTCGAGAGATTCTATTTTTCTTAAATTACATTGATCTTTATAATTTTGAATTAATTCGTGAAGTAGGTTCAAAATCTCTTCTTGGCTTTTATTTTTTGAAATTATTTGAATATTAGAATTTTCATTTATTTCTTCTATAATTTTCTTATAATCAGAATTTATTTTTGTAATAATTAACTCTTTTTCGCCTCCGGCTGTGAGAGAAGATATAAGGTCACTTTTTAATTTTTCGTTTTTATCTGTAAGAAATTCTATTTCTGACAATTCTTCTACTTTTTTTGAGGCTATCTCAATATAATTTAAAATTATAAATAATATAGAAAACTCAATTATCTGAATTTTTGATAAATCTTTCTTTTTTTGATGCAAAATTTTCGTCTCTTTGAGAATTCGATAGTCATTGTTCTTTTTATATTTAGTAAATCTGTAATTTTGTTTGGATGATTGAATTGGAGTTAATTTTCTTAATTTCTCTAAAAAATCCTCCAAAACATATTTTTTTAATGTTTCATCATTAATTGAGTATGAGAGGTTTTTAATTTCTTTTTCAAATTTAGAGATCTCATAAGGGTTATTTTGATCTATTTTATTTAGGTGATAATTCCAAATAAAAGATTGAATAATTATTTTTTCCTTAAGTAAATTTAATAAGCCGTTTTTGCCTTTTTTCTTGATGTAATCATCAGGGTCAAAGCCATTCGGCATTATTGAAAAATAAATTTTATTTTTATCATTTAAAAGCGGAAATAATTTTTCTGCAATTCTCAAAGCAGCTTTTTGTCCACTTTCATCACCATCTAAGCAAATTATAGGGTTAGAAAAAAATTTCCAGATTAAGCTAATTTGTCTCTCAGTTAATGCAGTGCCTGAATTTGCTATAACATTCTTAATTCCAGACGCGTAAACACTTACAACATCCATGTAACCCTCTACAATTAAAACTTCATCTGTCTCAGATCTTAAATCTTTAGCTTTATCTAAATTAAAAATCATGTTTCCTTTTTTGTAAAATTCTGTTTCTGGAGAATTAATATATTTAGCTAACTTTCCTTCACGAATAACCCTTCCACCTAAAGCTATAGTATCTCCTGTGATATTATTAACAGGAAATATAATTCTTGAATTAAATCGGTCAGTATATTTTCCAGATTTATCATTTTTATAATAAAGTCCGGTAAGATTTATTTCTTCTTCAGAATATTTTTTTTTTAACTCTTCGTAAAAATTGTTTTGCCATGGTACGTAACCTAATTTAAATTCTTCAATAATATTTTTTTTTAATCCTCTTCTTGAAAGATAATCTAGAGCTTCTTTATTATCTAAACTGAATAATTTCTGACTAAAGTAATTTGTATAATCTCTAAAAATATTTTTATAAGTTTGATATCTAGTATCTTTTTTTTGATCAAAGTTAGAAAATCTATAAGGCTGCATTCCTGCTTCTGCAGCAAGAGTTCTTACAGCTTCTCCAAAACCTATAGATTTTGTTTTCATTAAAAAATCAAAAATGTTTCCATGCTCACCGCTACTAAAACAGTGGTAAAATTCCTTTTCATCATTCACAGTAAATGATGGACTTTTTTCATTCTTAAAAGGTGAAAGACCAATAAACTCTTTTCCTCTTTTTTTTAATTGAACCGTTTTTCCTATAACTTGGGAAACTTTTAATCTCAATTTTATTTCATCAAGATATTCTTTTGGATATTTCATCTAATTTAAAAGTTGTTTTATGATTATGCTGACTTTCGAAAAATCAAGGGTATCTGCATGTTTTGATTTTAATACTCCCATGACTTTACCCATATCTTTCATGGAGGATGCTCCAGAGGATTTTATGGCTTCCTGACATATCTTTTTTGTCTCCTCTTCGCCAAGTTGTTTTGGCAAAAAAGCGTTAATTACTTTTATTTCTTTTGTTTCATTCTCTAGAAGCTCATTACGACCTGCCTTTTTATAAACTTCACAAGACTCATTTCTTTGTTTTATCATTTTTTTCAAAATTGCCATTATATCGCTATCAGACATTTCTTTTTGACCCTTTGTTCGATAAGCGATCTCAGCATCTTTAATAGCTGAAACTACTAGCCTAAGGGTTGGGTAGGTATTTTTATCCTTGGTCTTAAGTGCTTCGTTAAGTTTTTCTTCAATTTGCTTTTTTAGAGACATTTTTTTTAAATTATTTTAATCACAATTCATATCTAAAATAAAAAGAACTTTCTTGACGATTTAATTACTATTTCATATGTTGCGCAAAATCATGTTTATAAGTTTTTTACTTTAACTCATGAGTTGTATTTGAAACCTTTTATTCAAAATATAAACTCAAATAAAAATCTTAATGAGATCGATTCCACTGCTATTTTAATACTACAAAACGGTAAATTTTTTAAAGGTTTAGGTCTTGGCTTTCAAGGGACTGCTACAGGTGAAGTATGTTTCAACACCTCAATTACTGGGTATCAAGAAATAATATCGGATCCTTCTTATGCTGACCAAATTATAAATTTTACATTTCCACATGTTGGAAATGTAGGAACCAATAAAGAAGATCATGAATCTAATAAAATTTGGACTAAAGGAGTAATTATAAATTCTGAGATTACAAGTCCTTCTAACTATAGGGCGCTTAAAAGCTTAGATGAATGGTTAAAAAAAAATAAAATTATAGGTATCACTGGTATTGATACAAGAAATCTCACGAATTTTATTAGAGATAAAGGGGCTCCCAAAGGGACGATAGCTTACTCAAAGAAAAACAAATTTAATATAAAAAAACTCCTTAGGCAGACACAAAAATGGAGTGGCTTAAAAAATTTAGATTTGGCGCAAAAGGTCTCTACAAAAAAAAATTATACTTGGAAAGGTTATAGAACTTGGGAAAAAGAATCAGGCTATGTAAAAAATAATAAAAAAAACTTTCATGTTGTTGCAATAGATTATGGAATTAAAAAAAATATTTTAAGGTATTTTTCAGACTTTAATTGTAGAGTTACAGTGGTTTCTTGTAAAACATTAGTAGCAGATATTATTAAATTAAAACCAAACGGAATTTTTTTATCCAACGGGCCAGGTGATCCAGCAGCCACAGGTAAATATGCTATACCTGTTGTTAAAGAACTAATTAAAGAAAATCTACCTGTATTTGGTATTTGTCTTGGTCATCAAATTCTTGCTTTAGCTTTAGGTGCAAAAACAAAAAAAATGAACCTAGGCCATAGAGGTGCAAATCATCCAGTTAAAAATTTAATCAATGGGAAAGTAGAAATTACTAGTCAAAATCATGGTTTCGAAGTTGTAAGAAGCAGTTTGAAAAAGAATGTGCAAATTACTCATCAATCTCTTTTCGATAATAGTATTGAGGGAATTAAATTGAAAAATAAACCCGTTTATTCTGTACAGTATCATCCAGAGTCTAATCCAGGTCCACAAGATAGTGTTTATTTATTTGAAGAATTTATAAAAAGTATGAAAAAAAATGCCAAAAAGAAAAGATATTAAAAAAATTTTAGTTGTCGGAGCTGGCCCTATTATTATTGGACAAGCTTGCGAATTTGATTACTCAGGAACTCAAGCGTGCAAAGCATTAAAGGATGAGGGCTTCAAAGTAATATTAATTAATTCTAATCCCGCAACTATAATGACAGATCCAGATGTTGCAGATAAAACTTATATTGAACCTATTACAATAGAAGTACTTGAAAAAATTTTAATAAAAGAAAAACCTGATGCAATATTACCAACCATGGGTGGTCAAACAGCATTAAATTTAGCAATGGAGGCTGAAAAAAAGGGAATTCTAAAAAAATATAAAATTGAACTGATAGGAGCTAATTCAAAAGCAATATCCAATGCTGAAGATAGAAAAAAATTTAGGAAAAATATGATCGAAATTGGTTTAGACCTTCCTAAATCAAAAATTGTAAATAATTTTAATCAGTCTACTAAAGTATTAAATCAGATCGGGTTACCTGCAATAATTAGACCTGCTTTCACTCTTGGAGGATTAGGTGGTGGTATCGCCAAAAATAAAAAAGAGTTTTTTAAAATAATAAAGAGTGGACTCCATGAGTCACCTGTAAATCAAGTTTTAGTAGAAGAGTGTCTGGAGGGCTGGAAAGAATTTGAGATGGAAGTAGTTAGAGATAAAAATGATAACTGCATTATTATTTGCTCAATTGAAAACGTAGATCCAATGGGCATCCATACTGGAGACTCTGTTACAATCGCGCCTGCACTAACTTTAACTGATAAAGAGTATCAAGTCATGAGAAACGCTTCTATAGCTTGCTTAAGAAAAATAGGAGTAGAAACGGGGGGATCTAACGTCCAATTTGCAATAAATCCAAAAAATGGAAGAATGGTAATTATTGAGATGAATCCAAGAGTTTCAAGATCATCTGCTTTAGCTTCTAAAGCAACTGGATTTCCAATAGCAAAAGTAGCTGCAAAACTAGCAATTGGATATACTTTAGATGAATTAAAAAATGAAATTACAAAAGTAACGCCTGCTTCTTTTGAACCTACAATAGACTATGTTGTAACAAAAATTCCAAGATTTACCTTTGAAAAATTCTCAACTTCAGCAGCAGTCTTGGGCACATCAATGAAATCTGTAGGTGAAGCTATGGCGATAGGCAGAAACTTTAAAGAGTCTTTACAAAAAGCATTGGTTTCTTTGGAGACAGGTTTCTCAGGTTTAGATCAAATATTTAATCTTAATAAAGAAAAAATTGAGAAGAAACTTAAAGATAATATTCCTAATAAAATTTTGCTTGTTGCAGAAGCAATTAGAAAAAAAATCAATTTAAATAAAATACATAAACTCTCAAAAATAGACCCTTGGTTTTTAAGTCAAATAAAAGAAATTGTAGATAACGAAATTAAAATTAAGAAAAAAGGTCTTCCAAAAAATTTCAATGAGTTTAATTACATTAAATCAATCGGGTTTTCTGATAAAAAATTATCTGAACTTACAAATGTTTCAGAAACATTAATCAGAAAGAAAAGAACTGCATTAAAAATTTTACCTGTTTATAAAAAAGTAGATACTTGTGCTGCAGAATTTAAATCTTTTACTCCATATATGTACTCTACTTATCAAAGAAATTTCTCATCTTATACAGAATGTGAGTCCGAACCTTCTAGTAGAAATAAAATAATAATACTTGGCGGAGGTCCAAACAGAATTGGTCAAGGTATCGAGTTTGATTATTGCTGTTGCCAAGCTAGTTTTGCTCTCAAAGAGGCTAAATATGAAACAATTATGGTTAATTGTAATCCAGAAACTGTATCAACAGATTACGATACGAGTGATAGATTGTATTTTGAACCTTTAATTGATGAATACGTTTTCAATATTATAAAAAAAGAGAAATCAAAAGGTAATGTAAAAGGTGTAATTACACAATTTGGGGGTCAAACCCCTATAAAACTTGCAAAATTTTTGCACGAAAATAAACTTCCAATTTTAGGTACTCAATATACTTCAATTGATCTTGCTGAAGATAGAGATAGATTTAGAAATCTTTTAAATAAATTAAAATTAAATCAAGCTGAGAGCGGTATTGCAAAAACTTTTCCTCAAGCAATTAAGATAGCTGATAAAATAGGTTTACCTTTAATGGTAAGGCCCTCATACGTACTAGGTGGAAGAGCTATGGAAATAGTTCATGAAAAAAGCCAGCTTAAGAATTTTGTTAAAGAAGCATTTAAAGTTGCAGAAAAAAATCCGATCTTAATTGATAAATTTATTGATAATGCAATGGAAGTTGATGTTGATGCTATTTCAGACGGGAAAAATGTTTTCGTAGCTGGTATCATGCAGCACATAGAGGAAGCTGGTATACACTCAGGTGACTCTGCGTGCAGTCTACCGCCAGTATCGATTAAATCTTTTTTAATTAAGGAAATAGAAAATCAAACAAAAAAATTAGCTTTGGCTTTAAAGGTCAAAGGCTTCATGAATGTTCAATATGCAATTAAAAATGACAAAATTTATGTGATAGAAGTAAATCCAAGAGCTAGTAGAACTGTTCCGTTTGTCTCAAAAGCAAAAAATTTACCGCTCGCAAAGATAGCCTCTAGAGTTATGGCTGGAGAAAAATTAACTAAGTTCAGCTTGAAAAGTAAAACAAAAGATATGTTTGCGGTAAAAGAGGCTGTATTTCCTTTTAATAAATTTCCTAATAGCGATCTTTTACTTGGGCCAGAGATGAAGTCTACAGGTGAAGTAATGGGTTTTGATAAAAATTTTGGAATGGCTTTTGCTAAAAGCCAAATAGCAGCTTCAAATTCTCTTCCTAAAAAGGGTTTAGCTTTTATCTCTTTAAAAAATAGTCATAAAGAAGAAGGGGTACATTTAGCTAAGCAATTGGTTAAGTTAAACTTTAAACTTTGTGGAACTGGAGGCACTGCTGATTATATCAGTCAGCATGGAATCAAGTGTAAAAAAATAAACAAAGTAAATCAAGGATCTCCACATATTGTAGATGTTCTTAATGCTAAAAAAATAGCTTTGGTAATTAATACTGGAGGAGGAAATAGTGAGGCACAATTAAGCGATGCAGTAGCTTTGAGAAGAGCTACTTTGGCCAATAAAGTTCCATATTGTACTAATATGTCAACTGCTAAAGTTTGTTTGGAGGGAATAAAATCTCTAAAATTGAAAGATATTACTGTTACATCATTACAGGATATTTAACTTTTTACTTTCCAATCAGTCTCAAAAGTAACGTAATTTATTTGGATACATCTTCTTTCTTTTTTAATCTCTTTTTTTTCCATTCCATGCCATGTATTTGGTCCACTAGTAAAAAAATATCCATAATTATGTTTATAAGGAACGGTTTTGACTTTATTTAATTTTGCATCATAAAAATCAGTTCCTAAATTTTCTGACTCGTTATGTAAATTAACAAAAACTATTGAGGACATTAATTTCTCTTTTATATCACAATGAGGTTTCAGCCAAAAACCCTCACGGTCACAAATTACCTCTAGTCTCACATATGAATTACTTAAATCTTTTTCAATTAAAGAGCCTATTTTTTTATAAACTTCAGGTGATCTTAGTTCTTCAATAAAATTTGTTAGATAAGGAAATTTACTAGAGTTTTCTTTAGTAACATAGCATCTAAGTTTTTTTGCTTTTCCTCCATCTTTAATTCCAGCTCGAAAAGTCCCCTCTCCTCCATCTAAAGCTCTAGTGCCGTCATAATTCAAATTTTGCTTTTTAGGATCTGCAATTTCAGCACTGCAAATTTCATCAATTGCATTTTGTGTCAATGGTTCATTGATTTCAAAGTGTTTAAAAGGGTCTGTAAATAATTTTGTTTTGCTTTCTAAAGATTTAAATAATTCCATTTTTTTTCATCTTTGCTTTTACAATCGGTGCAATTCTGTTTACCTCATTTAATTTATTGTAACTCCAACTTTCAACTCTGTCTTCTAATTCTCTAGTTATACCTAAATCTCTCAATTGTGAATAAAATTTTTTAAATCTTCCATTTGGCTTTGAAGACTTCATCATCGCAATGTAAACAGGTTTTCCAGTCATAGCTGCCTCTGAGATCATAGACGTAGAGTCGCATGTTACAACTAAATAGTTCGAAATTGCTAATGCTGAGAGATAAGCCTTTTTATCAACTGATTTGACAACGTGATGGTCAACATTGAATGTGTTAAAGGCTGCCTTTAAAATATTTTCAGATGTTCTATATGAAGGAATTACAATTATCTTAAATCTATCTGGGGTAAATAAGGTTTTAACTTTGTTAAAAAGTTCATGAATTTGTTTTTCAGAATACTTGTAATATTTGTTTGGTCCGCCAATGATAAAAGCAACCAATTCTCTTTTCTTATCTTTTTCTATACCTAAATATAGAGAATTATCATTTATTTCTTTTTTATTTAAATAATGAATAGCTCCTGTGGTGTTAATTATATTTTCTCCTTTTAGATTGTCATGCTCTGGGCTCACTATGAGATCGAAGTTTTCAAAAGAAACTTTGGGGTCTTGAATGTGAATGTTAAAAATTTGGTTTCCTAATCTTTTTTTTAGAGCTATTGATGGAATTACACTTTTTCTTCCACAGGATATAATAACTTTACAATCGCATACGAATTTATTTTTTACCAAATTTTCTGATATTGGGCTGATTTTTGGAGGAATAAAATTCCAAAAAGATTTTAATTCAATTTTTTGGTGTTTATAACTTAGGCCCAAAGCTTTAGCTAATCCTTCTACTTGACTAACCATACCGTGCATACCTTGCGTTAAAAGAAGTGCTTTTAATTCTAACATTAGTTACTATATAACCTTTACATTATGAGTAATAAATCATCTAAACATACAAAAGTGTTAATTCTTGGATCTGGTCCAGCTGGCTATACAGCAGCTATTTATGCGGCTAGAGCTATGCTTAAACCAATACTTGTTCATGGATCACAACCTGGAGGACAATTAACTACTACTACAGATGTTGAAAATTACCCTGGATACTCCAAAGTGATTCAAGGCCCATGGTTGATGGATGAAATGAAGGGCCAAGCCGAAGCTGTAGGTACTGAAATGATACAAGATCACATAAATAAAGTGGATTTATCTAAAAAACCTTTTGAAGCTATTGGAGACAGTGGTCAAATTTATACTGCAGATAGTTTTATAATATCTACTGGAGCACAAGCTCGTTGGTTAAATATAAAGTCTGAGCAAGAATTTAGAGGTTTTGGAGTTTCAGCATGTGCTACTTGTGACGGATTCTTCTTTAAAGATAAAGAGGTGGCTGTAGTAGGTGGTGGAAATGCTGCAGTTGAAGAAGCAATGTTTCTAACTAAGTTTGCTTCAAAAGTTTATCTAATCCATAGAAGGAATGAATTAAGAGCAGAAAAAATGCTTCAAGCAAAATTAAAAGCAAACAAAAAAATAGAAATTATTTGGGACAGCGTTGTTGAAGACGTATTAGGTACAAAAGAGCCTAAAACTGTGAATGCATTAAAAATTAAAAATGTAAAAGATAATAAAGTTAAAGATCTTAAAGTTGACGGTTTATTTATTGCTATAGGTCATGATCCAGCAACATCTTTGTTCAAAGATCAATTAAAAATGGATAAAGAAGGGTACCTTATAACTCAACCTGACTCGACGGCTACAAATATTCCAGGAGTGTTTGCGGCGGGTGATGTAAAAGACAAAATTTTTAGACAAGCTGTTACAGCTGCTGGTATGGGCTGTATGTCTGCACTTGAAGCTGAAAAATATTTGTCTGAGTCTAATTAAGGCTATTACAAAAAGATTTAATTCTTTCCATTGCTTTCTTTAAATTATCCATTGATGTGGCATAAGATATTCTAAAGTAACCTTCTAATCCAAAAGCAGAACCTTGAACTACAGCTACCTCGGCTTTTTCTAATAACTTTTCTACAAAGTCTTTGTCAGATTTTAGTTTAGTTTTGTTGTTCAGTAATTTTTTGCAATTAGGAAAAACATAAAAAGCTCCTTCAGGGCTTAAACAACTTATACCTTTTATGTTATTTAAACTATCAACAACAAAATTTCTTCTTTCTTTAAAAGAATTTGATCTCTCTAAAATAAAGTCTTGTGTTCCGTTCAAAGCTTCTACCGCAGCTGCTTGGCTTATAGATGTGGGATTACTAGTTGATTGGGATTGAATTTTAGCCATCGCTTTGATGATTTCTTTTGGGCCCGCAGCATAACCTATCCTCCAACCAGTCATTGAGTAAGATTTACTCACTCCATTCATAGTTAAAGTTCTGCTTTTTAATTTTTCAATTTGGGCAATTGTAAAAAATTTAAAACCGTCATATGTAATATGTTCGTAAATATCATCGCTTAAAATATATAAATTTTTATATTTTATTAAAATCTTTGATAAAGCTATTATCTCATCTTTTGTATAGCCAGATCCTGTAGGGTTAGATGGAGAGTTTATAATTATCCATTTTGTTTTCTTTGAAACTGCCTTTTTTAATTTTTCTGGTGTTAATTTAAAATTATTTTTTTCATCACATTTAATTATTTTGGGTTTTCCCCCAGCTAACAAAACAATGTCAGGATAAGAAACCCAATAAGGAGCTGGAATAATTACCTCGTCACCTTTATTTATCGTTGCCATAAAAGCGTTATATAAAACTTGCTTTCCACCAGTTCCAACTGAAATTTGATCAAGCTCATATGATAAATCATTTTCTCTAGAAAATTTTGCCTGGATAGCTTTTTTTAACGCCGGGGTTCCATCCACTGCAGTATATTTCGTATCGCCTTTTCTAATCGCTTCGATTGCTGCTTCTTTAATATTATCTGGAGTATCAAAATCAGGCTCTCCAGCACCTAAACCTATTACATCCTTTCCAGCAGCTCTCATTTCTCTAGCTTTTGAGGTAACTGCTATTGTAGGCGACGGTTTTATACGTTTTAAACTATTGGAAACTATGCTCATTGAAATTTATAATATAATTAATTTATTATTAACACAAAATGCAAAATACTTATCAAGAAAAATTAGCTGATCTAGAAGTTAATAACTCAAAAAAAATTAAGAAGTTAGAGGGAGGTATTAACTTTAAAATCAAAAGTGATTTTCAACCTAGCGGGGACCAACCGGAGGCTATAAAGCAAATATTAAAAAACTTAAAAGATAACAAACAAGAACAAGTGCTTTTGGGGGTTACTGGATCGGGTAAAACTTTTACAATGGCAAAAGTTATCGAAAAGGCTAATAGGCCAGCTCTTATTCTAGCGCCAAATAAAACTTTAGCTGCTCAATTGTACGGAGAGTTTAAAGGTTTTTTCCCAGACAATGCTGTAGAATATTTTGTGTCATATTACGATTACTACACTCCAGAAGCATACGTGCCTAGATCTGATACTTATATAGAAAAAGAAGCTTCAATTAATGAGCAAATTGATCGTATGAGACACTCGGCAACAAGATCTTTGTTGGAAAGAGATGATGTAATTATTGTTGCGAGTGTATCATGTATTTATGGTTTAGGTTCTGTAGAGGCGTACTCAAAAATGACAATTACTTTAAAAAAGAATTATGAGTATGAACGGGATGATTTAATCAGAGCTTTTATAAACTTACAGTACAAAAGAAATGATCAAAATTTTTTTAGAGGCACTTTTAGAGTAAGAGGAGAAAATTTAGAAATTTTTCCGTCACATTTGGAAGATAGAGCTTGGAGAATAAGTTTTAATTTAAATAAATTAGAAAAGATTGAAGAATTTGATCCACTTACTGGTGATAAAACAAATGATTACTCCATTATAAAAATTTACGCTAATAGCCACTACATAACTCCAAAACCAACTATCGATCAAGCTATTAGACAAATAAAATCTGAATTAGCTGAAACTTTAAAAAAACACAGAGAGAATAATAAACTTTTAGAAGAGCAGCGACTAAGAGAAAGAACTAAATTTGATTTAGAAATGATTGAAGCGACTGGAACTTGTGCAGGCATCGAAAATTATTCGAGGTTTTTATCTGGTCGAAAAGCTGGAGAACCTCCACCTACTCTATTTGAATATTTTCCAGATAACGCAATTATATTTGTAGATGAAAGTCATGTAACTGTTCCTCAGTTAAATGGAATGTATAAAGGAGACCGTACAAGAAAGAGCACCTTGGCTGAGTATGGATTTAGACTACCGTCCTGTATGGATAATAGACCTTTAAAATTTGAGGAGTGGGATTTAATGAGAACACAAACTATATTCGTGTCTGCTACTCCAGGGCCATGGGAACTCAAACAAACCAGCAATAAACATATTGATCAAATCATTAGACCAACAGGTTTAATAGATCCACCAGTAGAAATAAGGCCAGCTAAAACTCAGGTGGACGATCTTATGCATGAAGCAAAAGAAATAGTGAAAAAAGGTTATAGGGTTCTTGCGACAACACTTACTAAAAAGATGGCAGAAGATCTTACTGAATACCTTCACGAAAATGGTCTTAAAGTAAGATACATGCACTCCGACATAGATACTTTAGAAAGAATTGAAATTATTAGAGATTTAAGAATGGGAGTATTTGATATTCTTGTTGGCATAAATTTATTGAGAGAGGGACTAGATATACCTGAGTGCGCTTTGGTGGCAATATTAGATGCAGATAAAGAAGGTTTTTTAAGATCTGAAACTTCTTTAATACAAACTATTGGAAGAGCTGCTCGTAACATAGATGGTAAAGTAATTTTGTATGCTGATAAAGTCACAAAAAGTATTGATAAAGCTATAAAGGAAACTGATAGAAGAAGAAATAAGCAGTTAGAGTATAATAAAAAAAATGGGATAACTGCAGAATCTGTAAAAAAAGAGATCAGCGATATATTAGAGTCAGTTTATGAAAAAGATTACGTAAAAATTAGTGAAGGCTCAAATGTAGGCGGAAACTTAAAAAAGCATCTAAAAGCATTAAATAGAAAGATGAAAGAAGCTGCATCTAACTTAGAGTTTGAGGAGGCTGCAAAATTGAGAGATGAAATGAGAAAGTTGGAAGCAAGTGAACTTGAAATAACTTTAAATCCAAAAATTTCTCAATATAATTTAAAAAGTAAGGTTTACCCAAAAGGGAGATCAACGATGGGAATGCCAGGTACAAAACCTAAAAAGGCAATAAAAAGATGGAAGCCAAAAAAATAATTATTACTGGTGGAGCTACAAGGATCGGTGCTGCGATTGCAAAAAGCTTAGTAAATTATGATACTAAAATAGTTATTCATTTTAATAAATCTAAAAGTAGTGCTTTAAAATTAAAAAAAGAACTAGAAGAACTTGGCGCTGAGGCTTTTCTATTAAAAGCAGATTTAAATAATTTTAAGCAATCCAATAATTTAATTAGGACTGCGCATAAAAAGATGAAAGGCTTAGATTGTCTAATTAATAATGCTTCTATTTTTGAAAATGATAATCTTGAGAATTTCTCTGAAAAATCATTTTCAAAACATATTAATGTAAACTTAAAAGCGCCTGCTATTCTGACTCAAAACTTTTATAAATTATTGAAAAATAAAGAGGGTTGTATTGTGAATATTATTGACCAAAGAGTTGAAAAATTAACTCCCTTTTTTTTCTCATATACTTTAAGTAAATCTTCTTTAGCTGTTTTAACAAAAACCTCAGCGATGAAATTGGCTCCTAATATTAGAGTGAATGGTATCTCACCTGGCCCTACTTTAAAAAACAAAAGACAATCTGAGAGACATTTTAAGAAACAGTGGAAGTCAATAATATTAAGAAAAAAAGTAGATTTAGAAAATATCTGTAATGGGGTAAAATTTCTTATCGAAAGCAAAAGTATAACTGGAGAAATAATTAATATTGATGGTGGGCAAAGACTGGCATGGCAAACGCCTGATATAATTAATACAAAAGAATGAAAATAATAAAATTTAAAAAAAGAGAAAAATTTAAATATAAAAGAAAAGTAATCATTAAAGATCTTACTTTGAAGATTTTAGTTGGAATACATGACTTTGAAAAAAAAAATAAGCAAAGGGTAAAATTTAATATTGAAATTTTGACAGATCCTTATGTGTCTCCAAATAGAAGAGACTTAAATTCAATTTTAAATTATGAAGAAGTTGTAATGAAAATTGAAAAACTTACAAACTTTAAACACCATGAATTACTTGAGGATTTGGCAGAGAATATTTTTAATATTATTTTTAAAAATAAACTTGTTAAAAAAATAAATTTAAAATTAGAAAAACTAGATATCCTTAAAAAAACTAAATCAGTTGGTATTGAAGTTTCAAAGACTAAATTATGATAAACAGTTTAGAGTTAGGTAAAAAAGTAATTAAAGATCAGATACCATTAATTCCTAAAAATCCTGGCGTATATAAAATGTTAAGCTCAACAGGAGAAATTCTTTATATTGGTAAAGCAAAAAATATCCCAAACAGGCTTAAGAGTTACGTAACAGACTCAAATCTACCTATTAGGACTGAGAGAATGTTATCTCTAACTCATAACTTAGAGACAACTACTACAAGTAATGAAAGTGAGGCTTTACTGCTTGAAGCAAACTTAATTAAAAAACATAAACCTAGGTACAACATTTTATTGAGAGACGATAAATCTTTTCCATACATATACATTGGTAATAAAGATAAATGGCCTCAACTAACTAAGTTGAGAGGAAAAAAATCAAAAACAGGTTATTATTTTGGTCCATTTGCATCAATAGGTTCAGCCAACTGGACAATTAAAATTCTACAAAAGATTTTTCAATTAAGGGTTTGTGATGATACAGTTTTTAAAAATAGAGACCGTCCGTGTATTCTTTATCAAATTAAAAGATGCTCTGGACCCTGTGTTGGGCATATTCAAGAAAAAGATTATTTATCTACCGTAAATGATGCGATAGATTTTATTTCAGGTAAATCAAGAAGAATTCAAAAAAACTTATCTAAAGAGATGGAAGAAGCCAGTAAAGAACTTGATTACGAAAAAGCAGCTATCGCAAGAGATAGAATAAAAGCTTTAACCCAAATACAAACATCTCAAAAAATTAATCAAACCAATTTAAATGAAGCTGATGTAATAAGTATCTATAAAGAAACTGGAAAAACTTGTATTCAGGTTTTCTTTTTTAGATCCAAACAAAACTGGGGTAACCAAGCATTTTATCCAAAACATGATACGGATGACAAAATTGAGGAAATTTTATCATCTTTTTTATCTCAATTTTATGAAAACAAAACTATACCTGCTTTAATTCTTACAAACATTGAAACTAACGAGAAAAAACTTCTTGAGAAAACATTCTCCTCAAAAGAAAGTAAACAAATAATAATTAAAAAAGCTAAAGCAAAAAATGAAGTTTCTATTTCAAAACTAGCTGAAAAAAATGCAAAACAAGCTTTAAAACAAAAACTAGTTCAATCTGATACGAATAATAATTTAATTGAATCTCTTGCTGCTAAATTTAAACTTAATAGCAATATAGATCTTATAGAAGTTTATGATAACAGTCATATTCAAGGTACAGACTCTATTGGAGCGCTAATATGCTTTAGTAATGAGGGTTTTGTTAAAAAAAGATATAGAAAATTTAATATCAAGGATGAGAAAATAAAAAATGATGATTATGGAATGATGAAAGAAGTTTTATTTAGAAGATTTTCAAAAGCTATAAAAGAAAAATCAGGTTCGTTATCTCTTCCAGATTTGATTTTAATTGACGGAGGTAAAGGACAATATTCAGTAAGTAGAGAGGTTTTGAATGAACTTGGTTTACACGATCTACCAATTTTGGCTGTGGCTAAAGGTAAAAGAAGAAATGCAGGAGAAGAAAAAATTTATCACAATAATAAAGAGTTTATCTTAAACAAAAATGACCCCCTTCTATTTTTTATTCAAAGACTAAGAGATGAGGCGCATAGATTTGCTATTAGCACTCATAGAGCTAAAAGAAAGAAAAACCTTAGTAAGTCTTTGCTTGATCAAATTCAAGGAATAGGGAAACAAAGAAAGCGAGCTCTATTAAATCATTTTGGGTCTGCGCGAGCTGTAGAGTCTGCAAGTTATGATGATTTAAAGTCAGTTGAAGGAATTGAAGACAATATCGCAAAGAAAATATATGATTATTTTCACGAATAAATGAAGCTAAAGATACCAAACATACTTACAATAGGAAGAATAATTATTGTTCCAATTTTTGTAATGACATTTTTCATTCCTGGTTTTTTTGGCGACCTAATACCTTTTTTTCTATTCGTTTTAGCTAGTTTTACAGATTATTTGGATGGTCTTTTAGCAAGAATGTTTAAAGAAGAGTCAAAATTAGGGGAACTTTTAGATCCAATAGCGGATAAAATTCTGGTAGCAGCTGCTCTAATTCTATTAGTAATGAATGGAACAATTAAAAATTATGAGGTAATTGCTGCAATAATAATTTTGACAAGAGAAATTTTGATTTCTGGTTTAAGGGAATTTTTAGCTAAAGGTCAAATAACGATGCGGGTGACAAGCCTATCAAAACTTAAAACTTTTATTCAAATGATATCAATCGCTATATTATTGACTGGAGAAAGTGGAAACAAAATAATTAATTTCCAAGACTATAATGCTCAAACTATAGGAATAATACTTTTGTGGTTTTCTGCATTTTTGACACTTTACACTGGCTATGATTATTTAATGAAAGGGATAGATCACGCGATTGATCAAGATAAGAAAGACTTGTAATGGCTTTAACTGATCAAAATTTAAGAGAGAAAGAATTTCATAATAGATTACAAGCTAAATCTAAAGGGAGATTTGAAAATATTTTTTATAAGGCAATTTTAAATGCCTGGGAAGATTTTTATAATTTTTTGAACTTACATGCTAAAAATTCTGAAATTTTAGACTACGGATGTGGTGTAGGACCAGTTATAGAAAAAGTGATCAAATTTAACCCAAAGAAAATAACTGGTATTGATATTTCTGATGTATCAATCTTGAAAGCAAAAAAAAAATTTTCTAACCCGAACTCGAAAGTTGAATTGTTCGTTGATAATTGTGAAAATACAAATTTTAGTAATAACAAATTTGATATAGTTTATGGTTTGGGAATACTACACCATCTTCAAATTTCTAAATGTATAAATGAAATTTCTAGAATTTTAAAACCTAATGGAACATTATTATTTATTGAACCGCTTGGAACAAATCCTTTAATAAATTTTTACCGTTTAATTACACCCAAGTCTAGATCTAAAGATGAGCATCCTCTTGTATTCAAAGATTTTGAAATACTCAAAGAAAATTTTAAAGATATAAATATAAAGTATTATGGTTTCTTAACTCTAGTTTTTTTTCCTTTTTATGGTTCTAATAACTCGAAAATTTTTAAGAAACTAGTAAAGTTAGATCAATTACTTTTTAAAATAAAAATTTTTAGATACTTTGCTTGGTCAGTGCTAATCACTGCAAAAAAAAATTAAGCTGCAGATTTTTTTCTTACTAGGTTTTGATAAGATTCATTTAAATCTGTGATCATCTTACAAACTTCAAAGGAATATTCAGATATTTTTGAAACTGGGGTTACTTCAGCTGCAGTACCCGTTAAAAAACATCCTACAAATTCCTTCATTTCTTCAGGTTTAATTTTTCTTTCAATAACATTAATTCCTTTTGATTTTGCAATTTTAATTACCTCTCGTCTAGTTATTCCATCTAAAAATGAGTCAGGTACAGGCGTATGCAATTCTCCATTTTTATTTTTGAAAAATATATTAGCACCTGTTGCTTCAGCAATGTTGCCTTCGTGATCTAGCATAAGAGAGTCTGTAAAACCTTTCGCTTCTGCCTCGTGCTTAGATAAAGTACAAATCATATATAAACCTGCTGCTTTAGTATCCCATGGTATAGTATTTGGAGCAGGTCTTCTCCAATTTGAAATATCTAATTTAATTCCATTTAACTTTAATTTTGGATCAAAGTATGATCCCCATTCCCAAGTCGCAATAGCTACATGTATTTTATTTTTTTGCGCGGATATAGCCATCATCTCACTGCCTCGCCAAATCAATGGTCTTACATATCCGTTTTGAACTTTTTGAACGTTTACAATATTTTTACAGGCTACATTAATATCTTTTTGAGAGTAAGGAACAGTTATGCCCATTCTCTTTGCAGAATAAAAAAGTCTTTCTGTATGCTCCTCTAGTTTAAAAATTTCTCCATCATAAACCCTCTCACCCTCAAATACGCAGCTAGCATAATGTAGTCCATGATTAAGTACATGAATGTTGGCATCTGCCCAATTTACAGTTTTTCCGTTAAACCAAATTTTTCCTGTTCGCTTGTCGTAAGGTATGCTTTCCATTAAAAGTAAATATATAGATTTTTTTTTTATAAAAAAGTATATTCATTAGTAAAATAAGTCAATATAACTGACCATAATGAAAGATTTACTTTACCTTAAAGATGAACAAATCAAAGAGTTTATACAGTTGTTATATTACGCCTACAGAGAAACATTCTCTGATCCAAAAGAAGTCTTATCAAAGAAATTTTTTGGTCCGGCTCACTTAAGGGCATTAAATCTTATTGAGAGAAATCCTGGAATAAATTTAGGAGAATTGATTTTCAAACTTAAAGTTACAAAACAAAGCTTAAATAGAGTTTTAAGAGATCTAATTAAATCAAAAATGATCAAACAAATTCAAGATGAAGCTGACACAAGAAAAAAAAACTTATATCTTGATAAAGAAGGTAAAACCTTTTTCGATTTAGTTTATAATACTCAAAAAAAAAGGATATTTAATGCATTAAAAAATTCAAGTTCAGACTCAGTAATTAAATTTAAAGATGTTTTAAAAAAGATAATAGATGGACAATAATAAAAATCATATTTTAATAGTGGATGATGATAATAGGATCAGAGATCTTTTGAGAGATTATTTGTCTGAGAATAGTTATATTGTATCAACAGCAGAAAATGCTGATCAGGCCAAAGAAAGATTAAAATATTTGAAATTTGATATAATTATCCTTGATGTAATGATGCCTGGACAAAATGGTTATGATTTAACAAAAGAAATAAAAAAACAAATTCAAATCCCTATAATACTGCTAACCGCAAAAGGCGAAGTAGAAAATAGAATAAAAGGTCTTGAGCTTGGTGCAGATGATTACATAGGAAAACCTTTTGAACCAAAAGAGTTGCTACTTAGGATTAAAAATATAATTACTAAAAAAAATAAAATTGATTTAAAATCTAACCATAGTGTTGGTGATGCTAAAATAGATTTGAATAAGATGACTATCAGTTTAAGCAATAAGACTAAAAAAATTAATAATTCAGAAAAAAAAGTTTTGATTGAAATGCTTGCTAATCCAGGAATAACATTTACTAGAGAAAAAATTGGAAAAATTTCTGGAATAACTCAAGAAAGATCAATAGATGTAATGATAACAAGATTGAGACAAAAATTGGAAATCAACCCAAAAAATCCAAAATATCTACAAACAATTAGAGGTTCGGGCTATGTTCTCTGGATTGAATAAATTTTTAAAATATATTTTACCAAAAAGACTTTTTTATAGAGCTTTAATTATTGTTGCTGCTCCTACAATTATTCTACAAATTATCATAACAATAGTTTTTTACGATAGTGTTTGGATTAAAGCTAATAAGAACATAACTAGGTCATTAGTTAATCAATTAAAAACGATAGAGGAAATTTACCAAAACGACAAAAAAAATTTAGATTTTTTTACTGATAGTTATAAAAATAACTTTAATTTTGAGATTGGAATTAATCAAGAAATTTTTCCTGAAAATAGTGGTGAGAGAAAGTTTAGTCCAATGGATAGGTCATTAAGAAGAGAACTAAAATCAGTTTTTGGGAATAATAATTATTGGTTCAACACCTCGAAGTTTAAAAATGCTGTTGAAATAAAGATTCGTTCAGGGAACGATGTTATAGAATTTTTAGTTCCTAAAGACACAGTTTCAACTTCTTCTGTAAGACTTTTTCTTTTATGGACTACGCTCCCTTCTTTAGTTTTAGTCATAATTGCCTTAATATTTTTAAAGAATCAAACAAAACCCTTGGTAAAATTGGCTAAAGCTGCTGAGAGATTTGGAAAAGGAGATTATGTAAATGATTTTAGAGCTTCAGGGTCTCAAGAAATAAGAAAAGCTGCATTTGAATTTGACCGTATGGCAAAGAGAATTAATCGCCATTTAAACCAAAGAGCGGAGATGCTTTCAGGAATTAGTCATGACTTAAGAACACCTTTAACTCGTTTAAAATTACAGCTAGCATTCCTAAAACAGAAAGAAATTTCTGAGAAAATGTCTAGAGATATTGATGAAATGGAAAGAATGCTTAATGATTACTTGCAATTTGCTAAAACTCAAACTCAAGAAACTACAACGGAAATAGACTTGGATAATCTTTTAATTTCAATAAAGAATAATTTTAATAACGATAGATTAATTTATGAGAGTAATAATCAAATTATAGAGTTTAAAGGAAGACAAACTGCTTTGAAGAGGTCTTTTGAAAATATAATTCAAAATGGATTAACTTATGGAAATAAGGTGTATGTCAAAGCTCAAAAAGGAAATAAAAAAGCATTAATAGTAATAGAAGACGATGGTCCAGGTATTCCTGAAAATCAATACAAGAACGTGTTTAAGCCTTTTTTTAGATTAGATAAAAGTAGAAGCTTAAACCAATCTGGTGTCGGTTTAGGCCTAGCTATTGTAGAAGATATAATTAACTCTCATGGAGGTAACATTCAACTTGGCAAAAGTAAATTTAATGGATTGCAAGTAAAAATATTTTTACCTCTTTAATTTTTTTTTTTTTATCAATTTTTTAATAATTAAATCTTGTTTTTGAACAATCTTTTTTAAGACTTCAAACTCTTCTCTTGTCACAAGATCAAGTTTGCCTATTATTTTGTCTTTTTTGAACTTAAGATCTGTAGATATTTCTTTTTGAATATCCTTCGAGGTTAAAATTCCATTTTCAATTAAACTAGATAATGATTTCAAAATTTTCTCTGAATTATTCATAACTCACCTTATTTGATGGTAATACTAATTTCAAATATGTTATAAGAAACTATGTACACCCACAATTTAGACCCTATTTTATTAGATTTTGGGTTCATTGTCATTAGATGGTATTCTCTTGCTTATATTTTCGGAATTTTAATCGGTTGGTGGTTTGGCAAAAAAATTGTTAGTCATATTTTAAGTCATTCAAATCTTAAATTTAAATTAGGTGATTTTGACGACTTAATTACTTATTTAATTATTTCTATTATCATAGGTGGTAGACTTGGTTATGTAATTTTTTATAACTTTGAATATTATTTTTTAAATCCAATAGATATTTTTAAAGTATGGGAAGGTGGAATGTCCTTTCATGGGGCGCTGATAGGAATAATAATTGGAACATATATATTTTCATTTAAGAAAAAAACACCAACATTTTTTATGTTAGATATTATAGCTTGTGTTTCACCTATTGGAATTTTTTTTGGTCGTATAGCTAATTTTATCAATAGTGAGCTAATTGGTAAAGTAACGAATGTTTCTTGGAGTGTAATTTTTCCGTTGGTAGATATGAATCCTAGGCACCCTTCTCAATTATATGAGGCATTACTGGAAGGGATAATTTTGTTTTTAATATTAAATAAATTAGTTTTTAAAAATAAATATAAAATTGGAACATGTTCTTACTTTTTTTTAATTTTGTACGGTGTTTTTAGAATCATATCTGAAGTTTTTAGAGAGCCAGATAAACAAATAGGTTATTTATTTAATTTGTATAGTATGGGAACGGTATTAAGTTTTATCATGATTTTAAGTGGCTTAATAATAATGTTTATTCTTCGAAAAAAAAATGAAATCTAATTTAAAGTTTTTCAAAAAATCTAAAATTATGCCGGTTGATAAATTTTTTTACAATGTTTTATATGATAAGAAATTTGGATACTATGCTTCTAGATTACCGTTTGGAAAAAAAGGTGACTTTATAACTTCTCCAAGACTTTCGCCTTTATTTTGTGAAATGATTGCTATTTGGATTATTTCTTCCTGGGAATTATTCGGTAAGCCAAAAAATTTTAACATTATTGAATTAGGTCCTGGGGATGGAAGCTTAACAAAAGTTCTTTTAAGATGTTTTAAAAATTTTCCAGAATTTAATTCAATTAAAAAAGTTTTTTTATATGAGGAGAGTAGTTATCTAAAAAATATACAGAAAAAAAATATTTCAAATAAAGACGTGCATTGGATAAATAATTTTAAATTAATAAAAAAGGGACCGGTAATTTTTTTTGGTAATGAATTTTTTGATGCGATACCGATTAAACAATTTAAAAAGATAAAAAATCATATATTTGAAAAAAACTATAAACTTGATAAAAATTATTATATCAGAGAAATATTTAAGAAAACTACAGAGACAAACATCAAAGCTATTGAGTCCTATAAATCATTAAAAAAGTTAAATTTTATTGAATTTCCTAAATTAGGTCTCATGGAATTAAAAAAAATAATTAAAAAAATTTCTGAATTAACAGGATGCATTTTATTGATAGATTACGGTTATTTAAGACCAAATAATCAAAATACCTTACAATCAGTAATGAAACACAAAAAAAATGAATTATTAAAAAATTTGGGCAAAGCTGATGTTACTGCTCATGTAAATTTTAATCTGCTCAGTGAATATTTTTTAAAAAACGATTTAAAAGTTAAAGGTGTAATTACCCAAAAACAATTTTTAGAAAATATGGGTATTTTACAAAGAGCAAAAATAGTTGCAAAAAAAATGAGATTTTCTGAACAATCAGATCTTTATTTAAGAATAAAAAGACTGTTAAGTCCCAATTCTATGGGGAATTTATTTAAAGTGATTTTAGCATATCAATTTAATAAAGATAATTTTATTGGATTTGAATAATGTTTTACTCAAAAAATCTTAAAAAATTCATGAATATAAAACATTGTTTTTTTTCAAAAAAAAATGGGTTTTCAAAGGGTATTTATAAAAGTTTAAACTGTGGAAGAGGGTCAAAAGATAATAAAAAAAATATTAATAAAAACTTAAATTTTGTAGCAAGAAAAATGGACGTAAAAACTAATGATTTAATATTAATGTATCAAACTCATAGTAATAAAGTAGTCGAGATAAAAAAAAATAATTATAGGAAAAAAATTAAAGCTGACGCAATTATAACCAAGATGAGAGGCATTGCTCTAGGTGTTGTTACTGCTGACTGCGTTCCAATAATTTTGTATGATGCAAACAATGGTATTGTTGGATGTATCCATGCAGGATGGAAAGGTGCATATTCAGGTATAATTTATAATACAATAACAAAAATTAAAAAACTAAATTCAAATAATTTGATTTATGCATGCGTTGGTCCTTGTATAGGTGTTAAAAGTTATGAGGTAGACACAGTCTTTTATAAAAAATTTATTAATAAGTCCAAAAATAATAGAAAATATTTCTCTAAAATAAATGACGTCAAGAAACTGTTTAATTTGAGAAGGTTTGTTACTGATAAACTTCTAATGCATAGGGTAAAAATAGATCAGGTTAATAGAGATACATTTGCACAAAAAAGCAATTTTTTTAGTTACAGAAGATCAAGAAAATTAGAAGAAAAAGATTATGGTAGATGTATATCTACAATTTGCATGACTTAAATTTTTATTAATTTGAAAAGATTAAGAAATAGGGTATAAATAGTTACATTTCATGAAAATTTTATCTGGAACAAGCAATTTAAAATTAAGTAAAAATATTGCTAAAAACCTAAAATTAAAATTAATCAACACCAATATAAGAAGATTTGCTGATGGTGAGATTTATATAGAAATAAATGAAAATATAAGAGGTAATAGTGTATTTGTAATTCAATCTACTTCTAATCCAGCGAATGATAATTTAATGGAATTACTTCTAATAATTGATGCTTTAAAAAGGTCTTCTGCAAAAACAATTACAGCTGTAATTCCATATTTTGGCTACGCAAGACAAGATAGAAAAGTTGCTCCAAGAACATCAATTTCCGCAAAAGTTGTTGCTAATTTATTAACGAATGCTGGGGCAAACAGAATTGTAACTGTTGATCTTCACGCTGGGCAAATTCAAGGTTTTTTTGACATGCCAGTAGATAACTTGTTTACCACTCCATTGTTTTCAAAGTTTATTAAAAGAAAAATTACTTCAAAGAATTTAGTTTGTGTTTCTCCAGATATGGGTGGTGTTGCTAGAACTAGGGCATTAGCAACAAGATTAAAAGCGGATTTAGCTATAATTGACAAGAGAAGGCCCGCGCCTGGTAAATCACAAGTAATGAATATTATTGGAGATGTAAAAAATAAATCATGTATAATCGTAGATGATATAATTGATAGCGGAGGAACAATAGTAAATGCAGTAGATGCGTTAAAAAAACAAGGAGCCAAAGAAGTTTTTGTGTTTATAACTCATGCAGTTTTAAGTGGAGAGGCAGCAAGAAAAATTAAAAATTCAAAAATTAAGAAATTAATTATCACAGACACAATTGACAACTCAAGTAAGATAAAAAATAACAATAAAATTGAGGTCTTATCCATCTCATCCTTGATGTCAGAAGCTATAAAAAGAATAGCTAATTCTAACTCCGTGTCAGATTTATTTAATTAATACTTGTTTTGGTATTAATCTTGGGTTATATACCCATTTTTATAAAATTATGAGTGATTTAAAGGCAATTAAAAGAGAGAAAACATCTTCAGGATCAAATAATAAATTAAGATCTGAAGGCTCTATACCCGCGATATTGTATGGCGGTAAAGACGCTAATCAAAACATTTCTGTTCAAAAAAAAGAATTAAAAAACCTAGTAAACTCAGATACGTTTCTATCAAAAGTTTTAGAGATAGATATTGATGGAAAAAAAGAGAAAGTAATTCCAAGAGACGTTGCTTTTCATGTTGTATCTGAGGAACCTATTCATATTGATTTTATGAGAATAGTTACAGGAAAAAAAATTATTCTAGAAATACCTGTTAAGTTTATTAACCATCCTGACTCACCTGGATTAAAAAGAGGAGGAGTGCTTAATATAGTAAGAAGAAAAGTTGAATTAAAATGCCCAGCAGAAAATATACCTAATGAAATAACTGTAGATTTGGCAGGAACAGACATTGGTACAAGTATTAAAATTTCATCTGTCAAATTAGAAAAAGATGTTGTGCCAACTATTACAGATCGTGATTTCGTTATTGCAACTGTTGCTTCACCAACAGTAATGAAAGAGCCTGAAAAACCAGCAGAAGGAGAAACTGCTACTGAAGGAGCAGAAGGAGAGACTCCTGTAGAAGGTGCTGAGGCGGCTACGAAAGATACCGGAGATACAAAAAAAGATGATAAAGGAAAAGAAGGTGCTGATAAAAAGCCTGACGAAAAAAAACCTCCTGAAAAAAAACCAGCTGAAAAGAAATAATTAATATGCTTTTACTTGTCGGATTAGGAAATCCTGGATCCAACTATGAAAATACCAGACACAACATTGGTTTTAAAATAATTGATGCTATTAACGCTCAATTTAATCTTTCTAAACAAAAACCTAAGTTCAAAGGTTTGTTAACAACTGGAAACATAGATGAAAAAAAAATATATGCAATTAAGCCACTAACTTTTATGAATAATTCTGGTACCGCTATTAAAGAATTAATTGATTATTTTAAGATTGATGCAAAAGATGTGTTTGTATTTCATGATGATATGGATATTGACTTTGGAAAAATAAAAGCAAAATTTGGTGGGAGCAGTGCAGGCCATAACGGCATTGAGTCAATTGATAAATTTATAGGTAAAGAATATTCAAGGGTGCGCATAGGTATAGGACATCCAAAAGAAAAGAAAAAAGTAAATAATCACGTTTTAGAGGATTTTAAAGAGGACGAAGAAGAAAAAATAAATGAGATTGCAGATAATATTGTAAAACAATTGCCTACCTTAATTGAGAAAAAAATCGACCTATTTTCGAGTAAAGTTAATCAAGACCTGAATGGGATTTAAATGTGGAATAGTTGGGCTTCCAAATGTTGGAAAGTCCACTTTATTCAATGCGCTTACAGCATCAAAGAATGCAGAAGCTGCTAATTTTCCTTTCTGCACTATCGATCCAAATATTGGAATAGTTGATGTAATTGATACAAGGTTAGACAAATTAACTGAATTGTCAAAATCAAAAAAAAAAATTTACACTAATATTACTTTTGTTGATATTGCTGGATTAGTCAAAGGTGCATCTAAAGGTGAAGGTTTAGGCAATAAATTTCTTTCTCATATAAGGGAAGTAGATGCAATCATTCATTTAGTGAGATGTTTTGAGTCAGACAAGATTACTCATGTGAACTCAAAAATTAACCCTGTTGAAGACCTAGAAACTATCAAAACAGAAATAATATTGTCAGATATAGATATTATTCAAAAAAAACTTGAAAAAGGAAAAAAGAAACTACTTGAAGAAAAACAAATTAAAATTCTAGAGGAAAAACTAGAGCAATTAAACAAAGGTAAAGAAATTAGTGTAAAAGATGGGGATGAAAAGAAGTTTTTATCTACCTTAGGTCTGTTAAGTATTAAACCAAAAATAATTGTTTGTAACGTTGATGAAGAAAGCCTGGCAAAAGGAAATTCTTTTACAAATGAGGTAAAAAAAAAATATTCAAGTGAAAAAGTTGTAACTATTTGTGCTGATATTGAAGATCAAATTATGGGTCTAGATAATAATGAAAGAGAGACCTTTATGAGAGAAATTGGCTTAAATAAAACAGGTCTAAATCAATTAATTAAAGAAGGCTATGAACTTTTGAACCTTGATACTTTTTTTACCTCTGGTCCTGAAGAGAGCCGGGCTTGGACTGTTGAAAAAAATACTTTAGCTCCTAAAGCTGCAAGTGTTATACATACTGATTTTGAAAAAAACTTCATTAGAGCTGAAGCTGTTACATGTGAGGATTTTATTAAGTTTGGCAGCGCAGAGAAATGTAAAGAAAACGGAAAACTTAGAATTGAAGGTAAAGATTATATTGTTAAAGATGGCGACGTCTTATACTTCCGTGTCAATCCGTGACCATATTTTTTTCATACTTAAATAAACTAAGGTTGTTAAAAGAATTAAATAAATAATTACTTTAACACCTGTTCTGTGTCTTTCTTCTAATTCAGGTTCGGCAGCCCATGCTAAAAAAGTTGTTACATCTTTAGCCATTTGATCAACAGTAGAATCTGTGCCATCTGCATATTCAACTAGGCCATCCATTAAATTATTTGGCATTTTAATCTTATTGCCGGCCATATATTTATTATAATAAACACCATCATCAAGGGTCACACCTGGAGGAGGGTCTTCATAACCGACTAGAACTGAATAAATGTAATTGGCTCCTCCTTTTCTTGCTTTAACTAAAACTGACATATCAGGCGGGTATGCCCCACCATTAGCAGCTGTTGCTGCCTGAGTATTAGGGTATGGGCTTTTAAATTTATCTGAAGGTTTTCCTGGTCGAGTAAACATTTCCCCTTGTGAGTCTGGACCATCCTCTATTTCGAAACTAGCAGCAATAGCTTTTACTTCTTGTTCTGAAAACTCGGGTCCGCCAGGTTCTCCTAGATTTCTATAGCTAAGATATTGCATTGAGTGGCAAGAAGCACAGACTTCTTTATATACTTGAAAACCTCTTTGAAGTGATGCTCTATCAAAAGTTCCTGTTAAACCTTTAAAACTCCAATCCACTTTAATTGGATCAACCATTTCAGCGCTATGTAGTGGTCTAAGTGAGATAAGTAATAAAAAAGATATAACGAGTAGTTTTATATTAAACTTTATCATTAACCTTCCTAGCTAAAGATGGTTCTGCTCCTCCAGTTAATACTGGATCGGAGATGCTCAAAGGAACCGGATCTGTTTTCTCTAATAATCCGACTACTGGCATTACAATAATAAAATGGGCAAAATAGTAAATAGTTCCCGCCCTAGCTAATACTAAGTAAATTCCTTCAGCTGGCATCGCACCTACATAACCAAGCATTAAAACGTCTAAAACAAATATCCAATAAAATTGTCTGTATATTGGTCTAAATACTGCTGATCTAACTTTAGAAGTATCCAGCCACGGTAAAACAAACAGAATAAAGATTGCTCCAAACATCAAAATCACTCCACCTAATTTATCTGGAACAGATCTTAAGATTGCATAGAAAGGTAATAAATACCACTCTGGCACAATATGTGCTGGTGTTACTAACGGATTAGCTGGAATATAATTATCAGAATGACCTAAAACATTAGGAGTGAAGAATACAAATCCAGCAAATACAATCATAAATACTAAAAGCGCAAAAGCATCTTTAATTGTAATATAAGGATGGAATGGCACTGTATCTTTAGACGGTTTCTTTATATCAATTCCTACAGGGTTATTATTCCCTGGAACGTGTAAAGCCCAAATATGTAAAACTACTAGTCCTAAAATCAAAAACGGTATTAAATAATGTAAGCTAAAGAATCTGTTCAGAGTTGGATTATCTACAGAATATGCTCCCCATAACCAAGTTGTTATACTATCTCCAACTAATGGTATCGCACTAAACAAGTTAGTTATTACTGTGGCACCCCAGAAGCTCATTTGACCCCAAGGCAAAACATAACCCATGAAAGCTGCTGCCATCATTAATAGATAAATCATAAGACCAATTATCCAAATTACTTCTCTTGGTGATTTATATGATCCATAAAATAAAGATCTAAAAATATGTATGTAAACAGCTAGGAAAAACATAGATGCGCCATTGCTATGGATATATCTTATTAGCCAACCATAATTTACATCTCTCATTATGTGTTCTACACTAGCAAAAGCCAAATCTGCATGAGCAACGTAATGCATTGCTAAAACAATTCCTGTAACTATTTGAGTGATTAAACAAAAAGTTAAAATTCCTCCAAAGGTCCACCAATAATTTAAATTTTTAGGAGTTGGGTAATCCGTAAGATGTGCTCCAAGCGTGAGCAAAGGTAAACGGTCATTAAACCATTTTCCTGCTTTTGATTTTGGTACGTATTCGTGCTCACTCATAATTATTTATCCAATTTTAATTGTATTGCTATCAACAAACTCAAACTTTGGTATTTCCATATTTGTTGGAGCTGGTCCTTTTCTTATTCTGCCTGACACATCGTAATGTGAACCATGGCAAGGACAAAACCAACCATTGAAGTCTCCTTTATCTTTTAAAGGCACACATCCAAGGTGTGTACAAACTCCTAACATTACTAACCATTCATCTTTTCCGTCTTTTACTCTATCCTCATCTTTTTGAGGATCAGGCAAATCGTCCAATTTTACCGCCCTGGCCTCAGCTATTTCCTCTGATGTTCTTTTTTTAATAAATATTGGTTTTCCTCTCCATAAAACAGTAATTGATTTACCAGGTTCTATAGTACTAATATCAACTTCTGTAGTTGCTAAAGCTTGTTGAGCTTTATCTGGATTCATTTGGTCTATCATTGGCCAAATTACTGCTCCAACTCCTACTGCTCCAATAGTGTAACTAGCTGTAAATAAAAAATCTCTTCGATTTACTTTTTTTTCTTCTTTGCTCATTAATGAATGTGTTTATACTGTATATATTTATTTTAACTATGTTTTTAAATACTCTAGGGTCAGAATGACACATAAATTAAGCAATAATAATGCACATAGCTCTATATAAACCCGATATACCTCAAAATACTGCAGCTATAATAAGATTAGGAGCCTGCTTGAACCTTAAAATTCATATTATTGAGCCCTGTGGTTTTGATTTAAATGATGCTAGATTTAAACGAGTCGTAATGGACTATCTAGGATTTAGTAAGATATTTAGGTACATAGATTATGATAGTTTTTTGAGTAAAAATAAAAAAAAAAGAATAGTTCTTATGACGACTAAAGCAAAAAGGCTTTATCATAAATTTAATTTTAAAAAAAATGATATACTCTTATTCGGTAGAGAAAGTGCTGGTGTACCAAAAAGTTTACATAAAAGAATATATAATAAGGTAAAAGTACCAATGAATAAAAAAACAAGATCATTAAATGTTGCTATGAGCGTAGCTATTATTTCGGCTGAAGCATTAAGACAAAATAACTTATTAAAATAATGATTTCTCCAGAATTCAGAAAAAAAATGGCTGACAGTTGGTTCTCATATCTTCAAGTACAAATATGTAAATCATTTGAACTTTTGGAAAACAATAAATTTAAATTTTCCGAAAGAAATTGGTTTAAAAAAAATGTAAAAGAAGGTGGTGGAACCTCCTGTTTGTTAACTAAAGGCAAGATTTTTGATAAAGTTGGAGTAAATAAATCAACTGTTTCTGGTGTTTTTCCAAAAAAATTTAGATCAAAAATATTCGGTGCTGAAAAAAAAGGTAAGTATTGGGCATCTGGTGTTTCAGTAGTTGCTCATATGAGAAATCCAAAAATTCCAGCAATACATTTTAATACAAGATTTATAGTAACATCTAGAGAATGGTTCGGTGGTGGAATGGATGCAACACCCAGTCATGAGGATAAAAAAGAGCGTCTAATAATTCATAGTCACCTCAAAAAAATTTGCTTACAAAATAAGAAAAATTATAAAAAATATAAAAATTGGTGTGACCAGTATTTTTATTTACCGCATAGAAATGAAGCAAGAGGCATTGGTGGAATTTTTTTTGATTATGAAACTAAAGATTGGATTAAAAATTTTAAATTTGTTAGAGAACTTGGATTAGCTTTTATTGATATTTCCAACAAAGTAATTAATAGAAAAAAAAAGATTAAGTTCACAATAAAGGATAAAGAAAAACAATTATTTAAACGTGGAAGATATGTAGAGTTTAATCTTTTATACGATAGAGGAACTAAATTTGGATTAAATTCCGGGGGGAACACAGAGTCTATTTTGATGTCTTTGCCTCCTGAGGCTAAATGGAAATAAATATGGAGAAGGAACCTATAACAGTAAATGGTCTAAAGAAATTAAAAGCAGAGTTAGAAGATTTAAAAAATGTTCAAAGACCAAAAATTGTTGAGGCTATTGCTGAAGCAAGATCTCATGGAGATTTAAAAGAAAATGCTGAATATCATGCTGCAAAAGAGCAACAAGCTTTAATCGAAAGTCGAGTGATTGCTATCAATGATTTAATTGCTCGAGCTAATTTAATCGACGTAACCAAAATTGAAAATAACGGAAAGGTAATCTTTGGTTCTACAGTAAAACTTCAAGATCTAGATGCAGATAAACAAATTACTTATAAATTAGTTGGGCAAGACGAGGCGAATATAAAAAAAAATCTTTTATTTTTTAAGAGTCCAATTGGAAAAGCCTTAATAGGAAAAAACAAAGGAGAGATGATTATTGTAAATACTCCTTCTGGTGAAAAAAATTTTGAAATATTAAATGTTGAATATATTTAATTTGAATGAAATTTAATTATTTCTTTAACTCTATCCTCACTAATCTTAAAATTATTATTTATCCATTCTTCCTCAATCTTTTTTAAGACTTTACCCATAAGTACACCTTGTTGCATACCATTTTTCATTAAATATTTTCCATCGATAACCATCTGGTGAATTTTAGATTTTAGTATTCTATTTAAAGTTTCAGAAAAATCTTTAATGTTAAATTTTGTATTTTTAACAAAATTAATAATATTTAAATTAATTAAATGTTTCTTATCATATAAATAAATATTTTTTTCTAAATCTTTTGTAAAAAAATTTTTGTTTTGTCTAATAGTACTAAAATTTTTGGCTAATAAATTTAGATTATCTTTTATATCATTTGACACATTATATTTATGTCCAAAGTATTCGTGGCTATTTTTATCATCAATGAGTAAAATGCCTAATAAAATCTCTTTATTAATTTGAGAATAGTTACAAATTTTCGATAATCGATTAAGTTGTTCTAGATTTTCAAATTCAGGAAAAATAAGTGAGAAAATTTCTTTTAAGTCTTCACTTTGATTTAAATTTATAAAATTTTTTTGATCTAAGATTTTAAATAATTCGACTAAAATTCTTTCCTTTGAAATTTTTTTTATTCCATTTAAATTTTGTTTTATTGCACTTATAGTGGTCGGTTCAACTTTACCTTTATACATTATTTTAAAACGGATGAAACGAATGATACGTAAGTAATCTTCTTCAATCCTTCGTTGTGGATCTCCAATAAACTTTATATTATTATTTTTAAGGTCAACGGTTCCCATTTGGGGATCAAATATATTTCCTTTAATATCTAAATATATAGCGTTGATAGTAAAATCTCTTCTTTCTGAATCAAGTTGCCAATTATCAATGTATTCTACTTCGGCATGTCTACCATCAGTCTTTACATCTTGTCTTAAAGTAGTTAATTCAAGTTTAAATTCATTCGATAAAAGAGTTACAGTTCCATGTTTAGTTCCAGTTTCTATCACTTTGAATTTTGTATTCTTAAATTTTTCTTTAATTTCTTTTGTGCTTAATATTGTGGCTATATCAATATCATCAATTTTTTCTTTATTTAGATAATTTCTTACACATCCACCGACAAACCTAGCTGTAACAATATCTTCTGAAAAACCTTCCTGAATTTTTTTAAAAATAAATCTTAGTTCTTTATTTTTATAAAACGGAAATAAGTTTCTTTTAATTTTATTTATAAAGTTGAAACTTATATCAAGCATAATTGTGGCTGGGGCACTAGGATTCGAACCTAGGATGGCGGTATCAAAAACCGCTGCCTTACCGCTTGGCTATGCCCCAATGTTAAGAAATCTGGTATATCACAAATCATAAAATTTAAACAGTTTTCGCTAGTGATAGCCAAAATTTAGGGTACTTTAATTTTAAATTATTTAAGGCTTTTTTTGCTTTTATTTTATTATTAAATAAACCGTAACAAACTGACCCAGAACCTGACATTCTAGAAAAATAGCACCCTTTTTCTTTTCTAATGTTCGCTAATAAATCTTTAATAACGGGATATTTTTTTTCAACAATCGATTGTAATTCATTGCTGCTTTTAGAAAGGTAGCTCACAAACTTAGATTTAGTGTTAAATTTGTTTTTTTCAAATGCCTTTTTTTTTGAGTATTTTTTTACATTTAAATATATCTTTTTTGTAGAACACCTAACCTTTGGTTGAATTAAAACAAAGAAAAATCTCTGTTTTTTTTTAAACTTAATAATATCTTTTAAATTTTTTAAAAAACCTTGTTTATAAAAAAAAAGTCTTAAATCAGAACCAATTTTTGTTTCAATTTTAGTCAATAACTTTTTGTTTATTTTCTTTTTTAAAAGATATTTCATTGTAAATGCTGCGTTTCCCGTCCCTCCTCCTAGACCGGCAAAAACTGGAATATTTTTGATTATAGTGACAGAATAATAGTCGGTAATTAATTTTAGTTCTCTTAATAACTTTAAAAGATAAAGAATAGAGTTATTTGATTTTTTAACAAATTTTGCGAATGGACCTTTTAACGTAATTTTATCTTTTTCAACGTTGTTTTTTTTAATTTTTACTTTATCTGCTAAGTCAATTAAACAAAAATAAGATTGTATTTCATGTAAATCTTTTTTACATTTAAAATTTACATTCAAAGTGAGATTAATTTTTGCATATGAATTAAAGACCATAAATTAAAGACCTTTAATTAATTTTTTTTCGATAGACCTCTTAAGCTCATCCTCTGTTTTCTCGAGATTTAAAACAAAATTCCAGTAGTACCTTGCTTGAATTTCATTACCATTTTTCCACAGCACATCGCCATAATGATCATTAACTATTGGGTCACCAGGTAAGAGTTTAACTGCTAATTGAAGATAATTTTTAGACTCTTCATATCTTTTTAGTTTAAATAATGCCCATCCTAAAGAGTCAGTAATGTATGGATCGTTCATTCTTAACTTATTTGCTTTTTCAAGCATATTTAATGATTTTTTTATATTAATACCTTTCTCAATCCAAGAATAAGCCAAGTAGTTAATTACATATGCTTGGTCAGGATTTGACTTTAATGATGCAATGAAATCTTTCTCAGCTTTATCCCATTTACCAATTCGTTCATAGGCGACCCCTCTACCATCTCGTGACTCTGAGTATAAAATATGACTATCGTCTATTTCATTAATTATTTTAGAGTAATAAGGAATTGCCTCTTTAAACTTTTCATTATTTTTTAAAAATTCTGCGTAATCAAAAGTTTCATAAAGATCTTTTTTACTTAAGTTTTCATAAGCACTACTAACAATGTCTATTGCTTTCTCTATATTATTTTCTTTAACATAAATTCTTGCAATTTGTTTTGATGAATACCAATTAAATGCTTTTCCTTTTTTGCTTAAATTATTGTATACTCTTCTTGCCTCCTTAAAACTTTCAATTTCATAAAAATTTTCTGCCAATAATGCATTATAAAAATGAAAGTCTTTATTCAGATATTTTGATAGGTTCAAATAAAAGTTTGATAATGGATAAATCGATTGTGAAGACAATGCATTGGCTGTTATATATAAAACTTCTGCAATAACATGTCCTAAATTTTTGCAATTAAAATTGGACACCTTGTTATTTTGATTTAAATCTATTTTATATTGATTAAGTAATAAATTTCTTGGATAAAGTTTTAAGGCATTTTTTACGATTTCATTTGCCTCATCTAATTTTCCTGAATTTGCATGAAAAGAAGCATAAAAATAATTATATCTTGAAAAATCAGTTTTTTCATCTGAAATAAGTTTTTGAAATAAATTATTTGTGTTTGGATTATCAAAAAAACAGTTTAAAAAAACTTCTTGTATTCTATTAAGATTATTGAATCTCTTATTTAATTTTCCTAATTCTGATGAAGCATAATTTAAACTATTATCATTTAACTTAGACCAATTATAAAGAGAACCAGATACATAATTATTTAAAATAAAGTTTGAATTAACTGTTTTAGCTTTGAGAAAATATTTTTGAGCTAATTCTATTTTTGAGTTTTTAAGGTAAAATAACCCTGTTATTAAGTAGCTTTCAAAAGATCCGAGCTTCTTTTTCTCAAGTTTTTTTGAATAATTAAAAGCTTCATTTATATTTCCTGAATTAATCAGAGAATAAAGGTATTTTGTTGAATAATTAATGTGACTAGTTTCAAGTCCATTCAATTTTTTTAAAAAACTAAAGGACTCTTCGTATTGATTATCGTTAAATGATAACACCCCTGATAAATAATTTGATATACGGTCTGCTTTATTAAACTTATCCAAAGATTTAGCGGGTGATGTGGACAAAAATATAATGACAAATAAAATTTGTCCTATAGTCTTAGATATGTAATTAGATATTTTCATAATTTATGATAAAAAAAAACAGTTTTAACCCAATAAAATTAATTAAATATTACAAACTTATAAATCATAATTTAATTTACAATAACAAGGCAATCAATAGATATAAAAAGGATAATTTTGAGATATCAGGAAATAAAGCTGAAAATTTAGACAAATTAAAAAAAACAATCTTAAGTTTAAATAATTGCAATCTTAAAAGACAAGCAAAAAATATTGTGTTCAGCGATGGGAATCCTAACTCTAAGATCATGCTTATCGGAGAAGCTCCAGGTGCTAACGAGGATGAGGAAGGTTTGCCATTTGTTGGCCGAGCAGGAGCATTACTAGACAAAATGCTTGCTGCAATCGATTTAGATCGAAAAAAAGTTTATATATCTAATATCATTAATTACCGACCGCCAGATAATAGAAGACCAACCGATGAAGAAATTAAAAGATATCTTCCATTTATAACGAAACATATTGAAATTATAAGTCCAAAGATCTTGGTCTTACTTGGAAGTACAGCTATGAACGCATTAATAGGAAATGAAGTTGTAATATCTAAAATGAGGGGAAAGTGGATTGAAAAAAAATTCGGGAATTGCAAAACTTCAGTAATTATTACATTTCACCCAGCTTTTTTAATGAGGCAGCCAGCACAAAAAAAGATGGCTTGGATTGACTTAAAAATGATAAGAGACAAAAAAATCTAACAGATAAATTGAAAAATAAATTAATCACTGCTGGAGTTGATGAGGTTGGTAGAGGGTGTCTTGCTGGCCCAGTGGTTTCTGCTGCTGTAATACTTAAAGAAGGAATAAACTTAGACCTTTTAAAAGACTCTAAGAAAATTACTTTTAAAAAGAGAATAGAAATTTCAGAGCATATAAAATCTTTTTCTTATTACGCTATTGGGTTAGCATCCGTAGATGAAATTCTAGATTTAAATATTTTACAAGCTTCACTGTTATCGATGAAAAGGGCCTTAGAACAATTAACTGTTAAACCAGATTTAACCTTAATAGATGGAAACTTTGCGCCAAGTGGCTTAAAAAATTATAAAACGATAATTAACGGTGACGAAAAAGTTAAAGTAATAAGCGCAGCATCAATTATTGCAAAAGTATATAGAGACAACTTAATGATTAAACTCTCTGAAAAGTTCTCAAATTATGCTTGGGAAAGCAATTTTGGTTACGGCACAAAAGCTCATTTAGATGGATTAAAAAGATATGGTGTAACCTCGCATCATAGAAAAGGTTTCAAACCCATACACAAGATATTGTCGAACTAAGAATCTCTGACACAAGAGGACTCATTTATTTATCAAAAGGGTTTGACCCTGGATTCAATTTCGGGTTGAATCTAAAAAATGTTAAAGTTTTCAAACCAAATCGTTAATGGAGATTGTTTAAAGGAAATAAAAAAAGTTCCTGATAAGTCTTTCGATTTAGTTTTTGCTGATCCACCTTACAACATGCAAATAGGAGAAAAATTAACTCGTCCAGATGCAAGTAAAGTTAATGGCGTAAATGATAAGTGGGATCAATTTAATAGTTTCAAACATTACGATAAATTCTGCATTGCTTGGCTTAATGAGTGTAAAAGAATTCTAAAAGATAATGGAAGTATTTGGGTAATAGGATCATATCATAATATTTTTAGACTAGGTTACCACTTGCAAAATTTAGATTACTGGTTGCTTAACGATGTAATCTGGAGAAAAAATAATCCAATGCCAAATTTTAGAGGAACTAGATTTACTAATGCACATGAAACTCTTATCTGGGCTTCGAAAAATAAAAAATCAAAATATACGTTTAACTATCAATCGTTAAAATGCTTAAATGATGACTTGCAGATGAGATCAGACTGGACATTACCAATTTGCAACGGAAAAGAAAGACTAAAGAAAAACGGAAAAAAAATTCATTCTACACAGAAACCAGAGGCACTTTTACATAGAATTATTTTAGCTACTACAAACAAAGGTGATGCTATCTTCGATCCTTTTTTAGGTACTGGCACAACAGCCGTTGTTGCTAAAAAATTAGGTAGAAAATATTTTGGTATAGAAAGAGATAAAAAGTATTTTAAAGCTGCTAGTGAACGAATTAAAAAAACCAAGGTAATTGAGGATGAATACTTAGATACTGTTGAAAACAACAAATCAAAACCAAGAATACCTTTTGGTTCTCTAGTAGAACTAGGAATATTAAAGCCAGGTTCTACCCTTTTCGATCCAAAAAAGAAGATTAATGCTAAAATTATGGCTGATGGAAGTATTAAATATAAAGAGTCAGAGGGTTCTATTCATAAAGTGGCAGCAAGAATTATGGGGGCTGAAAGCTATAATGGTTGGACTTATTGGCATTGTAATATTAATGGATCCGCTGTTGTAATTGATAGTTTAAGACAAAAATTTATCAATGAAACTAAAGTCTAATTCTTATAAACTTTACCTAAGTAACGTTTTACAAAAAATCTACGTTTTACCAAAAACTTCAAAAATAAATTTCTTATAATTTGTATAATTTTACTTGAAAAGTGAAATGCGAAGAAATTAAAATTTGATCTACTTCTTATGATTTTTGCCCTTTTTGACCTAATTTCAAAATAATTATTTTCTTTATCAAGTTTATCATTTTTTAATAAATTAAATATTTCAAAAGCACTTTCTATAGACTGTCCAGCACCTTGTGCGAGTGTTGGCAAAAACCCATTAAAAGCGTCTCCAATATAAAATACCTTTTTATTAGAAGAAGGAATAATTTTTGGAGTAAAATACAAAGGCCATGTTTTTATTTCATTCTCAAATATATTTTTTAATTTTGGGTTTTGTTTTAAAACTATTTCTTGAACCAGTTGTTTGATATTATCAGGTTCATATTTTCTACATCTCATTATGCAAACCATATTTAGTTCTTTTTTTTTATTTATTGGGTAAAGAACAATATGACTATTACTTCCAAACATTAAACTTATATTTTCTTCATTTATATCGAAGTCAGATTTAGAATTTAATATTACTCTTGCAGCAATAGCTTTTTTAAATCTTGGCTCATTTTTTTTCGTTTCAAAGAATGATCTAGTGTTTGAAAATATTCCATCAGCAGCAATAACGAAATCAACTAGATCATTTGTGTTGTCATCAAATTTAATAAGAACTTTGTCTTTAAGCTCAGAGACTTCTTTCATTTTTTTTCCAAATCTTAAATGCTGAGTGTAAATATCTTCTTTCAAAAATTCGATTAAAGTAGATCTTTGAAGTGTTGTGTATTTTGCTTCGGGGCTATTAAACTTAGATAAATTTAAATCACATATTTTTTCATTTTGTATATTATAAAAATCTATTGTTTTTGGGTGAAAAATTTTTTCATTATTAATTTTATCAAAACTTATTTGATTTAAAATTTTTATACTGTTAGTTGCTAATTGAATACCGTAACCCTCTTCTAAAGACAAACTCTCCTCCCTTTCATAAACCATAAATTCATGATCGGTAAATTTTTTTAATAAGTTCGCAAGAGTTAATCCTGCTATGCCGGCGCCAATGATTGCTATTTTCTTTTTCATTAAAATAAATTTGAAATTTGTCTGAATATATTCTTTGTAAAGCTAGGTATAAATTCTTTTTTATCGTCTAAAGAATGCCAACTATATTCTGATGGGATCTTATTGGAGAACTTGTAATATAAATTTATATTTAATTTTAAATTAGATATGGAATTATTATAGTTGTTTAACAATTTCCAGCTTCTCGTATTATTTTCTTTCGATTCTTTAATCATGGGTAAATTAAAATTTTTTAAAAATCCAAAGTCGTTTTTTTTAGTTAAAGCAATTTGTCTCTTTTTATTTAAAAAACAAAAAATATCATAATTTTTATTTTTAAACATTTTTTTAGATGTAGTTCTAATTTTTTTAGATGATTTAAAATACTTACAGGTTTTGTTCAAACAGCAAACGACACATTTTGGGTCTTTTGGCCTACAGATTAATGCTCCAAATTCCATTAGTGCTTCAACAAAATCCGCATTTCTTTTATTTTTGAAAAGCATCTTGGAGTTAAAATTAATTAATTTTTTAAAATCAATTTTAGCTTCTTGTTTATTTAAATTTCTTGCTAATACTCTTTTTACATTTCCATCTACAGCTATTCTAGGCTGATCGTATACTAAGCCTAGCAAAGCGCTTCCGGTATAATCACCAATACCTGGAAGTTTTTTTATTTCATCTAAAGTTTTTGGCAGTTTTCCTTTATAAAGATTTATTAGTTGGTTTGAACATGCATAAAGGTTTCTAGCTCGTCTGTAATAACCTAGCCCTTCCCACATTTTTAAAATTTGTTTTTCATTACTTTTTGAGAGTGACTCAAGCGTTGGAAATTTTTTAGTAAATTTTTTAAAGTAAGGTAATACGGTTTTTACTTGCGTTTGCTGCAACATAACTTCACTCAATAACCTATAATAAAGCTTTTTTGGCGACTTTTTGCTCACACGCCATGGTAGATCGCGTTTGCTATTATCGTACCATGCTAGAATTTTTTTTGATAAAGTCGAATTTAAATGCATAGTAAAAATAATAATAAATCACAAACCTTCGTTCAAGGCCTCAGGCCTTTTTCGAGCTCTATACCTAAGACTTTAAAAAAACATCTTAGAAAAGGTGGATACAATTATTCGAATATAGTGGATAATTGGACAAAAATCGTAAGTAAAAAAATTGCTGATAATTGTTACCCAATTACTGTGAAAATGGGAAAAGAAATGAGAGAGGGAACTTTAGTATTAAATGTTATACATGGTAAAGAGGTAGAAGTTGAGTACGGAAAAAATGAAATCATGGATAAGATAAATAGTTTTTTTGGATATAGATGTATCAGTAACGTAGTACTAAAAATTGTGCAAGATACAGTCAAACCAAAAAAGAGTTTTACGAAGATAAAAAATTTTTCAAAAATTGAGGATAAAATGAGCAAAGTTAATGATAAAACGTTAAAAAGTTCTCTTAATAATTTTCTAAAGGCATTTAATGAAAGAAATGATTAGATTATTTTATAAAACTATTTTCTTTTTTTTGTTTTTTTTTTCTATTGAAGCAGAAAGTAAAATTTTAAGCATAGGAAGAACAGATGCAAAGGTTACTGTAAAAGTTTTTTCCTCACTAACATGTCCACATTGTGCTAACTTTCATACTGCTGTTTTTGAGAATTTAAAAAAAGATTATATCGATAAAGGTTTGGTAAAATTTGAACACCATGCTTTTCCATTAGACCTAGCAGCATTAAATGCTGAGATTATAGTAAGATGTGCTTCAAACAATGAGAAAAAATTTAAATTATTAGATCAAATGTACATCAAACAAAAAGTGTGGGCGATTGGCTCTGATATTAATAAAATTAATGAACTAATAAAAAAAATAGGTTCAGAGTTAGATTTATCAGAAAACAATATGGACAATTGTTTAAAAAGTAGTGATGCTCAAGATATCATTCTAAATCAAAGAATTGAGGCTCAAAAAAAATACAAAATTGATTCTACTCCAACAATTTACGTCAATGAGAAGAAATATTCTGGAAAAGTAAACTATAAAAAATTTAAGGAAATAATTGAGAAAAATTTATAGATGAAATTTAAGCAACTAGATATAACCGGATTCAAATCATTTTCTGAAAAAACGACATTTTTGATTGAGGATGGTCTTACTGGAATAGTTGGACCTAATGGTTGTGGTAAATCAAATATTGTGGAGTCCTTAAGGTGGTGCATGGGAGAAAATTCGGCTAAAAGCATGAGGGGTTCTGGAATGGAAGATGTAATTTTTTCAGGTACGTCTAATAGACCTTCCAAAAATATTTCAGAAGTAGTTTTAAAATTAGACAATCAAAACAAAGAAGGACCTGCTCAATATAGAGAGTTTGATGAAATTTTAGTTAGAAGAAAAATTGAGAAAGATAAAGGATCTAAATATTATATAAATGATAAAGAAGTGAGGGCAAAAGATGTTCAAACTTTATTTGCAGACTTATCAACTGGCGCACATTCACCTTCTCTAATAAGCCAGGGTAAAATTGGTCAACTTGTAACTGCAAAACCGATTGAGAGGAAATCTATACTTGAGGAAGCGGCAGGCATCTCTGGGATTCACGCAAGAAGACAAGAGGCTGAAACTAGATTAAATGCTGCTGAAAATAATTTAAAAAAAGCAGATGAACTGAAAAGACAACAACAAAAACAGCTTGATAACCTTAAAAAACAAGCTGAAGAAGCTACGAGATATAAAGAAATTTCTAAAGAAATAAAAAAAATCGAAGCCGGCATGTATTATTTAAAAATAAGGGAAATAGAAAAAGATAAAAAACAAATTGTTGAAAAACTTAGTGAACTTGAAGATGAAATAAGTGCTGTAAACATTGACTTTAATCACAATAATACTCTTTTAGAAGAAGAAAATAAAAAGCTTGCCCCACTAAGGGATAAAAAAATGGAAAGCGTTGCAAGTCTACAGAAGCTAAATCTTGACATCACTAATCTTAATGAGGAAGAGTCAAGAGTTAAAACATTACAAGAAAAACTTGAAAAATCAATTAGAACTTTAGAGTCAGACCTTGAAAGGGAAAAAAGTATATCACTGGATGCTGATTTGAATGAGAAAAGAATTTCTAAAGAAAAAGAAGATCTTTTTAAAACAGAGAATGAACTTTTAGAAGTTGAAACAAATTCCTCTAAAGAATTAAAAGAGTCTAAATCGCAACTAGAAAACTTACAGTCTAAATTAGATAATTTACTTGATCAAATTTAGAGAGATATCGATAAAGGTAAAAAACTTATAAAAGAAACATTTAAAGAATTAAAAAAATTAGTTAAAAGTATTACATCCTCTCAAGAGGATTACGCCGAAAAATTTGGAAAAGATAAATCTATACAGAGTGACTCTATCAAAAGAAAAGAAAGAATCAAAAATATTGATGTGGAATTAAAGAATTGGAGAAATTTAAGATCTAATTCAGAAAAAATGATAACTGAATTATCAGATCGTAAAAATAAATTACTTTTAGAATTAAGTGAAAATCAAAAAAACCCTGAACGAATTGCAACTTCTAAAGGACAAAATTTACAAAATTTAGAAAATATCAAAAAAAGAAATGAAGAAATAGAAAATGAGTTAACTGTGTCAGAAAAAAAATATAGCTCAATTAATCAAAATTTGAAAGAAATACAATCAAAATTATCTGGTTTAAAAGAAAATAAAGCAAGAGGTGAAGCAACAGTCGAAGGGATAGATAATAGAAAAAAAGATTTATTATATTCTGTGAAAAGTGAGTTAAATATTGAAAATGAAGACTCAATATTACCTCAATCTGACTTAAGCCAAGTTCCTCCTGATAATCTTCCTACACTTGAAGATCAGTCTAATAAAGCTGAAAGAATGAGAAAACAAAGAGACTCGCTTGGTTCTGTAAATCTTAGAGCTGATGAAGAAACACAAAAATATGCAACCGAGATTAAAAAAATGGAAGATGATAGAGCTGATCTTTACTCAGCAATTGTCAAATTAAAAACAAGTATAGATGAGCTAAATCAAAAAGGACGAGAAAGATTGCTCGAAGCTTTTACGAAAGTAAATAGAAAATTTAATGAAGTGTACACAAAGCTTTTTAATGGTGGAACTGCAAAAATAGAACTTGTTGACTCGGAGGATCCATTAGAAGCTGGATTAGAAATGTTTGTATCACCTCCAGGAAAAAGATTGCAATCTATTTCATTGCTTTCAGGGGGAGAACAAGCTTTAACGGCTCTGTCATTAATCTTTGCAGTATTCTTGGTAAATCCCTCTCCAATTTGTGTTTTAGATGAAGTGGATGCCCCATTAGATGATGCAAATGTCACAAGGTTCTGTGGATTATTAGATGAACTTACAAAAATAACTAAAACAAAATTTATACTGATTACTCACCATGCGCTCACTATGTCTAGAATGCATAGATTATATGGAGTTACAATGGCTGAACAGGGTGTTAGTCAATTAGTTTCGGTTGATTTACAGAAAGCAGAGGAATTGGTTGCATAGTTTTAAATGACAGAGCCTAAAGATTTTAAAACTCGCCTAGAAATTGCAAAATCAAAAATTAAAAAACAGGTTGAATCTGATTTAAAAAAAAACGGTACTTTTATGGGTAGCGCTTTCAAATTAGGGACAGAACTTGTAGCTGCAGTAGCAATTGGGACAATAATTGGGTTTATTTTAGATGGTTGGTTTGATACTAAACCTTGGTTAATAATAATATTCTTTTTTTTGGGTACGGCAGCAGGCATATTGAACGTTATACGCACAGCAAACCGAATGCAAAAAGAAGACTGATATATATAAGGAATTTATGGCAAGCAATCCTATGCAACAATTCAGTGTTCATAAAATTGGGCCTGAAATCAAAATTGCAGGAATAGATTTATCTTTTACAAACGCAAGCCTATTTATGCTAATTAGTGCGTCGATCATATTATTATTCTTATTTCTTGGAACTAAAGAAAAAAAAATTATTCCAGATAAAATTCAGTTAATTGCTGAAATGTTTTATACCTTTGTTGCAAAAATGATCAGTGATACTGCAGGTTCAAAAGCAAAACCCTATTTCCCTTTCATATTTAGTTTATTTATGTTTGTTTTATTCTGTAATATGGTAGGCATGTTACCTTACTCATTTACAGTTACTAGTCATATTATAGTTACTTTAATTTTGGCTCTTTTTATTTTTATAGCAGTCACTATAATTGGATTTGCAAAACATGGTTTCAAATATTTGAGTATATTTGTTCCAAGCGGAGTTCCAGCAGTATTATTGCCATTGATCACTGTGATTGAAATTATCTCATATTTAAGTAGGCCAGTAAGTTTGTCAGTAAGATTATTTGCGAACATGATGGCGGGTCATACTATGTTAAAAGTTTTTGGTGGATTTGTAATAAGTTTAGGACTACTTGGCGGGTGGTTACCGCTTGGTTTTTCAGTAGCATTAACTGGCTTAGAAATATTAGTAGCATTTCTTCAAGCTTACGTTTTTGCAATATTAACCTGCATCTATTTAAATGATGCATTAAATTTACATCATTAATTAATAAAGGAGGAAAGATGGAGTTAGAAGCGGCAAAAATGATTGGAGCAGGTCTTGCTGCAATCGCATTAGCAGGAGCTGGTGTAGGTATCGGAATTATTTTCGGTAACTACCTATCTGGTGCAATGAGAAATCCGTCAGCAGCTCAGAAACAATTCCCTAACTTACTTTTGGGTTTTGCTTTAGCAGAGGCGACTGGACTTTTCGGTCTTGTAGTGGCTTTAATTATTTTATTTGCATTTTAAATAAATAATTATGAATAGATACTTTGGTTTTTTTATAGCTTTGTTCGCTATACAAAATGATTTGTTTGCAGCTGAGGCGGGCATGCCTCAGCTGGATCCAAAGTATTGGGCTTCACAAGCATTTTGGTTAATCTTAGTTTTTACAATTTTATATATTTCTATAGCGAAATTTTACCTTCCAAAAATAAAAAGTAATTTAGATAATCGTGAAAATAGGATTAAAGACGACATAGAGGATGCTAATAAATTTAATGAATTATCAGATTTAAAACTTAAAGAATATGAGAAGATTTTAGAAAATGCCAAAAAAGAGGTGATCAAAATTCATATTGAGTCTAAAAATTTATTGGATAAAGAAATTCAAACGAAGAAGAATACTATCGAAAAAGAAATTGAGAAAGAAATTACAAAAGCACAAAAAGAAATAGGTGATCTTAAAAAAAACTCTATCTCGGATATTCAAAAAATATCAGAAAATATTGCCTCTAGTATTATTGAAAAAATTTCTGGTGACAAACTCAATGAAAGTAGCATTAAAGCAGCTGTTGAGGACATATCAAAAAAAAACTTAGGTAAATATTTATGATGATTGATGCAACTTTTTGGGTGATGATATCCTTTTTTGCTTTTATAGGATTGCTTATATATTTTAAAATTCCTCAAAAAATTAAAACTGTATTAAACGAGAATATCGATAATATTAAAAATCAAATTGATGAAGCTGAAAAACTCAAAGAAGAGGCTAAAAATATTCTAACAGAACATGAAAAAAAAATTAGCAATTCTAAAGCCGAAGTAAAACAAATGATCAACAAAGCAAGTGAAGAAGCTGAAAGAAATGTCATTAAAACAAATCAAGATTTTCACAATTTGATGGACTCAAGAAAGAAGAATGCAGAAGAGAGAATAAAACAACTTAAAAATCAAGCTTTGAAAGATATTAAAAATAGTTCAGTAAAAATTGCTATAGAGTCAGTCGAAAAACTCATTAAAAACTCACTAGATAAAAGCAAATTAGATAAAATTTACAACTCTAGCCTTGAGGAAACAAAATTAGCACTTAAGAAAAAATCTAGTTAGAATAGCCATAAAATTATGGCAAAAAAAACAACTGTCATTGGTTCAGGTTTTGGAGGTCTTGCTGCTGCACTTAGACTGAAAGCTAAAGGCCATAAAGTTACTTTAGTAGAAAAACATCCTGATCTTGGTGGTCGGGCAAGAGTTTTTAAAAAAGATCAATTTATTTATGACGGTGGTCCAACAGTAATAACCGCTCCATATCTATTGGAAGAATTATTTTCATTATTTAATAAAAATATTTCTGACTACGTTAAAATAGTTCCCTTAAATTTATGGTATCGTTTTGTATTCAGTGATGGAGATACTTTTGACTACAACGGTGATGACAAATCTATGGAAGAACAAGTAAAAAAGTTTAACTCCTCTGATTACGACGGGTATAGAAATTTAGTAAATTTTACTGAAAAAATCTTTAATAAAGGTTTTACTGATTTATCGGATAAGCCCTTTAATAATTTAGTTTTTATGATGAAACAAATTCCGTCTTTGTTAAAATTAAAAAGTTATAAGTCGGTCTATAGTTTAGTTTCAAATTATATTTCCAATGAAAAATTAAGAAGAGTGTTTAGTATGCACCCTCTTTTAGTAGGTGGAAATCCTTTCAGCACTACATCAATATATACGCTCATTTTATTTTTAGAAAAAAAATGGGGCATTCACTACTCTATGGGAGGAACAGGAAGTGTTGTTAAAGCTTTAGAAAAACTAATGATTGAAGAAAATATAAAAATTATTAAAGACGCTGAGGTTACAGAAATTCTTACAGAAAAAAGAAACGTTAAAGGTGTAAAAATTAATAATTCAAAAATAATAAATAGTGATTATATAATTTGTAATTCCGATCCCCCAAATGTTTATAACAACTTGATAAAATCAAAAGAAGATTATGATTTTTTATTTAAACAAAAAATGAAACGAATGGATTATTCTATGGGGTTATTTGTTTATTATTTTGGCTCCAAAAAAAAATATAATAATGTTGCTCATCACACAATTTATTTTGGGGAAACCTATGAAAAACACCTTGATAAAATTTTTGAAAAAAAAATACTTTCCGATGACATAAGCTATTACTTGCATCGCCCGTCGGCAACTGACCCTAATATGGCTCCTGAAGGACAAGATGCGTTTTATGTTTTAGTCCCAGTGCCAAATAATTTATCTAAAGTAAACTGGATCGAGGAAGGTGACAAATTTAGAGATTTAGTTTTAAATAAAATGGATAAAACTATCCTTCCTGGAATTAAAGACAATGTGGTAAGCGATTTTTATTTAACACCTGATTACTTTGAAATCGATCTTGCAACGCTTTATGGCTCTGGATTTTCAATTCAGCCAAAATTTTCACAGTCAGCTTATTTTAGATTTCACAATCAATCCGAGATATATAAAAACTTATACTTTGTCGGTGCTGGCACACATCCGGGTGCTGGAATGCCCGGGGTTCTATCATCGGCAAAAGTTTTAGACAATTTATTTTAATGAAAAGTAATTTATTGAAAAAACACGCTAAATCTTTTTACTGGGCAAGTTTTTTTCTTTCGAGTAACACATTAGACAAGTGTTCATCTTTATATAATTTCTGTAGAACATTAGACGATATAGTTGATGATGATAATAATCTAAGTGAAAAGAAAGGAATTTTCTCGAAATTTAAAAAAGATTTTGAAAATAAAAATCTAGATAATCAAATTATAAAAGATATGTGGTCACTCATTGATAGTGAAGGTATTTCTTATAAAATAGTTATAGATTTATTTGATGGAGTTGAAACAGACTTGGAGGAAAAAGTAGTAATTAATTCGAAAAAAGATTTACTTGTTTATTCTTACAGAGTTGCCGGAACAGTTGGATTAATGATGTCAAAAATAATGAAAGTAAAAAATAAGGAGGCTCTAAAAGGTGCGATTGATCTTGGTATAGCCATGCAGTTTACTAATATTGCTAGAGATGTTTGTGAGGATAAAGCACGTAATAGACAGTATATTAAACACGATTTTTCATCAATTCGAGCTATTATAAATGAGTCTCAAACATTTTATGAAAAATCATTTTCATCTATTAGCAGCATACCAGTTAAATCAAGATTTTCAGTTATTGTAGCAAGACGAGTTTATAGAAAAATAGGTGATTATATTCTCAAACAAAATAACATAGATAATTATAATAAAGCCGGCAAAATTTATGTCCCTGTATTTGAAAAGGTAATTCAGACTTTTTTATCATTTTTTGACTTTGTTAAGTTATTATTCATAAAAAACTTAAATTATGACCATCATTTAAATCATAATATTTTAGAACAAGAGATTAATTTGAATGAAAGAATTTGATTATATTATTGTTGGAGGTGGGTGCGCGGGTTTATCTTTGGCCTATGAGCTTGAGATAAATGATAAGTTAAAGGATAAAACTTTAGCAATAATTGAAACACGTGAAGAGTATAAGAGAGACAAAACTTGGTCATTCTGGAAAGTAATTGATCATAATTTTGAAGATTGTGTAATAAAAAGTTGGAATAATTTTACAATTAATACTACTGAAAACTATAATGAATTAACAAATAAAAAATTTCCTTACCAAAGTATCGATAGTGGAAAATTTTATAAAAAGATAAATTCTAAACTCTCTACAAATTCCAATATTAGTTTTTTCAAAAATCTGAACGAAGTTAATTCAGAAAATTCAATAATTTTTAATAGTATTTTTGAAAAAGAACTTGATAAATCTGAGTTATGGCAACACTTTCAAGGTATCGAGATAGAGACACCTAAGAACATTTTTGATGAGGAAATAATTAACTTAATGGATTTTAATTGTGATCAGAGAAAAGATGTACACTTTTTCTACACATTGCCATTCAGTAAGAATAAAGCTTTGATTGAATCTACTTGGTTATCAGATTTAGAGGATCAGAGCCTTAGAGATTATGACCTTCAGTTAGAAAATTATATTGAAAACAATCTTGGTATAAAAAAATATAAAATAAATTTTACTGAAAAAGGAGCTATACCACTCTTTTCTCCATCATTAAGTGATAATAATAAAATAATTAATATTGGATCAGCTGGAGGGATGACTCGGTTAAGCACAGGTTACACTTTTTTGAACATTCAAGAACATAGTCGTTATATTGTAAAAAACATTGACAATATTAATAAAGCAAAAATATTCTCCATAGGAAAAAAATATCAATTTTTAGATAAAGTATTTCTAAGAGTATTAGAAAAACATCCCGAAAAGATGCCTAAAATTTTTTTTAATATGTTTAAAACTTCTTCAAATACAATTATAAAATTTTTATCAAATAAAAGTAATATTATTGAAGATATAAATATTATTAGCAAAATGCCAAAATTAATTTTTTTAAAAGCATTGTTGAATTAATGGAAAATATTAACTTTAAGCACTCAATTATATTTTTTAATTTTTGTATTTTGATAAGTCCTCTTTATCCAATGCTCAATTTTGAACCAGTTATATTTTGCTTGTTTTTAATTTTAATTTTGGGAATTTCTCACGGTGCATTAGATAATATCAAAGGAAAAAAACTTTTAAAATTATTTGGATACAAACAAACTATATCCTTTTATCTCGCCTATGTATTAATTTCATCATTGATAATAATATTCTGGTTGATATTTCCTAATACAATTTTATTACTATTTTTAATTGTGGCCGCCTATCATTTTGGAAAAGAAGATACAGTATTTTTTTTCAGAAAAAAGTTTTTCATATCTGAGTGTTTATATTTCTTAAAAGGATCAACAGTAATTATGGCTCCACTATTATTAAAGAGAGAAGAAACTAACGAAATATTTAGGACTCTAAATTTTAAAGTTTTTGAATCAGGATTTTTTAGTAATGAATTTTTGATTGGAATGTTATGTCTTAGTTTTTTATCATCTATGTACATTTCAGAAAAAGAAAATACAAATCTAAAAGGTGTCATGATCATGGACTTCTTCTCTTTAATCATACTAAACTTTTTTTTGTCGCCTATTTTAGCTTTCACGCTTTATTTTTGTTTTCTTCACTCAATTAGGCATTCGATTAATCTTATTTTTGAGTTGGATAGATCTTTCAAGCCGGGACTTAAAAAATTTATAATTAAAGCTATCCCTTTAACTTTTGTAACTGCATTAATATTTTTATTTGCAATATATTTTTTAAATAATTTTTATAAGCTTGATGAGGCAATTTATAAGGTAATATTTATTGGTTTGGCGTCACTTACTTTTCCGCATATATTGTTAGAATATCTTTTAGAAAAAAATGAAAAAAGAACTTAAAATCTATTTAGCGTCACCAAGAGGATTTTGTGCCGGTGTTAAAAGAGCAATTGAAATAGTTGAAAAATCTATCAGCAAGTTTGGATCTCCGGTATATGTTCGTCATGAAATAGTACATAATAAACAGGTTGTTGAAGAGTTAAAAGAAAAAGGTGCAATTTTCGTTAATGAATTATCTGATGTAGATGACGCAAGTAGGCCCGTAATTTTCTCAGCTCATGGTGTGCCAAAGTCAGTCCCAGAAGAGGCTAAATTAAAAAAATTATCCTTTGTAGATGCAACTTGCCCATTAGTTTCAAAAGTTCACAGAGAGTCAGAACAATTAAATAAAAATGGTTTTGATATATTATTAATCGGACATAAAAATCACCCTGAGGTTATTGGCACAATGGGTCAGCTTCCAAAAGGATCAATTAAACTAATCGAGACAAAAAATGATGTTGATCTGCTAAAAGCAAATGATTTTAAAAAACCTCTTGCATATATTACTCAAACAACTCTGTCCGTAGATGATACAGCTGAAATAATTGAAGCTCTTAAAAATAAGTTTCCAAAAATTAAAGGCCCCATTAAGGAGGATATATGTTACGCAACAACTAACAGACAGTCCGCAGTAAAAGAGATAGCTTCCAAGTGTGATATGTTTTTTGTAGTGGGTAGTCGTAACTCTTCTAATTCTGTTAGACTAGTTGAAGTTGCAAAAAAAGCGGGTTGTAATAATTCTCATTTAATGCATTCTGAAAAAGAAATTCCTTTTAATGAAATAGAAAAATCTGAGACAATCGGAATATCTTCTGGAGCGTCTGCACCTGAAAAACTTGTTCAAACTTTGTTGAACAGTTTAAGAAAAGATAGAAATGTTTCTATTGAAGAAGTAATAGTTGCGGAAGAAAAGGTTGTATTTAAATTGCCGAAAGAACTCAATTAATGGCTGTCTATACAAAATTAAATCAAAAAAAGATTGAGGAAATTTTATCTAATTATAATTTAGGTAAGTTGGACTCATTTAAAGGAATTGAAGAAGGTATTGAAAATACAAACTATTTTTTATCAATTAACAAAAAAAAGTTTATATTAACTATTTACGAAAAAAGAGTTAAATCTGCTGATCTTCCTTTTTTTTCTAATCTAATGTCATCTTTAAATAAAGCTAACTTTAAATGTCCTGCTCCTATTTCTAATAATAATAATGAAACTATTACAAATTTTGGGGGAAAAAAATTAATGATCGTGTCATTTCTTGAGGGAAAGGCAAAACAAAATTTATCTCCGGCAAATTGTAAATCAATTGGATCTGAAATAGCTAAAATGCATGAGCTCACAAAGAATTTAAAATTAAAACGACAAAATGACCTATCCGTAAATTCATGGAGAAAATTATTTAATTCAGTCAAAGATAAGTGTGAAAATATACATCAAGATCTGCCAAGATTAATTGAGGAAAACCTTAATGATGTTGAAAAAAGTTGGCCAAAAAATCTACCAAGAGGAATAATCCACGCAGATTTATTTCACGATAATATTTTTTTTATTCAAGATAAATTTAGTGGCATAATAGACTTTTATTTTTCATGTGAGGATTTTTTTGCGTTTGAAATCGCTATTTGCTTTAACGCTTTGTGTTTTGACGGTCTAAAAAGTAATTTAAGTTTTAACGTTACTAAAGCAAAGAATTTTATCGATGGATATACATCTGTAAGAAAATTGACTCAAGAAGAATTGAATAATATTAAGATTTTATCTCAAGGCGCTGCTTTGAGATTCTTACTAACTCGAGTATTCGATGCATTAAATAAAGTGGAAGGAGCAATAGTTAAAATTAAAGATCCAATGGAGTATTTAAAAAGATTAGAATTTCACAAAAATGCAAAGAATAATGAGGATTATTTCTTTTAATGAAATTAAAAATTTATACTGATGGTGCTTGCTCAGGAAATCCCGGTAAAGGAGGTTGGGCAGCAATCATATTAGATGATTCTAAACAATCAAGTATTTCTGGAAGTGAAAGCAATACAACTAATAATAGGATGGAATTAATGGCTCCAATTATGGCATTAAAAAAAATAAAAAAAAAATCAGAGATTACAATTTTTACTGACTCGAAATATGTGAAAGATGGAATAACTGATTGGATTAAAAAGTGGAAAGTTAATAATTGGAAAAATTCAAACAAAAAGCCAGTTAAAAATAAAGATCTTTGGATTAAATTAGAAAATGCTTGTCTAAAACATAAAGTTACTTGGAAGTGGGTTAAGGCTCACGCTGGCAACAAATATAATAATCTTGTTGATGAATTGGCAGTTTCGAAAACTAAATAGATTTTAAAAAGCTTTCAGCTGAAGATAGTTCACAAGTAGCTGTTTCTTTTTCTTCCTCTACTTTTTTAACTTCACCATTCTCCACCAACATAGTGTACCGATTAGATCTAATTCCTAATCCTTTTTCGGATTTATCTACTTCTGCTCCGATAGCTTTTGTAAATTTAAGAAAGGGGTCGCCAACCATGAAAATTTTACTCCCGACATTTTGATTTTCACCCCAAGCCTTCATAACGTTAGGATCATTTACAGCAATACATACAATTTTAGAAATTCCTTTTTTATTAAATAGTTCATAATTTTTTAAATACCCAGGAAGATGAAGAGCTGAGCAAGTTTTTGTAAAAGCGCCAGGCATACCTAAAATTATAGTTTTGTCTTTACAAAGATCTAAAATATCAATTTTTTTTACATCGTTATTTTGATCAAGATAAAATAATTCTGAGTTAGGTAGTTTGTCTCCTGTTTTTATTCTCATTGAATTTTGCCTAAAATATAATTTTTAACGTCTGAATTTGAATTCCCAATAATATCAAATGTTTCTTTTTTATCTATATTCAATTTTAATTGCTTAGGCGAGTCTAAATTTTTTCCTATTGCTTTTTTTATAGTATCGTTAAACTTGTAAGGATGAGCTGTACCAAGAACAACGATATCTCCTAAATTTTTAAAACTTTTTGCTGCCCCTACTCCAGTAGCGGTATGAGGGTCAATTATAAATTTGTGTTCCTTGTATATCTCATCAATAATACTTACTGTCTCTTCATCTGTAACTTTTACTGCTTCAAAATCTTTTTTTATTTTATCGATTTCTATTTTTTCTAAATTAAATAAACTTTTTGATGACAGATCATTCATTAATGACCCTACCTTACTATCACTTTCATCTAATATATAATAAAGCAGTCTCTCAAAATTACTGGCAACTTGGATATCCATACTTGGTGTGATGGTTGATTTCACCGTATCTGGTTTATATTCACCTGTATTAATAACTCTTTGTAAAATATCATTTTTATTTGTAGCAACTATAAGTTTATTAATTGGTAAACCCATTTTTTTTGCTACATACCCAGCATAGATATCTCCAAAATTACCAGTTGGTACGGAAAAGCTAATATTTTTTTTTTTTAATTTAAAGAAAGAATAAAAATAATAAACAATTTGACAAACAATTCTTGCCCAATTTATAGAATTTACGCCGGACATGTTTATTTTTTCTCTAAAACTATCTTCATTAAAAAGCTCTTTTACAATTTTTTGACAATCATCAAATGAACCCTCGATAGCAATATTATAAATATTAGCTCCACCAATTGTTGTCATTATCTTTCTTTGAATATTAGAAATTTTATTATGCGGATGCAGAACAAAAAGATTTATATTTTTTCTATTACTTAATGCTGCAATAGCTGCTGAACCAGTATCTCCTGATGTAGCTACTACAACATTTACAGTTTTATCTTTAGCGACTTCTAAGTAGTCATACATATTGCCAATTACCTGCATTGCAATATCTTTAAAAGCTAAAGTGGGTCCATGATAAAGCTCAAGAAGATTGATCTCTCCAATCTTTTTTAAATTAACTACCTCTTTATCTTCAAAACCACTATAAGATTTTTGTATCAGTGAGCTAAGTTCTTCCTTTTTAATTTCACCTGAACAGAAATTAAAGATAATTTCTGTAGCAAGTTTATTATAATTTAGTTGACTTAAATGATTAAGTTCTTCTTGATTATACTTCTTTATTTCAGCAGGTAAAAATAACCCTCCGCCTGGTGCAAGCCCTCTTAAGAAAATATCTTTAAAACTAAATTTTAAAGATTTATCCCTAGTGCTAAAATAATTCATTTTTTTCTTCTAAAATATAAGTAATAAAAAATTATCGAGATTGATATTGCATACCATGTTATAGCATATTTAAGGTGATTATTTGGCACATCAATACTGATATTTTTAGGAATTGGTGACTTAACTTGGCTATCTTCCAAAAAAATTACGAACTCGTTAAATTGTTCTCCTGTAGCCTCTTTTAGATCTTCTAAATTTATTGAAAACCATATATTATTTTTGATATCATTATCTGGTTTAAACATATTTGGCTTATATATTTCTCTTAAAAGACCAACAATTTTTTGCTCAGTTGATGCATTAAGATTTATCTTAACGTTACCTTTAAGTTCTTTATTTATCCACCCTCTATTAACTAGCACATTTTCATTTTTATTTGTTCTAAATGGAGTTACTACATCATACCCTGGTTTTCCTTTTTCATTCAAACTATAAAGGTAGATTTGTTTATCAAAATCAAATTTTCCCTTAGCGATTATTCTTTGATAGTTTTTTTTTATAGAACTTGAGTATTCTATTGGTTGAGAGTCTAATCCAAAAGTTATTTCGCTAATTAATTCTAATTTCCACTGAAGTCTGTAAAGTTGCCATGTGCCTAGTGCACAAAATAATGTTATGAAGAAAATAACAAATAATTGAAATAAGAATGCTTTTTTCAATTTGAGTTTAACTTCCCCAAATATAGATTGCAGCAAAAAGGAACAACCAAACTACATCAACAAAGTGCCAGTACCAGGCAGCTGCTTCAAAACCAAAATGATGTGTCGGTGTTGAATGACCTTTCATTGATCTAAATAGGCACACTGCTAAGAAGATTGTTCCAACGATCACATGAAATCCATGGAAGCCTGTAGCCATATAAAATGTGGAACCATAAATATTTCCATCTAAAGTGAAAGTTGCATGATGATACTCGTAGGCTTGAAAGCATGAAAATATAAATCCTAAAAATACAGTTGCAATCAATCCATTCACCAATCCTTTTCTATCATTCTCTAACATTGCATGGTGAGCCCAAGTTACTGTTGTTCCAGATAATAATAAAATAAGAGTATTGATTAATGGTATATCCCATGGATCAAATGTCTTTATGTCAGGTGGAGGCCAGGTACCTCCGATAGACTCAGTTGGAAATAAACTTGCATTAAAATAAGCCCAAAACCATGCAACAAAAAACATAACTTCTGAAGCAATAAAAAGTGTCATTCCATATCGATGACCTATTTGTACTACAGGAGTATGATGACCTTGGTGCTCTGCTTCCTCAATTACATCTCTCCACCACATAAAGGCTCCATAAATTACTAAAGCAAAACCTACTAATAAAAGCCAAAGAGCTTTGGAATGAAAATAATAAACTGCACCCACTGCTAATACTAACGTTGCAAAAGATACATAAATTGGCCAAGGACTTGGATCAACCAAATGAAAGTCATGTTTTTTTTTTTCAGATGACATTAAGTTTTTTCCTTTTCATAAAATTCTGATGCAAAGAATGTAAAAGATAGTGTTACATCAGAAATATTCTTTGTTTTATTATCATCAACCACTTTAGGATCCAAGAAAAATGTTAAAACAAATTCTTGTTTTTCATTAGGTTTTAATGTTTGTTTTTCAAAACAGAAACAGCCGATCTTATTTAAATATTTGCCAAATGAAGAGGGGGAAACATTAAATGAAGCTGAACCTGATGAAGTCTGGTTGCTTGGGTTTTCCACATTAAATTTGACTGTGTGAACTTGGCCTGGTTTTAAATCTAAAGTATTTTTTTCAGGATAAAACCTCCAATCTGAAGTGCTATGAACATTAGTATCAAACCTCATTTTATAATCTTGATTAATAATAATTTTTGGAATTTCTTTATCCGAAGCATTTTGTGTTGTTCCCCCAAAGCCAGTAACCCTACAGAACAAATCGTACAAGGGCACTGCTGCAAAAGATAAAGCCAACATTAAAAGAAATATTGAAACTAAGGCTACTGGAGTCAAATTTTTTTTGTTAATGGTCATTAAATTTCTCTATTATAAATTCCAATATTGTAAAAGGTAAGTGCAAATAAAAAGATCATAAATAATACTAATAGCACTGCAGTTATTATGTTTTTCTTTTTTTTACTCATTAAAAAAGGCTCCTAGCATTATCAATAAGTAAAATTAGATAAACAAAAAATAGATAAAAGATTGAGTAGATAAATACTTTTCTTGCAATTTTATTTGAGAATTTTATAATCTTTGCTTTAAACAACTCTAAGCATAAATAATTATAATATATTGTCATAACTAAAGCTGTAACTAAGTATAATAAACTCGCAAACTCAAAATAATATGGAGCTATTACAACTGGAAGCATAGCAAATGAGTAAACCAATATATTCGTTTTTGTAGTTTTTGTTCCAGCAATAACTGGTAACATTGGTATCTTAGCTTTCTTATAATCTCCTGATTTATATAAACTCAATGCCCAGAAATGAGAAGGTGTCCAAACAAAAATAATTAAGAAAAGTATTATTGGTTCGATTGTTATTGTTCCTGTAGCTATCGTCCATCCAATAACTGGGGGTAAAGCTCCGGCGGCACCTCCAATGACAATATTCTGTGGAGTTTTTCTTTTAAGCCAGATCGTATAAATAAAAAAATAAAAACCAATAGTTGATGCTAATAATATTGCTGAAATAGTATTTGCCGAATAGTAAAGCATAGCAACAGAAATAATTGATAAAATAATTCCAAAATATAAAGCCTGATTTCTTTTTACTTTGCCTGTTGGTATCGGTCTTAAACAGGTTCTGCTCATTAGGGCATCAACATCGGACTCATACCACATATTTAAAGCTCCAGCCGCACCAGAGCCAATTGCTACTGCTAGTAATGATATTAAAGAAGTTTTAAGATCAACGCTATAAGGTGCAATCAATAAACCAACCATACAAGTAAATAAAACAAGAGACATTACTCTTGGCTTCATTAGATTAAAAAATGAGTTAAGATCTAATGCTAAACCAAGTTTAGAGTTTCTCGTTTTTAAAAGTATCTGGCTCAATTTACTTTACTTTAGGCAGCTCTTCAAAAGTATGGAACGGCGGCGGTGAAGATACTGTCCATTCCAAAGTTGTTGCTCCTTCTCCCCATGGATTTTGTTCTGCTTTTTTCTTTTTAGCAAAAGCATATAAAAGATTAATTAAGAAAACTGCTAAACCTACGACAGTAATATATGATCCTATTGAAGAAATATAATTCCATCCTGCAAACGCATCTGGATAATCAGCATATCTTCTTGGCATCCCTGCTAGTCCTAAGAAATGCTGAGGAAAGAAAATTAAATTTACTCCAACAAGCGTTAACCAAAAGTGCAGTTTTCCTAAAAATTCTGAATACTCGTATCCGCTCATTTTACTAAACCAGTAATAAAAGCCAGCAAATATTGCGAATACCGCTCCCATTGAGAGTACGTAATGAAAGTGTGCAACTACATAATATGTATCGTGCAAGGCAGTATCTACACCAGCGTTAGCTAAGACTACTCCAGTAACTCCTCCTAAAGTGAATAAGAATATAAAACCTATTGCCCATAACATTGGTGTTTTAAAACTTATAGATCCACCCCACATTGTTGCAATCCAAGAGAAAACTTTTATTCCTGTTGGTACTGCAATAATCATAGTAGCAGCTAAGAAATAGGCTTTTGTATCTGTATCCAAACCTACTGTGTACATATGGTGAGCCCACACAACAAAACCTACTACACCAATTGCAACCATGGCATAAGCCATTCCTAAATATCCAAATACTGGCTTCTTAGAAAAAGTTGAAACTATATGACTTATCATTCCAAAACCTGGAAGAATTAAAATATAAACTTCTGGGTGGCCAAAAAACCAAAATAAGTGTTGGAATAGGACTGGATCTCCCCCTGTTTGAGCTTCAAAAAAAGCAGTACCGAAATTTCTATCTGTAAGAAGCATTGTAATTGCTCCTGCTAAAACTGGTAATGATAATAAAAGTAAAAAAGCTGTTACTAAAATTGACCACGAGAACAATGGCATTTTATGTAAAGTCATACCCGGCGTTCTCATATTTAAAATTGTAGTTATAAAATTTATTGCCCCTAAGATAGAAGAGGCTCCTGCTACGTGTAAACTTAAAATTGCTAAATCCATTGCTGGTCCTGGTTGACCTGTCTTAGAAGATAACGGAGGATAAATTGTCCAACCTCCACCTACACCCTGTGCACCTGGAGGGCCATCCACAAAAATTGATGCGATTAATAAAATTAAAGCTACTGGCAATAACCAAAAAGAAATATTATTCATTCGTGGAAATGCCATATCTGGAGCTCCGATCATGATTGGGACAAACCAATTTCCAAATCCTCCTATCATAGCTGGCATTACCATGAAGAAAATCATGATCAGTCCGTGTCCTGTAACTAATACATTATATAAATGATAATTTCCTCCAAGAATTCCATCACCTGGATGCGCTAATTCCATTCTCATTAGCACTGAAAAAGCTGTTCCAATAATTCCGGCGATAATCGCAAAAATTAAATACATTGTTCCGATGTCTTTATGATTTGTAGAATAAGCCCATCGCTTCCAACCAGTTGGGTTATGATGATGTTCGTGTGATGCTGTTGTTGCAGACATTATTGTATCTCCTTAATTTTTTTAACTACTTTAATATTATTATTAATTTCTTCCTTGGCGAATTCTACTTTGGCTTTTTCTAACCATTGATTATATTCCTCTTCGGTTACTACGTTAACAGTAATTGGCATAAAAGCGTGTTTAATTCCGCATAGTTCTGAGCACTGCCCATAAAATGTTCCAGTTCTATCAGCCTTAAACCATGTTTCATTAATTCTTCCTGGAACAGCGTCTCGCTTTACTCCAAATGAAGGTAAAGCCCAAGCATGTAAAACATCATTAGCTGTAATCATTACTTTAACTACTTTATTTACTGGAACATAAACTTCATTATCTACTGCAAGCAACCTTGGTTGACCTTCTTTTAAATCTTTTTCATCAATCATATAAGAGTCAAAAACTATATTTTCATCTGGGTATTCGTATCCCCAATACCACTGGTAACCTATAGCTTTAATGGTTACATCCGCTTTTGGGATTTCGTCTTGAGAGTATAAAACTTTAAATGACGGTACTGCTAAAACGATTAAAATCAAACAAGGAACTAAAGTCCATATGACCTCGATAACTGTGTTGTGACTTGTTGTTGATGCTTCTGGATTTCTTGAGGCTCTAAATCTTATACAAGCGTAAGCGATTAGAAAAAGAACAAAAACTGTTATTGCAGTAATAACAGGTAATAACATGTAGTCATGAAACCAGACTATATCATCCATCGTTTTTGAGGCTGATTTTTGAAAACCTAACTGCCAATCTACTGGTTCATTAGCAAACAAAGATGCCGGCGTTAACAAAAATAAAGAGTATACAATTTTTTTAAACATGAGTTTTTATACAGCTTTTAAACAATTTCACAATTTCAATTAATGCGACAATTAATGAAAGTTATTGATAAAATTCACTAATGAAATAGCGCCTATTACAGCAGTATCTGACCTTAGAATGTTTCTAGATATTGTAAATGGCACCACGTTAGGATTTCCATGAATAAGCTCTATTTCTGAAGGTGAAAAATCTCCCTCTGGACCTATAAGTACGGATAAAGATTTCGCTTCTCTTAAAACCTCTTTTTTTAAATTATCTTTAGAATTAACATCTGCAAATAATAATTTTGTAGAACTGTCTAAATTATTTAGAAAATCTTTAAGTTTTACTACTTGAGAAATTTCTGGAGGAATTAATTGATTGGATTGTTCAGTAGCTTCAATAACAATTTTTTTTGCTCTTTCAAAATTTAATTCTTTAACCTCTGTTCTTTCAGATACAATCGGTGTGATTTTAGTAACACCAAGTTCTGTGGCTTTTTGTAAAATGGTGTCCATTGGACTTTTCTTTACTAAGCAAATCGCTAATTCAATATTAGAATTCTTAGTTGGCTCTTTTAATTTATTTAAAAATTTTACCTCAACCCGATCTCTATCTAGAAAAACTATCTCGCTAAGCCATTCTCCATCTTTATTAAAAAAATTAATGTTAGAACCCCTTTTCATTCTCATTACATTTACAACATAATGAGTGTGCTCTTTAGATAATAGGCTTGTAGTATTTTCTATTATATTTTCTGGGTGAAATAATCTAATATTGCTCATTAAGATCAATTTAAGATATGAAAAATATTAAAGCAATAATTTTTGATGCATATGGCACTCTTTTTGATGTCAATTCAGCTGCAGAAAAATGTAAAGACAAAATCGGTAACAAGTGGGAAGGGTTTGCTAATTATTGGAGAACCACACAACTTGAATATACATGGCTTAGAAGTTTAATGAACAGACATAAAGACTTTTGGCAAATTACGAAAGATAGTTTGGATAAATCAATGAAAGCTTTTGATATCAATCCCTCCATGAAAAATGAATTACTTGATCTCTATAAAGTACTCTCACCTTTTAATGAGGTTCCTGAAGTTTTAAAAACTTTGAAAGAAAAGAAATATAAAATTGGCATTCTTTCAAATGGAACTCCTGCCCTTCTTAATGAGTTAATTGAAAGTAATAATTTAAATGATTTTTTTGATAGCGTTTTTTCAATTGAAGAAGTTGGAATTTATAAACCAAGCTCAAAAGTTTATGACATGCCAATTAAGAAATATAGAATACAAAAAGAACAAGTTGCATTTTTAAGTGCAAATACTTGGGATGTGTCTGGTGGAGGTAATTATGGTTACAACTCCATTTGGGTAAATAGGAGTAATAATATTTTTGATAATCTTGATTATAAACCTAGCAACGAAATTAAAAATTTGAAACAGCTATTAGATATTGTATAAACATATTAAAAATTAAGAGAAATTAAATGATTAAAGGAAAAAGAGCTGGAGACACTCCGATAGGAATAAATGTTTTAGAAGGTAAATCTTATTACTGGTGCTCATGTGGATTAAGTACGAAACAACCTTTTTGTGATGGCTCACATAAAGATACTGCTTTTAAGCCTTTAATATTTAAGGCCGATCAATCTAAAAAAGTTTTTTTCTGCACTTGCAAACAAACAAATGATTCACCAATGTGTGATGGATCTCACAACGTTAAATAATTTTTATGAAAAATATTGAAGTTAAAAAAATTATAAAAGCTTTAAAAGCATCAGACGGAGCTGGGGTTAAATTAAAAAGAAGTATTGGTACTCCGGAAGCAGATTATATTGATCCATTTTTAATGCTAGATGAGTTTGGTTCTGAAAATAAAGATGATTATGTTGCAGGCTTTCCAGCGCACCCGCATAGAGGAATAGAGACAGTTACCTACATGTTAAATGGAGAATTTGAACATCAAGATAGCACTGGTGCTAAAGGAATTATGACATCTGGCGATGTACAATGGATGAAAACCGGAAGAGGAATTATACATTCTGAAATGCCTGCTATGAAAGAAGGTAAGCTGCTAGGATTCCAATTGTGGATCAACATGCCAGCGAAACTTAAAAAAAATAAACCCGAATATCTTTACATTAAAGGTAACGAGCTTGGAATTCACAAAGACAAGGATAAAATTGTTAAAGTAATTGCTGGAAAATATGAAAATGCTGAGGGACCTGAAAAAAATCATAATGTAGAACCAATTTATTTTCATGTAATTTTAAATGATGGTAAAGAATTTAATTGTGAAGCTCCAAATGGACACAACAGTTTTATATATTTACTTAAAGGTGAGTTAAAAATAGGTGATAAGGATCATGAAAAAACTTCTGACTCAAATTTAATTTTACTTGAGAGAGGTAATAAACTTGTTATTAAAGCGACCAAAAAATCAGAATTTTTATTTATTGCTGGCAAACCAATAGGTGAACCAATAGCAAGAGGAGGTCCTTTTGTGATGAATACTAAAGCAGAAATTCTTGAAGCAATAAAAGATTATAATAACGGAACATTTGCTAAATATTAAAAGTTCAAGTACGTTTTATCAAAATGCCAAAATCAATAATAATTAAAAAAAATGGTGGACCAGAAGTTTTAGAGCTTCAAGACTCAAAGGTTGGCACTCCAGGTCCTGATGAAATTAAGGTTACAAATCATGCAATAGGTTTAAACTATATTGATACATATCATAGATCAGGCTTGTATCCTCTCAAATTACCAAGTGGAATTGGTTTAGAAGCTGCAGGTAAAATTGATGAAGTTGGTTCTAATGTAACTGAATTTAATAAAGGTGATAAAATAGCTTATGCTGCTTTACCTATTGGGGCTTATGCTGAACAAAGAATTATACCGTCTAACATTGCAATTAAAATTCCGGAAGGAATATCATATCAACTAGCAGCAACCTTAATTACAAAAGGACTAACTACCAATTATTTAATTTGTAAGACTTACAAACTTAAAGCGGGTGAAACAGTTTTATTTCATGCAGCAGCAGGTGGAGTTGGACAAATATTTGCTCAATGGGCTAATAGTATTGGAGCAAAAGTAATTGGAACAGTTGGATCGGATGAAAAAATTAAAGTAGCTAAAGAAAATGGATATGCTCACGTAATAAATTACTCAAAAGATGATTTTGTAAAAAAAGTAATGGAGATTACAGATAATATAGGAGTTCCTGCAGTATTTGATGGCGTTGGTAAAAATACTTTTAAAGGATCGTTAGCTTGCCTTAAAATGAAAGGCATGATGGTAAGCTTTGGTAATGCATCAGGACCATTAGAACCAGTAAACGTTCCGAAAGATATTCAGCCAAAAGGTCTTTTTTTGACCAGACCATCGATCGCTCAATATTTTACTAACAGGAAAGAACTTCAAGCTGGTGCTAATGAAGTTTTCGAAAAAGTAAAATTTGGTAAAATTAAAATTAAAATCTTTAAAGAATATAAATTAAAGGATGCAAGTCAAGCTCACGAGGACTTAGAGGCAAGAAAACTGACTGGTCCAGCAATATTAGTTCCTTGATAGAAAGCAAAAAAATATCTCCTTGTATAAGTATTTGTAAAACGGATCCACTTACGGGTTATTGTTATGGTTGTGCGAGAACAAATGAGGAAAAAAAAATTTGGAAAAATGAGCACACAGATGAAATCTGGAAGGAAGAAAATTTAAAAAATATTATGGCTAGAATGCAAGGTCAGCAATTAGAAACATTCAAAGAATCATATAATTATAAAAAAAAAACAGGTATTTCTCTCATTAAAAAAAAGTTGTTAGAAAATAAATAAAATTATAAATCATTTTTCATAGAGTCCATGTCGCTTAAATGAAATTTTAAAGCCTGGTTAGAAAGTCTGATTTCTTGTAGAAATAAAAAAATGGAAATGATCATGCAGATGCAACATGAGGCAAAAACTAATCTAGCAGTTTGTAAGTTTCCAAGATAAAGCAATAAGACTGTGGTCATATTAAATAAAAAACCAAAAGCTGCAAAACCCATCGTGTATTTTAAAAGATTAGTTCTATTGTTTAAAACATGTAATTGATTTTCAAGTTGTGGGGGAGTTTTTTTATCAAAAGTTAATTGATCATGTAATTTTCTTATTAAACCACTTAAAGTATGAAACCTATTACTATACATTGTCATCATTAAGGGTATAGCCGGAAACATAAGTGCTGCAACTGTATAATCAATATCCATAACGAATCAAATTGATTATGAAGTTAGTGTTTGATATTTACAAGTAATATTTCATGCAGCATGTAAAAATATTCATTGAATTAACAAGGCTAAATAAACCGATTGGTTTTATGCTTTTGTTTTGGCCTTGCTCTTGGGGATTAACTTACGCATATCATTTAAATCAAAACCCAAGAATGTTTTTATACTATTTATTATTATTTTTTTTTGGTTCTGTTTTAATGAGAAGTGCAGGCTGTATTTTTAACGATATTGTAGATAAGGATTTCGATAAAAAAGTTAAAAGAACAAAAATGCGTCCTATACCTGCGGGAAAAATTACAGTTAAACATTCATTGGTTTATGTTTTAGTTCTCTGTATTTTATCTTTTTTAATTCTTTTACAATTTAACTTATTCACAATTTTACTTGGCGCAGGCTCTATGCTTTTAGCCTTCTCTTATCCATTCATGAAAAGGATAACTTTTTGGCCTCAGTTATTTTTAGGAATTACATTTAACTGGGGAATTATAATGGCGTGGACAGCTATTAATAATAATATCACTTCAGAAATAATTATCTTATATTTGGCAGCCATATTTTGGACATTAGGTTATGACACGATTTATGGCGCTCAAGATATGTCAGATGATGAAATAATTGGATTAAAATCTACTTCAATAAAATTTAAGAATA
>CACLTL010000003.1:0-37500 GCA_902609855.1 uncultured Pelagibacteraceae bacterium
AAAGACTTAGAAAGGTATCTGAACAAAAATATTTAAATCTATCCTCTTTAAAATTTTTTAGAATTTTTTTACTATTATCAATCGATAAATTATCCCAAAAGATAAGTTCCCAGTTTTTGTAAGTTTGATTTAGAACACTTTTAAGTGAGTCTCTTAAAAATTTTTCACCATTTAAACAGTTCATTATTATACTTACTTTTGGATAGTTATTCATTTTTTTCACATCTTTTTTTTGTAATATTTTATAGTTTTCCTTATTCCAGACTTAAGAGTAGTTGTAGGTCTCCAATTAAAACATTTTTTTACTTTGTTAATCTTAGGATATAATTTCATAACTTCATCTTTTCTCATTTTAACTTTACCAAAATTTGGTTCTCCAGATTTTATTAAGTTTCTAATTAATTGAATAACATTTTTAACATTGATTGGTTTGCCATATCCAACATTATAAATTCCGGAAGAAAATTTTTTTTTATTTAATATCTTTAAAATTAAATCTACAAAATCATCCACAAATAAAAAATCTCTTTTTTGTCTACCTTCTGTACAATCGAATTTTTTATCTTTTAGACAAAATTTAATAACTTGTGGAATTAATCTATCTAATTTTTGATAAGGTCCAAATATTTGGTATGGACGTAAAATAACTAATTTAAAATTCTCTGAATTAGAAATACGTCTCAAATAATTTGTAGCCTTCAACTTTGCTTTTCCATAAGATGAATTAGGCTTACAAAGTTGACTTTCTAAATGAGGAGATCTCGAGGTACCGTATTCTAAACTACTTCCAATTTGAATGAACAAATTTAAGTTTTTAAGGTTAATGGTTTTTAATACATTTTTTAATCCATAGAAGTGTGCTTGAACCGTTTCTTTAGGGTTTTGATGATTTATATTTCCTCCTAAATTAATAACAATATTAAATTTAATTTTACTTATCTTATTTAATTTTTTTTTATTTGAAATATCTATTGATTTATAAGTGATATTTTTTTTTTTTTTAGGTAATTGTTTTTTCTTTGATAAAGAAATTATTTGAAAATTCTTTGATCGCAACTTTTTAATCAAATTTTGACCAATAAATCCTGTTCCCCCAATTATAAGAATTTTTTTTATCAATTTTTTTTAAATTTAATCTTCAGTTTATCTAAATCTCTTTTGGTATCTACGCATTGCCAAAATCCAGTATGTTTAAAAGCCATGAGTTGACCAATTTTAGTTACTTTTTCTAAAGGCTCTTTTTCTAAAAATGTACTATCTCTAGAAATCATATTTAAAAATTTTGGTTCAACCACAAAAAAGCCACCGTTAATCCATCCCTCTTCTGTTTTTGATTTTTCTTTAAAATAATAAACCTTGCTTCCTTTTATTTTTACAAATCCAAATCTTGCTGGTGGTCTCACAGCAGTTAAGGTTACAAGTTTTTTATTGTTTTTATGAAACTGTAAAAGTTTTTTAACATTTACATTCGATAGACCATCTCCATATGTTAAAAAAAATGTTTCTTTTCCTATATACTTTTTAAGTCTTTTTACTCTGCCGCCAGTCATAGTGTTTTTTCCTGTATCAATGACTGACACATCCCAATCGTGTATTTTCTTTTTAAAAAAACTTTTTATAACATTGCCTTTATATCCTGAGGCAATAATAAATTCTTTATATCCATACTTGGCATAATTTTTCATAATATGATAAATTAATGGTTTACCTTTCAAACTAATCATTGGTTTAGGAACAAATTTTGTATATTCAGATATTCTTGTCCCTAAACCCCCAGCTAAAATTACTACTTTCATATTAAATATTTTTAATAAATTTTTTTTTATAATCTTCAATTTGTCTTAAAGATAATTCTCTTATTCTGCTTTTTTCTGAGTAGAAAGACTGATACCACTCAGCTGTAAGTTTTATATTTTCATTAAATTTAAGAATATTTTTCCATCCCAAATATTTTTTTGCTTTATCACAGTTGAGTTTTAAAAGATTGCTTTCCTTAAATCTTTTCGATTTTTTGATTGAGTATCTTACGTTTTTCCAATTTTTCTGCATCGTATTTAGAAGTTCAATTACGTTGTAGTTTTTTTTATCATTTGGTCCGAAGTTAAATGCTTGGCCATTTAACTTTCCAACAGTTTTCAATTTATAGCTGAACAAAATATATCCCCAAACAGCTTCTAATACATGTTGCCAAGGACGGGTTGAATATGGATTTCTTATTCTTACAATCTTATTCCTTGACCAAGATCTTACACAATCAGGTATTAATCTATCTTTCGACCAATCTCCACCTCCAATGACATTCCCTGCTCTGGCAACTCCTAATTTGATATTCTTTTTATCTTTTAAAAAACAATCGAAATAAGATTTTATAGCTATCTCTGCAGATGATTTAGATGCACTATAAGGATCGATGCCAGCCAAAATGTCTGTTTCTTTATATCCTTCTTTTTTTTCAATATTCTTATATGCTTTATCACTAGTAATTATCACAACAACAGTATTTTTTTTTATATCTTTTAAAATTTCTAAAATATTTAGTGTGCCTATTAAATTTGTTTCCCAAGTTTCCTTAGGATTTTCATGAGAAATACTTACTAATGATTGAGCAGCTAAATGAAAAATAATATCTGGTTCAAATTTTTTTATGACTTTTCTCAACATTTTAAAATTTCTAATATCTAATTTTTTTGACTTAACCTCATTTTTAATTTTAGAAGCTTGAAAATTTGAGGGGTTTGTTGGGACGTTTTTGGAGATGCCTAATATATTAGCTCCTAAATTTTTAAGAGAAAGAGTTAACCACGAGCCTTTAAATCCTGTATGACCGGTGACAACAATTTTTTTTTTTTTAAAATATTTATTTAATTTCTTTTTATTCATAAACAATGCTTTAATGCTTGATCAAAATCTTTTTTGGTATCAATATCTATCGATTTTTTTGCAGGCATTTTGTAAATCATCGAATTTTTATATCTAAATTTCTTATTTTTCTTAAAAAAACTTATATTTTGGATATATATAGCTCCGTTATTTCGATTATTTTTTGCGTTTACTGAAACAAGGCTTTTTTTATTTTTTTGAACTATTCTTTTGATTGCGTAATCTATATCTGTTGATTGCCTCAAAGGTGAAGTTGGTTGTAATAAAATAAAAAAATCAAATTTTTCTTTTATTCTACTAAAAATATTTAAAATTAATTCAGAAGATGATGTTTTATCTGTTGAAAGTTTTTTACTTCTCAAATTATAAATTTTAAAACCATTTTTGAAAGCAATAGCATTAATTCTTTTACTATCTGTAGATAAATATATCCTATCAATATATTTTGATTTTTTCGCTGATATCATTGACCATAAAAATAAAGGCTTGCCGTTAAATTCTCTCAAGTTTTTCATCTTTAATCTTTTACTTCCTAGTCTTGCGGGTACAATAGCAATAAATTTTTTTCCTAAAATCATATTTAATTAGTAAATTTCTTTAAACTATTCCAATTACCCAAATCGTTCCATTCATCTTCATTTATTGGGAAAATACTGATCTTTTTTTTCTTCTTCAGCAAAAGATCGATTAACTGATTCATATCGAAAAAAGAATTTTTTTTAATAAAATTAATTATTGATGGTTCCATAACGTAAAGACCAGTATTTGCTAGGAAATCGATGCTTGGTTTTTCTTTGATAGAGGCCAATAAGCCTTTTGAGTTTACTTTACATACCCCGTAAGGAATTGAATTGTTTTTTTTTGAAACAACAACCGTTAGGATAGATTTATTTTTTTTATGAAACTCATAAAGTGATTTGTAATTACATGAAATATATGCATCACAGTTTATAACAAAAAAAGTAGATTTAATTTTTTTTTTTATAAGTGATAAAGATCCTGCTGTTCCAAGCGGTTTTTTTTCTGTAATTAATTTAATTTTAATTTTTTTATCATTTATTGAAAAAAAAGCTTTAACTAACTCTTTTTTATAATTGATAGTTATGAAAAATAATTTTGATCCGAAATAAATAAATCTATCCATCACATGCTCAATCATTGACTTGTTATCTATTGGCATTAAAGGTTTTGGAATAGTTGAAGTGTGGGGTAATAATCTTGTCCCTCTCCCACCTGCCATTATTACAACAGGAATTGACTTGAGCACTGATTGAATTTTATGTTTCGTTTCTTTAAAAATTTCGGATTTTGACTTTACATTTATTACTTTTTTATTTTTATCAATAATTGGCACTAAGTCTAAATCTTTCAACTCTAAGTTTTTTTTAATTAAACTTAATTTTCCAGAAAATATTTTTTCATTAACAAAAAATGGTTTTTTATAATAATAATTTTTCAAAATAGAGGAAAATTTTGCTCCTCTGATAATTGCCCTTCTTATGTCCCCATCAGTGATAGTGCCAAGAAGCTTATTTGATCCATTAACTACGATTAAACACTTATAAAAAGTTTCTTCCATTTTTTTTAAAGCTTCTTTCAGCGTCTTATTAGGTAAAATAAGGTTTCTATTTAAATTTTTCATATTGAGATTAATTTTGAGTTTTCTATCCTAAATTTGTTAAGTTCAGTTAAAAGGGACTTATTGTGTGTTATAATTATTAAAGCTTTATCTTTAAATTTTTCCAAAATGTTTGAAAAAACCTTTTGTTCCATTTCTTCATCTAATGCATTTGTCGCCTCATCTAAAATTAGCATATCTGGATTTCTATAAATTGCTCTAGCTATGCCTAACCGTTGAATTTGACCGCCTGATAAATTAGAGCCAAATTCACCTACATTAGTATTAATTCCATTTGGCAAACGCTCTATCAATGAACTTATTTCAGATAAAGACACTGCCTCTTTAACTAAATTAAAATCTATTTTATTTTCCTCTATGCCAAATGCAATATTTGATAGTATACTTCCATCTATCAAGGTTACCTTTTGAGGAATATACCCAATATGTTTACACCACTCTTTAAAATTTAAATTTACATCGTTGTTATCAACTTCAATTGAACCAGTTGTTGGTTTAAGTAAGCCAAGCAGTAGTTCAATAAATGTACTCTTTCCAGAACCCGTTTCTCCATAAATTAAAAATTTATCACTTTTATTAATTTTAAGATTAACATCTTTAAGAACGTAGCTATCTCTATCTTTGTATTTAAAAGATACATTTTTAAATTCAATTTTATTTTGGAAATCAATTTGTCGCTTTTTATTTATATTATCTAATGAATTATTTTTTAATTCTTGATTAATTAATGATAAGGATTTTTTTGCAAACCCTAAATACTGATATGCTACTAATATCCTATTTGCAGATGGTATTAGTCTGAAAGCAGACGCTCCAGCAAGAGCTAAAAAAGCAATAATTATATCTTTTTCCTTTAAAGAAAATGTCATAATTACTATAAGAGCCATTAATAACAATACACCTATAAATTCATAAAAAACTTTAGGTAAACCTTGAACAACATGAAATTTTTTATTTATTTTATATATTTCATGATTACTTTTATTAAAAATATTTTCAAAAAATAAATTTTTATTAAATACATTTATTTCTTTGATAGAATCAAAACAATTATTTAAAGTCAAAAATAAATCATCTGTATTTTTTTTTCTTGAAAATGATAAATTTTTTACTCTCTGTTTTGAGTAAAGATTAAAGAAAAATAATCCAACTATTATAATTGCTAAATTAAATAACATCATAATTGGCTCAACATAAAATAGAAGTGCAAAAATTCCGATTGCAACCGTAATTTCAGCCATAAGTATTAAGAAATTTTTAAATGCTTGAACCACGATGGCTACATCCATTGTGATATTACTAAGTAACTTAGAAGAGTTTGTTTTAAAATAAGTGTAATGTTGATGTGATAAATATTTGTGAAAAATTTTAGTTTTTAAATTTTTTTCAATTTTAGATAAATAATTTCCTTCAATATTTAAAAAAAAAATAAGGTAAAGATTTTTAAGCATGTAAGCTAATACCAAAATCAATGAGGTAAATATAATTACCTCCTGGCTACTATAACCATCTAAAAAAATAAAAAATGGTTCTAAAAAAGGAACAGCTGAAGATACGTCTTGATTCATGATCGACATTATCACAGGAATAATTAATCCAATGCTAAAGACCTCAAGCACCATGGTAATTATGATTAAACTAAAAAAAAAAAATAATTCCTTTTTTTCTTTCTTGTCAAAGATATTATTATATCTTGAAATTATAGATAAGCTCATTGTTATTTTTTTCTTAATTCTTTTTTAAGCTCATCATACTCTTTCATTTTTTGTTCCATAAATCTGAGAGTAATTTTAGTTTTTTCTGCAATACCTTTAGGAGTTAATACATACAGATAATTTAATTTTCTTTTATTGTTTTTAAAGTTTTGTATTTTTACTAAACCCTTTTTTTTTAATTCTTTCATACAGTAATTTAGTTTACCAAGACTAAAGCTTAGTTCTTTGGCTAACTCACGCTGAGATGTTTGAGATTTTTTTCCAATTTTTCTCAAAATTTTGTGTTCGTCAGAATTAATATTATTATTCATTAGCTTTTTAAGTATGTGTTCAATAAATGAACATTAAATATCAAAATTTCATAAAATTCAATATTTCTTTTTAAAAATCTTAATTTCATTGGATTATTTCCTCAAATATCATCAATGGTGATTAATTATCTTATCGATAATCAATTGAGCCTTGGATTCTACTTGTTCACTATTATTATTTTTTTCTCTTAAAAATTTATGAATAAAGCTGTCATATACATTTTTGTTAAAATCAGACCCTATTACTGATAATTTAGAAATAATTTCTTGATCGCTAAATTTATCAATATTTAGAGTTTTAAGATTCATATTATCTTTGAACCAATCAAGTTCCTTTTTTTTTGTAAGCCTATCAATCATGTCTTGATTGTATATTAGTAAGCAAGGTTTTTTCCATAAAGCTACAAATTGCAAACTTAAGCTATCATGCCCAATAACAAATGAAGAGTGTCTTACTAAATGATTTGTATAACCTTTATAACTTTCGTAATTGAAAAATTTTTCTCTTCTTGAGTTTGGGTGAAGTGCTACAATAATTTTTTTATTATAAAGTTTTTCTAACGAATGAAAAAAATTGAGTATAGCATTTTTATATTTTTCTTCGGTAGTAACTGGATTCTCATTCGTAAAATAATTATCAAAAGGAATTGGATAGCTCTGATCTAAAAATAAAATATACTCTTCATTAACAAGTCTTGGGGAATTATTTTTTAGTTCAATTAAATATTGTTCATAATCGCGAGTAAAAAGGCTAATTCCTTTTTTGGAAATTTTTTTTGACAGTAACTTTTCATTCTCCCCGTTGTAAAAGAAAATATCAAGTTTTGGTTTTATAAGCCTATTTAAAATTTTTTTTGAAAAAAATCTTATAAATTTTAAAAAGAAAACTAAATATTGTTTAATTGGAATTTTTTTTATTTTTTGTTTTATATCTTTTTTTTCTATCTTTATAATTGGAAAATTCGAATGCCCATGAAATACTAGGTGAGCACCAAATAACTTTAATAGTAAACTGAAAAAAGGACCTCTATTTAAAAAATCTATATCGTATATATAGCAGTCTTTGCTAGTTGTTTTAACTAACTTAAAAAGTTCCCAAAAATTTGAAAATTTTTTTAATTTATTACCCAATTCATTTTCTTTAGAAAGTCTTTTGTGAAAAATTTCTTTAACTTTTAAATCTGAAATTTTAATGTTATTATTGGATCTCCAAAATTCAGTTTCTATTTTTTTACTATCGATATATTTTTGAAAGTCTAGTTTTTCAAAAAGAAGCGAGTCAAAATAGAAAGATCTTAAAAAAATTATTTTTTTTTTTGTCATATTGCTTGATAAATATATATTGATATTTAGCATAAAATTGTATAGCGTTCAAATATTGAACGTTAATGCCTAATATAAATGATAAATAAAGAAGTAAAATTTTGTGTAAAATGTGTAGAATCTAACCAAAGGTTTCTAGGCTCGGTTACTCATGAAGATAAAAAAGACAGAGTACAAACCAGAACTTCTTTTGACGAAAATCAAGTTTGCTCTGCTTGTTTATATTATGACTACAAAAAGACTGTTGACTGGAAAAAAAGAGAGGAAGAATTAATTGAACTGCTAGATAAATACAGAAGAAATGACGGCTACTATGATGTTATAGTTCCTGGTAGCGGTGGAAAAGACTCAATATTTGTTGCACATACTTTAAAACATAAATACAAAATGAATCCTCTTACATGTACTTGGGCTCCACATATGTACACAGATGTTGGTTGGAGAAATTACATACAATGGGTCGACTCTGGTTATGATAATTATTTTCATAAGCCAGATGGGTCAATTCACAGAAAACTTACTAGATTAAGTTTTAAAAATTTACTCCACCCTTTTCAACCCTTCGCACAAGGTCAAGTCTATTTTCCTTTAAGAATGGCGTTAGAAAAAAAAATTAAATTAGTTGTTTATGGTGACAGCCAGGCAGAAAGAGGTTCAGGCGGAAATTTGCACTCGTTTAATAATAAATTTTTAAGCCAAGCTCTATACACATATAAAGAAGATAAAGATTTATATTATGCTGGATATTCTTTAAAAGAATTAGAAAAATTTAATATTTATAAAAAAGATTTAAATCCTTATTTTCCTCTAAAAGAGAAAGATTTTCAGGAACAAGATATTAAAGTTTTACAGCTACCTTATTTTATTAATTACAACCCGCAATCTAATTTTTATTTTGCTAAAGAAAAATCAAATTTTGAAGTAAATCCACATGGGAGAAGCGAGGGCACATATACTAAATACTCAAGCCTCGATGACAAAATAGATGGTCTTCATCATTACACTTGGTTCATTAAAACAGGTAGAGGTAGAGCAACAGAAGATGCCGCTCTTGAGATTAGAAATAATATCATAACTAGAGATGAAGGGGTTGCTTTAGTAAAAAAATATGATGGAGAATTTCCAAAAATTTTTTTTAAAGAAATATTAGATTATTTAGATATGAATGAAAAAGAATTTAATGAAATAATCGATAAGTTTAGACCAAAACATCTTTGGAGAAAAAACGGATCAAAATGGGAGCTTAAACAAGCGGTTTGGAAATAATAAATGCGAAAAATCCGAACTATCGCAAGATTAGATATTAAAGGGGAGCATTTAATTAAAAGCATAAACCTTGAAGGGTTAAAAAAAATTGGAGATCCAGGTCAATTTGCAAAAAAATACTATGATAAAAAAATAGATGAATTAATACTTATTGATACAGTAGCTACACTATATGGCAGAAATCAGCTTCGAAACATTCTAATTGAAGCATCCAAAGAAATTTTTGTTCCAATTACTATTGGTGGTGGGATAAGAACTCTAGAAGATGCAGAAAAATCATTTATGGCTGGTGCAGACAAAGTTTTTATAAATTCTCAAGCTGTAAAAAATCCTAATTTTATAAATAAACTATCGAAGAAATTCGGATCTCAAAGTGTTGTTGTAAATATTGAAGTAAAGAAATTTGAAAATAATATATGGGAAGTTTTTATTACTAACGGTAGAGATCGAACAGAAATTGAAGTTACTGATTGGATCAAAAAATGCGAGGATCTTGGAGCTGGTGAAATAATGATTACATCCATTGACAAAGAAGGAACCGGAAAAGGTCCAGATCTTGAATTATTAAATCAAGTACAGAACTGCACTAGTTTACCTTTAATATATAGCGGGGGTGTCGGAAACTTGCAGCATATTAAAAATTTAAGCAGAATTAGTATTGATGGTTTAGCTCTTTCTCGAGTTCTTCATTATAATTTGTTAGATATTCAGGAAATTAAGAGTGCATTAAATTCTAGTATATGAAAAAAATAATTATTGTTGATACTGGTAATGCAAATTTTTTAAGCATTAAAAGAGCCGTAGAAAAATATGAGAAAAATGTTTTAATAAGCAATGATAAAGATGAAATAAAGACAGCTTCGAAAATTATTTTACCAGGAGTAGGTTCTTTCAAAGATGGGGTAAATTATTTAAAAAAAAAGAATATATTTAAATTTTTAAAAGAAATCTGTAAAGAAAAACCGATTATGGGTATTTGTTTAGGAATGCAATTACTATTTGAGGATAGTAGTGAGCACGGATTGTGTGAAGGTTTAAAATTAATTAAAGGAAAAATAAGACCGCTTCCAGTTCAAAAAGTAAAAAAATACAAAATACCTAATATTGGTTGGTATAATCTTATTCAAAATACAAATTATAACAATAAATTGTTTTTGAATTTAGATGAATTTTATTTCATTCACTCTTTTTATGTAACTGAAATACAGGATAAAAATTTAATTGCATATTATAACTTTGGAGAGGAAAAAATACCCGCTATTGTTAAAAAAGAGAATATAATCGGATTTCAATTTCACCCCGAAAAAAGTAGATCTCCAGGATTAAATCTAATAAATAAATTTTTGAGCGAAAAAATTTAAAATTAATCTTTTAAAATATTATTTATTGTTTCATTTAATTTTTGATTACGAAAATTAAATGGCATTATGTTTTTTTGATAGTATTTTGAAGTTGTAATCCATTTTTGCTTTTTCATTTTTTTTAATATTTTTATTTTATTAATAATTTTTTTTTCAGAAAAATAATTTATCCAAAATGTACCATCTTTTTTTAATTTCTTTGGCCAAGGAAATCTTCTTGAGGAAAAATCATAAAATCGACTATCCCTGACGCAAAAGAATAGTGATTTAGCTCCTCTACCAAGTGCCTCGTATATTAAAGTTGAGTCTATTCCTATAACAACTTTTGATTTATCTATTATATTATAAGTGTTTCTTTTTCTAGAACGTTTAAGAAAATTAAAGTTTTTTTCAAGATATCTTGAAAAGAATAATTTTTCTTCATTTGGGAAGTCCACACTGGATCCTAAAACTGTAACCTTTGCTTTATAATTTTTGCAATATTTATTAATTGTATTTAAAAGTTTAAATTCATTCTTCAAATACTCATAATGAAAAGAATTTTTATTTTTTGCTTTTTCGTCAATAGATTTTCTGTAAGTAGAAATATAAAGGATTTCAATATTTTTTTTTTTGTTATTTAAATCTACCTCATTTGATCTAAATGATCCGAGGTATTTAATTTTTCCATCTATAATTGAATTGTATTTTTTTCCAACAAATTTATTATAAGCGAAAATATAATCACATTTTAATAGTTCCTTTTTTTTTGTATCGACTTTTAAAACATTATCCTCTGGTAATTCAGATCTTCTTGATTGTTGAATTGAAATTTTTTTTCCTGAATTATTTTTTAATCGATAAAAATTTAAGTCATGATCTATAAAAGTTATCAAAAGTTTTGGTTCAACATAAGATATAAATTCTTGCAGATAATCAAAATAGGAGAATCTTAACCTTAAGAAATTTTTGAGTAAAATCGGGAGATAAAATTTCTCATACCTCGAGTCTAGAATAATGAAGTCAGCTTCTGAAAAATTTTTTGTTATATCTTTAGAATGGGAGTCGTAAACAACAATTTTTTTTTTTGGTGGATAATGAAACAATTTTTCACTAAATAAAAGTCTTAGTATTTTTCTTATAAGCAACATTAAAAAGCTTTTTTATAAAAATTTATTTGCTGTGAATTTAATTCACCCAAAGCTTGATCTTTTAATTCAAAAATATGTTGGTCATATTTTGTTTTGAATTCATACTTCCACTTTCGTTTGAAATTGTATTTTAAAAACTGCGCATTAGCACCCCTTCCATCAACTACAATAATTGTGCCAGGTGTTAGAAAAAATTCTATTTTAAGTAGATCGCAATTCATTGGCATCATATCTTTTCTAGCAATTGTAATATTATTTTTTTTTTTAAAAATATTAAACTGATCGGGACCATCGAGATAAATAAAGTCTGGATTAACCTTTGGCAAACTAACATATTCATTGCAAATTATGTCATTAAAAGTTGTCATTACATTTTTTGAGTAAAAAAAATTTACCTGACTATTTTTACTAAAATAATTTTTAATTCTATTTTTTGAAATATTTAAATATTTTTTTTCATTTTCTATTGCAAAATGCTGGAACGCATAAGGAAATCTTAATTTTTTATTTTTAACTATTTTAGAATATTTTTTTTTATTAATTTGAAGTGCGTGATTTATTACAACAGAAGACCAACCAGATCCAAATTCTAGAGAACATAGTCTTTTATTTAAAATAATAAATCTATGTAGTCTGTATAAATCTTTTAAATCAGGTGGATAGATTTTGTTTAAGTTACCATTAATTGATTTTTCATACTCATTAACTATTGATTTAAGGCCAGATTTTGCAAAATATTTTTTAATTTGTGCTAATGTCAAATGTTTCGGATGTTGCATAATAAATTTGTAATTGTTAAAAAAATTTAATAGTGTTCAATTATTGAACATAAATGTTATATGAAAAATAGCAAGTTTAAAATTTGGGCAGTCGTACCAGCAAGATCTGGTTCAAAATCCGTTAAAAATAAAAATATTAAACATTTGGATGGATTGCCTTTGATTGCACACACCATAAACTCTGCAAAATTTTCTAATTGTTTTGAAAAAATACTTCTTCTCACCGACTCTACGAAATATGCAAAAATTGGAAAAAAATTTGGAGCAGAAATTCCATTTATAAGACCCAAAAAAATTTCACAAGATAAATCAACAGATAATGATTTGTACTCTTATTTTGTTAATTATTTTATTAAAAATAAGATTAATTTACCAGATTATATCGCTCATCTAAGTCCTACTGTGCCCTTGAGATTAAATAGAGTAATTGAAAAAGGCATAAATTACTTTTTTAAAAATAGGAAAAAAAATTCTACAATGAGATCAGTGTCTGAGATGTCACAACCCTCTTACAAAACAATGAGAATAATTGATAATAAATTATGTTCAATAATTAAAAGAGATTTTGATCATAACAAACTTAATAGACCAAGACAGAGTTACACTAAAACTTATATTCCTAATGGGCTAATTGATGTTCTTAACACACAGTTATTAATCAAAACTAAAAAAACTCATGGTAAATCTGTAATGCCTTATATTACAAATCAAATTTTCTTTGATATCGATACTAAATCAGATTTTGATTTAGCTAAAATCATGATTAAAAAAATTAAATATAAAAGTGGAAAATATAATAAATAAAAATATAAAGAGATTTTCAAATAATGTTTTTTTGATTACTGAAAATAAAAAAATAAAATATAAATATTTGTTGTCTAGGGCTGAGGAAAAATTGAACTTTATTAGTAGAGGAGATTTAATATTAATTACAGCAAATAACACTTTGGGTTTTTTTGAAATATATTTCTTTGCCTTAAATCGAAATGTCCCAATTATTTTGATTGATGAAAATACAAATTCGAATAATGTAAATGAAATAATTAATTTGTATAAACCAAATTATGTTTTTTTGTCTGTCGATAATTTAAAGATACTTCCAAAATATGAAAGGATTAATTACTATAATTTTTGTCTAATAAAAGTCTCAAAAATTAAAAATACTATAAATAAAGATCTAGCTATTCTTTTATCAACTTCAGGAAGTACAGGCTCTTCAAAGTTTGTAAAATTAAGTTATGAAAATATTTTTGATAATGCTCTAAATATTTCTAAATACCTTAAAATCGATCATACTCATACAACAATAACAACTATGCCGCCAAGTTATAGTTATGGATTATCAATTATTAATTCTCATTTTGTTAAAGGATCAAAGATAGTTATCAATAAGCTAAGTTTTTTTGAAAAAAAATTTTGGGAAAAATTAAATTATAATAAAGTAACAAGTTTTGGCGGAGTACCACTTCAATATGAAATCTTAAAAAAACTAAAATTTGATAAGATGAATTTTAGATATTTAAAATATTTAACACAAGCCGGTGGTTCGTTGAAACTTGAAGAAATTAATTTTTTTTTAGAAACATGTGAAAAAAAAAAAATAGAATTTATTCAAATGTATGGTCAAACAGAAGCTTCACCGAGGATAAGCTACTTGCCTTTTTCTAAAGCAAAAAAAAAAGTAGGTAGTATCGGTAAAGTAATCCCAGGGGGGAAAATGACGATTAAAAAAAAAGAAAATCAAAAAATTGGTGAAATTATTTATTCTGGTAAGAATGTTTTCATGGGTTACAGTTTGAGTAAAAATGACTTAAATAAAAAATCTCATAAAAAAAAGATATTGGAAACTGGAGATTTTGCCTGGAAGGATAAACAAGGATATTATTTTTTGGTTGGTAGAAAAGATAACTTTCTAAAAGTAGCTGGTTATAGAATTAATTCGAATGAAATTAAAAATTTCTTATCAAAACGGAAAATTTTTTCTGAGATAGTCGAAAAAAAAGGGAAAATTGTTATTTTCACAACGTCTAATAAAAATCAAAATCAGATTATAAGCCTTCTTTTTTCTGAGTTTAAATTAAATAAAAATTTTTTCAAAATAGTGAAGATAATAAAATTTCCAAGAAATTCTCGAGGAAAGGTGAATTTAACCAGACTAATTAATTATGGATAAAATTGAAAATTTTTTAAATAGAAATGACGTTTTTGAGACTCAAAATTTTGAGCATAAGAAAAATTTTTTTAACATGATAAAATCCTTAACAGATTTTCACAAAAAAAATTGCCAAAAGTATAAAAATTTTATTCGATTAACTTTTTCTTCAGATCTGATTAGAAAAATAGAAGACCTGCCTTTTTTACCTGTCCAGATTTTTAAAACTAACGATTTAAAGAGTTTTACAGATAAAGATACATTTAAAAAGATTTCATCATCCGGAACATCAAGTACAAGCAGATCTAAAATTTACTTAGATAAAAATAACGCACAAAATCAAGTAAAAGCTTTAAATAAAATATTATCAAAAAAGTTTGGGGGAACTAGACATCCAATGTTAATTATTGATAAGGATCTATCTAAAATTAGTAGAAAGGAATTCTCTGCGAGTATAGCTGCAGTACATGGTTTTTCATTAATAGCTAGTAAAAAATATTATCTTTTAGATAAAAATAATAAAATTAATTACAAAATATTAGATGAGTTTTTAACAAGGTACTCGTCTGAAAAATTTTTTATTTTCGGATTTACCTCTTTTATATTTAATTATTTTCTCAATAATTTAGACTCGTCTAAATATAAATTTAAAAATGCAGTACTAATTCATGGTGGAGGTTGGAAAAAACTAGAGGAACAAAAAATTTCAAACGAAAAGTTTAAAAATCTGCTTAAAAAAAATTTTCAAATCGACAATGTAGTAAATTATTACGGTTTAGTTGAACAAACAGGTTCAATTTTCTTTGAGTGTAAATATGGTTATTTTGTTAACACTATATTTTCAGATGTTATTATTAGAGATAAAAATTTTAAAATTCTTCCGCCAGGTAAAAAAGGTTTAATACAATTAATTTCAATTTTACCATCGAGCTATCCTGGTCATAATATAATTACTGAAGATATTGGTTCAATAATAGATCCAAATTTTAAGTGTGGATGTGGTTTAAATGGAAAGCATTTTTTAGTCTATGGTAGAGCAAAAGAAGCTGAAGTACGAGGATGTAGTGATACAAAATAATTTAAAATTTTTAAATAGTTTGAGAATAAAGATATTGGAACCTTACTCTGATATTTCAGTAAATTTTCTAAATTCTTTTTCTATTGAGCTTAAAAAGGACAAAAATACTTTTCGATCTCCTGAGCTTTTTTCTTTAATGCTATTTTGCAACAGAAAAAATATTTTAAAATTTAAAAAAAAATTTAAAAATGATCAATTTAGAATTGGAAGAGGTCTTGTTTTTCATGTATGCCCGAACAATGTACCAATAAATTTTATGTTTTCTTTTATTCTTGGTTTGCTTAGTGGAAATACCAACATCATAAAAGTATCCTCTAATGTATCAAAAGAAAAAAATGTTATTATCGCAAAAATAAAAAAAGTTTTTAAGTCTGATAAATACGCAAAATTAAAAAAATCAAATTTTTTTATAGAGTATAATCATCAAAAAAATCCAGAAATTACTAATAAAATTTCATCTAAATCTGATTGTAGAATTGTTTGGGGAGGTGACAATACTGTGAAATCAATTAAAAAAATTGATGCACAGCCAAGATGTCTTGATATTAATTTTGCAGATAGATATTCTTTATCAGTTATTAATGTAAAAAAATTTAATAAACTTTCAAAGTTAGAAATTGATATTTTAGCTAGAAAATATTTTTATGATGTTTTTACTATGAATCAAATGGCATGTAATTCCCCACACTTTATATTTTGGATTGGAAAAATTATTAAAGAACAAGAAAATTATTTTTGGGAAAAAATCAGCAAAATTGCATCTAAAAAATTCAAATTTGATGATGTCCATGTTATGAAAAAATATAATGATTTAATAAATAAGATTATGAATATTAAATTAATAAAAAAAATTAAGATGTTTGAAAACTATTTATATCTAGTTGATGTAGATGAAAATATTAAAAATATTGAAAACTTAAGAGGTAATAATGGAATAGTTTTTCAAATTAAATTAAAAAAACTAGATGAAATATCTCAGTTAATTACAAAAAAATGTCAAACGGTCACTTATTTTGGTTTTCAAAATAAAGATTTTAAAAATTTGATTTTGAAAAATAATTTGTTAGGAGCTGACAGAATAGTTAAAATTGGTCAAGCTTTTGAATTTGATTTAGACTGGGACGGATTTGATACAATTAAATCTTTAAGCAGGGTAGTAAATATTAAGTAAATATGATTTTAGATAAAAAAGCTATTCTAGAATACCAACAAAATAGGGATCCTTATTTAATGATAGATTATGTAAGTGAGGTTGAGCCTGGAAAATACGCTAATGGATACAAAGTTTTGAGGGATGATGAGTGGTTTTTTAAAGTGCATTGGCCTAAAGATCCAAATATGCCTGGGATGTTACAAATAGAGTCTTTAGTTCAAATGGCAGCAATGTCAATTTTAACAATGCCTGGTAATAAAGGTAAAATAATGTACTTAGTTTCAGCAAATAAATTAAAATTTGTAAAAAAAATTTTGCCAGGGGACAAGTTAGAAATCAATACTGAGGTGAAAATTTTTAAGAGAGGTATGGCTTCTTTTGAAGGACGTGGAACTGTTAAAGGTCAAACTGTTTGCCAGGCTGAATTTAATTTGATATTACCTGAAGAAATTAAAAATTATAATATGAAAAACTAAAATGCCGATTGCTTCCTCTTTATTAAATAAGCCTAGATTAGTAAAAAAGTTAAAAGATTTTTACGACTATGTTCAAAAAAATAATGGAAAAGTAGGCACAAAAACTAGGGGTATCGACCTTAATTTTAACAACGCCTGTAACCTTCGTTGTAAATATTGCTTTACTAATTCTCCTAAGGGAGATCATGTAAAAGAATATTTAGATATTGGTGCCATAAAAAAGTTAGCCGACGAGGCAGACGAATTGGGTTACTTTGAATTTGATTTACAAGGCGGCGAATTACTTTTGCAACCCAAAAAATTATTTGAAGTTCTTGAAGCTATAAGGCCAGAGAGGTTTTATATGTATTTAACCACAAATGGATTTTATCTTGATAAGGCAATGGCAAAAAAATTAGCAGAATATAAAGTGAGCAGAGTGTCAGTCAGTATTGATAGCATGGATGAAAAAATTCACGATGAAATTAGAGGCAGAAAAGATTCTTGGAGAAGAGCAATTGAAGCCTTAAAGCATGTTAAAGATGCTGGTATGGATCCATATCTTAATATAACTGTTGGCCACTATAATGCTAACACTGAGCATTTTAAGGAATTATTAGATTATTCAAAAAATCAAAAATATAAAACTCTTCTAAATGTAGCTGTGCCTTCAGGGATGTGGCAAAAAATGGATGAGATAATTTGTGATGACAAAGACAGAGAGTATCTAAGAAAAATTAGAAAAGAGTATAAAAATTTAGTAAGAAACATTTGGAATCCATTTGACAAAAATCATGAAAAGATTTTAGGTTGCACAACAGTTAATAGAGTTTATGTAACTCCAATTGGTGATGTATTAGTTTGTCCATATGTTCACATAAAAATAGGAAATATTTTTAAACAGTCTTTAAAGGAAATAATAGATTTTGGTTTTAAAGTTAAGTACTTCAGAGAACACAGTGATCTTTGCCTTGCTGGAGAAGATAAAAATTTTATATCAAAATTTATGACTATGCCCGGACAAACTATTTTCAATCCTGCTGACGCTAAAGAAATATTTTCTAAAGAAGAGTTATCGGCCCCAAATAGTTAAAAAGTGAAAAAAAAAATAATAATTTTTACAGCTGGTCCTGCAGGTAGAGAAACATTTAAACTAATTAACGAAATTAGTCTTTTTAGCAAAAATAAATGGGAAGTTTTGGGTTATATTGACTCTAGTAAAAAACTAGATGGAAAAATTTTGGATGGTGTAAAAATTTATTCAAATTGTAAAAAGTTTAAATCTAAAAATATTTTTGCAATCTGCGGCATCACTGACCCATTTAAAAGAAAAAAAATTTACAACGATGAGATCATTAAAAATAAATTTAAGATACCAAATCTTATCCATCCTAAAAATATAATACCAAAAGATTTAAAAATAGGTGTAGGGAATATAATCTTTAATCATGTACATTTGAGTTTTGAAGTTGCAATAAAAGATTACTCTTTAATATCAAATTTTACCGACATAGGTCATAATTCGATTATCAATGATTATGTTTCAATAATGCCTCAAACAAGTATTGGAGGAAATTGTAATATTGGAGAAAATACTTTTATAGGTTCTGGAAGTAATATTCATCAAAAGATAAAAATTGGAAAAAACTGTAAAGTAGGAATGGGTAGTATAGTTATTAGTGAAATTAAAGAAAATCACTCAGTAGTAAATTTCCAAAGACAAATTAAACAGAAAATTAATTAATTATAAATCAACAAACACTTTTTTTTTATATTTTTGAAAATTAAAATTTATAATTTTTTTTGCAATTTTTTTTGAACTATTTCCATCCCCATAAAATAAATTTTTTTTTCTTGTATTAAATTTATTCTTTTTAAATACTTTTTTAAGTGCAACATTAATTTCTTTTTTTGAAACCCTACAATTAATGATGCTAGGCGTTAATAATCTTCCAGCTTGCCTATCACCTAAATTAATAGTCTTAATTCCAAAGAAAGGAACTTCAGAGATACCGCTAGATGAATTCCCAATCACACCATTTAAGTATCTTAATATCGAAAAATAATTTTCACTTCCAAAAGACTTATAAAATTTAAAGTTATTTAACTTATTTTTCTTAATGAATGATTTAATTTCTTTTATCATAACAATACCTTTAGCGTCAGAATTAGGTGAAGTGATTAGTATAAGTGTATCTTTTAATCTTCTTAAACATTTAAGAATGACTTTTAAATTGATAATAGTTTTTTTTTCATCAATTGTATCTGGATGATAAGTAAATAAAATATTCTTTTTTAAGAATTTAAAATTAAATTTTTTTTCAATTTTATCCTTTGAAAGATATGCGGTTTTTCGAATTTTCTCATAATGTAATCCTCCATAATTAAAAACAGTTTTTTTATTTTCCCCCATCTGTAAAATTCTTCTTTTATACTCCTCTGCTACGGGAAAATGTAAATTAGCTAGTTTAGTTATACAGTTTCTAAAACCGTCATCTAGAGATCCGATTGTTTTTTCTCCACCAGCCAAATGTATTATATTAATTTTTAAAATGTATGCCGCTAGAGCTGCAGACAATATTTCATATCTGTCACCTAAGAGAACTATACCTTCAGGTGTAATTCTCTTTAAAATATTGGTATATGCTTTAATTGACTCTGAAAAAGAATTAGCAACAGAAAAAGAGTCTTTGTTTTTAGACTTTATTTTTACTTTTTTAATTTTTACTTTCTTGCTTACTCTTATTTCTGAAATACTTCCGAATAAGTTATCAGTATGACTTCCAGTAATTATCAAATAAACTTTCTCTATTTTTTTTAAATTTATAATTTCATCAATTAATAGCTTAATGCTTCCAAAATCAGCTCTTGATGATGTAACAAAGCAAATCGACTTCATAATTTAATTATTTCATCTTTTTTAAAATTTTTAACTGCTTTTTTACCAAGAACTTTATAATAATTCATTGGCGAAATACCTGTGCCTGGTCTTTTGATTGTCAAATTTTTTGATGTAAATTTTTCACCTTTTTTAATTTTTGAATTAGCTACTAAAGAATTTCTAGCAATCTTAATATTTTTTTTTTCACTTTGAGAAGGTTTTTTTTTATCATTGCCCAAAATAGTTTCAACATTTCTAACTTTACTAATTAAATCTTTTAATTCTTTTTCTGTGATGCTAGCTTTGTGATCGGGACCAGGTAAATTTTTATTTATCGTTATATGTTTTTCGATTATTTTAGCACCTAAAGCAGCTGCTACAACTGATGCCTCTATACCTTCGGTATGATCTGAGTATCCAACATTAACACTAAATTTTTTTTTGATCGTCAACATTGCTTTTAAGTTTACATCCTTGAACGGGGTTGGATATTCTGTGTTACATTGTAAAACTGTAATATTCTCTCTTTTGGTTCCACTAGAAATTAATATTTTAATTGCAGTTCCTATTTCATTTAAATTTGACATACCTGTGGAAAGTATTACTTTTTTTTTTAATTGACCAATTTTTTTTAAATAAACTAAATTATTTATTTCACCAGATGGAATTTTATAATACTCCATTTTAAATTTAGTTAAAAAATTAATTGCACTTAAACCAAAAGCGGTTGATAAAAATTTAATATTTTTTTTATCACAATACTTTTTTAATTTTTCAAATTCTTTAAAACTTAAAGTCATCCCTTTAGCCATTTTTAATTGTGAGCTTTTCTTTCCTGTATTGATAAGTTGATACTTTGCCTTTCGAGCATCGGCAGTTATATGTTCCTCAGGAATTGAAGTTTGGAATTTTACATAATTTGCTCCTGCCCTTTTTGCTAGATCAACCAATCTAAACGCTAGCTTAAGTTTTCCGTTATGATTGGGTCCTGCCTCGGCAATTATGATTGTTTTCTGCATTATTCTAAGTTTAAAAGCATTTTTAATTCTTTACTGTTCAAAAATTGAACGTTATAACTATTATTTTAATTTATCAACTTAATAATGGTTAAAAATAAAACAGTTTTAATTACAGGCGCTAATAGAGGCATTGGATTAGCTATTGTAGATAAATTTATTAAAAATGAATGCAATATAATTGCATGTAGTCGTAAAGAAGATGAAATCTCATTAAATGAACTAAATAAACTTAGTAAAAAATTTCCAAATAAAATAAAAATTTATAATTTCGATCAAAGTAAAACTAATCACGTTGAAAATGCTTGTAATAAAATTTTAGAAGAAAATAAACAAATTGATGTTCTTATAAATAATGCAGGTCAGAATCACGTGGCTCTTTTTTTAATGACAAAAATCCAAAAGTTTAAAGAAATTTTTGAAGTCAATTTTTTTTCTCATCTTACCATTACTCAAAAAATAATTAAGAATATGATGAAAAATAAATGTGGCTCAATAATAAATATAGCATCAAATGCTGCATGGGAAGCTGACATTGGAAGGTCGGCATATGCTGCAAGCAAAGCTTCAATGATTACATTTACGAAAATCCTAGCTAAAGAACTAGGTAACTATGGGATTAGAGTAAATTCGATTTCACCTGGTTTAACTAATACAAATATGATGAGCGATGGAATTTCTGAAAAAGTCATTTCAGAAGCTATAAATAAAATTCCACTTAAAAGAGTAGCTCAGCCAGAAGAAATTGCAAATACGTGTCTTTTTTTAGCCTCTGATTTAGCTTCATATATATCAGGTGAAAATATCTCTGTGACTGGTGGTTATTAATTTATGAATTTAGATGAAATTAAAAATATTAATTTTTTTTCTAAAAAAATTAGATCTAAAATTCTTGATATATCTTTAGAAGCTGGAGCTAGTAGTTCTCACTTTGGTGGATCTTTATCAACCGTCGATCTTCTCTCTGTTCTCTACAAAAAAATTTTAAAATTGGACAGTAAAAATCCTCTATGGGAAAATAGAGACAGGTTTATATTAAGTAAAGGTCATGCGTGTTTAGGTTTTTACGCAATATTAAATGAACTTGGCTTTATTACAAACGATGAATTAACTCTTTTTGAAAAAAATGATAGTTTTTTATTAGGTCATCCAGTTTTGAATAAGGATAAAGGTATTGAATTTTCTAACGGAAGCCTTGGAATGGGATTGTCTCTAGGTGTTGGTGTTGCAATTTCCCTTAAAAAGAAAAAATCTAATAATAAAGTTTATGTATTAATTGGTGATGGTGAGTGTAATGAAGGATCAATTTGGGAAGCTGCAATGTCGGCGAGTCATTTTAATTTAGGAAACCTTACTGCAATATTGGATAACAATAATCTTCAACAAACTGGTAGCAACAATGAGATTATGTCCACTAAAAGCTTGGACTCAAAGTGGAGTAGCTTTGGTTGGGAAGTAATAAATATTGATGGACATAATATTAATCAAATTTATGAAGCGTATAAATTTGAAACTAAAAAACCAAAACTGATCCTTGCAAAAACAATAAAAGGGAAAGGATTCTCATTTTCAGAAAATAACAATGATTGGCATCACAAAATTCTCACAAAAAAACAATATGAGGAGGCTAAGAAAGAAATTAATGAGAGATGATTTTATAAACGCAAGAAATCTAAAACTGTGGCCTAATCTTGGTATGCGGGCTACTTTTGGTTTGATAGCCCTTGAACTTGCTAAACTTGATGAAAAATTAATTATATTAACTGGAGATGTGTCTACTTCAGCAGGTTTAGACAGGTATAGAAAAAATTATCCAGAAAAATACATTGACGTTGGAATTGCGGAACAAAACTTAATTGGTATAGCCGCTGGTTTAGCTAGTGAGGGACACAACGTTTTTACAACTACTTTTGCACCATTTCAAACAATTAGATGTTTAGAACAAATTAAAGTTAATTTAGGTTACATGAAACATAAAGTTTGCATGGTAGGTTTAGCAAGCGGTTTGGTTCTAGGAAATCTAGGTTATACTCATTGCTGTATAGAGGATATTGGAGCATTAAGATCTATACCAAATTTAAGTATTGTTTCTCCAGCAGACACAACAGAGTTAGCAAAGGCTTTATTAGAATTTTACAACTCAAAAAACTCTATGTACATCAGACTTACAGGTGGATCAAATGTTCCACAAATTTTTGATAATGAGTACAAATTTAAACTTGGTATGTCAAAAACATTAAAAAAAGGTGATGATGTAGCTATTATTTCAACAGGGACAATGCTAAAGACAGCTTTAGAAACTGCTGAGATATTAAGTAAATCCAATATTTCTGCAGAAGTAATAAACTTTAGCTCGATTAAGCCAATAGATAAAAAAAAAATACTTGAAATAGGAAACAAATTTGGTTTAACAGCCACAATCGAAGAACACAACATTATTGGTGGACTTGGTAGTGCAGTTTCTGAGTGCTTATCTGCTGAAAGCTCAAAAACTAAACAGCTTTTTTTTGGAATTGATGATAAATATACGAAGGGTGGTGAATATCAGTTTTTATTAGACAAATTTAATTTAAAAGCTGAAAAAATATCTAAAATGATTATAAAACATTTAAAATAAGAAATATATGTCTACTAATAAAAAAAAGTTAATCAAATTATTCGCAACTTCTCTTAACATTTCCGAGACAATAGTTAATGATAACTTAAAATATAACGAAATCGAGGAATGGGACTCAATCGGACATATGAGCCTAATGTCAGCAATAGAAGATGAGTTTAAAATAAGTTTGGAGACAGATGATATAATTGATTTTAGCTCTTTTAAAAAAGGTACGGAAATCTTGGAAAAATATAAAATTAATTTTTAATGAATAAGAAAAAACTTTACAAGAAATTTTGGGATAATGGTTATTTAATTTTAAAAAATTTTATATCGAAAAAAGATATTAAATCTATTTATGCTCAAATAAATGATTTAGCTGACATTGCTCTTAATTCGGAAAAAAAATTTAAAAAAAATCTCAGCTTAGATGAAAAATATTTAAAACTAAAAAAGCTAAACCCAAATCTAAAATCACATCTTTATGATTTGACAAAATATTGTGATAGCTTAGTAAGACTAGCAGGCTCTAAAAAGTTTTTAGATCATGCAAAAACAATATTAAAAACAAAAACAGCATTTATTGATACTCCGCAAGTAAGAATAGATCATCCTAAGGAAAATTTAAATTTACCCCAACATCAAGAATTAAATCAACTATCAAAAGATGTAATTACTTTTTGGATACCTTTAGTTAATATAAATAAAAAAACAGGTGGTATTTTCTTCAGACCTAAAACTCATAAACTTGGACACGTAAAGTACAAAAATTCAGATATGTCTGCAACCGATGCAGGGCCTGAGAGACAAAAAATAATCGATAAATTATTTCAAAATAAAAAACTAAAAAAATATAAGTCAATTACTCCTTCCTTAAATGCAGGGGATGCAATTATTTTTCATTCATTTATTTTTCACGGAACACACGCAAATATAACTGACAAAATTAGATGGACTTATATTTCAAGGTATAACTCAATTAAAACAGCTCCTTATTTAAGGAGAGGAAACACAACTTTAAGAATACCTTACACAGCTGATTATAATCTAATTTAAACCAAAGTATTTATGACTAAGAAAAAAGTATGCATAATTGGGCTTGGATACGTAGGCTTACCCATGGCAATAGCTCTTGCCAACGTTAAAAAGAATAATAAATTTTTATATGAAGTATATGGTCACGATAATGATAAAAAAAAATTGAAAAATTTATCTATTGCAATAAAAAAAAAACGACTTCCATTCGATACGCTTGATAAAACTCTGAGTCAAAAATTTGCTTACTCATCTTTAAAAAACAAAATTAATATATTAAAAAATTTAGAACATTTAACTAAAATTGATATTGTTATTCTTAGTGTAAGTTTTGATTTTATAAATAATAAAAATGCCTTTAAAAACTTGAAAGGATTAATTCAGCAAATATCAAAATTTATAAAAAAAAGAAGTCTTTTATTAATTGAAACTACTTTACCTCCTGGGACCTATGAGAGAGTTTTAATTCCGGAAATTAAGAAAATATTTTTAAAAAGAAAAGCTTCAATGAAACATCTGGCTCTTGGATATTCTTATGAAAGAATTATGCCAGGAAAGAAATACTTCAATTCTATTATAAATAATTTCAGATGTTATTCTGGATATGATAAAATCGCCAAAAAGAAAGTTCAAATCTTTTTAAAATCTTTTATGAACTTTAAAAAATTTCCTCTGTATGAGTTAAATTCAATTACAGAATGTGAAACAGCTAAAATTCTAGAAAACTCCTTTAGAGCTACAAATATTGCTTTAATTGATGAATGGGTTAATTTCGCAAATTTACTGAAAATTGATTTATTAAATGTAATTAACGCGATCAAACTTAGAACAACTCATTCAAACATTATGAGGCCTGGGTTAGGTGTAGGCGGCTATTGTTTACCAAAAGATGGATTATTTGCTGAGAAATCCTCAAGATTAATATTTAAAAAAAATATTAATTTTCCATTTATTAAACTTGCCTCAAAAATAAATAAAGAAATGCCACGATCTTCTTTTCAAATTGTTGAAAATAATATTGGAAATTTAAAATCAAAAAATATTCTGATTGTTGGAAAGTCCTATAAAGAAGATATAGACGACCAAAGAAACAGTCCATCAATATATCTAAAAAAAATGCTTAAAAAAAAAGGATCTATAATTTCAACTTATGACCCTATGATTGATACAAGTGATATGCCTAAATTTAGTAAATTTGATATTGTTATATTTTGTGTAGGTCATGAAAAAATTAAAAAGATTCCTTTGAAACTTTTTTCAAAAAAACCTTATTATTTTGATTTAAATAATATTTTAGAAGATAAAAAAATCTCTTTTTTAAAAAAAAAAAATTTCAAATTAATCATCTTGGGAAGATACTATGAATAAAATTCTTATAACTGGTGCTGCAGGATTTATAGGTTTCAAACTGACAGAAAAACTAATTAATAAAGAAAATAAACTGTATTTGATTGATAATTTATCAAGAGGAAAATTTGACAATTCTTTTAAAAATATTCTTAAAAATAGAAACGTTAAATTTCTTAAAAAGGATTTGACAAAAAAATTAATCTTTACAGAAAAATTTGATTATATATTTCATCTCGCGTCAATAGTGGGGGTTAAAAATGTTAATCAAAACCCCCTTCAAACTATAAAAAATAATATTCTTTCAACTGAAAATATTATTAGATCAATCAAAGATAAAAAAAAAACAAAGCTTATATTTTTTTCTACGAGTGAAGTTTATGCTGCATTGAGTGAGGAAAATAAAATATTTAAACCCTCTGAAGAAAAAAATAATTTACTGGTTTTAGAAAGTACCAAACCTAGGGACTCTTATTTTTTATCAAAATTAATTTGTGAAAAAATTGTTTCTTTGAGTGGATTTAAATATATAATTTTGAGACCCCATAACATCTATGGACCACGTATGGGTCACTCTCATGTAATTCCAGAATTGATTAGAAGAATTAAAAAAAACCAAAAGTGTAAAATATACTCTCCCAATCATACAAGAGCTTTTTGCTATGTGGACGATGCGATAAATCAAATAATTAAATTATCATTTCATAGTAAAGCTTATGACTCTATTTATAATATTGGTAATATGAAAGAGGAGATAAAGATAATTAACTTAGCTAAAAAGATTAAAGCGATTGTGAATAAAAAGTGTGTATTGATCAAATCTAAAATCACACCCGGTTCACCTAAGAGAAGAGTGCCAAACATGAGAAAGACTATAAATAAAACTAAGATCAAGAACTTCACAAATTTGAATAACGGATTAATACAAACATTTAAATGGTATAACTATGAGAAAAATTAATATTCTTGAACCGAATATTTTAAACAACTCAAAAAAAATTTTAAGGGAAACTCTACAAAAAAATCAAATTTCTACTTCTAGTAGTTATATAATAAAAAAATTTGAAAAAAAAATTTCTTTACTGGGTGGTTCAAAATATACCGCTGCAACTAACACAGGAAGTTCTGCTTTATTTGCTGGATTTAAATCTTTGGAAGTTAAGAAAAATGATTTGGTTATAATGCCCTCATATACATTTATTGCTACTGCTACATCTTGTATATTGGCTGGAGGATCACCGTGGTTTTTTGATATAGAAAAAGACGGCCTTACATTGAATTTAGATCAAATTGAAAAAACTTTAAAAAATAAATCTTATAAAAAAGGAAAATATTATTTCCACAAAAAAAGTAATCAACGAATATTTGCAATTTGCCCTGTATACACTTTAGGCTTCTTGCCAAACTTAAGCAGGATTAAGAGTCTTGCAAAAAAATATAACCTTAAAATAATAGCAGATGCAGCCTGTGCTTTAGGATCACAGTTTAATGGTAAAAAAATAGGAAGATATAATGATATTATTTGCTATTCGTTTAATGGCAATAAATCACTTACAGCTGGTGGTGGTGGAGCAGTAAGCACTAATGATAGAGGAGTAAAAGATAAACTTGTACTAACAATTTCCAATGGGAAAACTGGACAATATTTTCACAGTACTTTTGGCTTAAATTTAAAAATCACCGGAGTTCACGCTGCAATTGGAGTTGGACAACTAAATAAATTTAGTGAAATATTAAAAAGAAAAAATAAAGTTAGAAAAAATTATAAGAAATTTTTCCAATTTTTTAAAATCAAATTTATAGATCAATCCAATACTAAATCAATTTTGTGGCTAAATTTTTTAATTTGTAAAAAAAATATAAGCCAAAAGTTAATTCAAAATGCTCGAAAATCTAACATTAATTTAAATTTTTTTTGGATGCCAATGCACCTTCAACCAATAATGAAAAAATATTTAGTTGAAGATTTAAAATTTACTAATAAAATTTGGAAAAAAATTTTAGTTTTACCATCTTCAGATAATTTAAGAGTTAAAGATCAAAATATCATAAAAAAATTCTTAAAAAAAAATTTAAATTTAATAAATTAATTTTGAATTATTTAATAAATTAAATAATTGTGATGTATCTTGATTATTTTTGACAGATAAGAAATTTTCTTTTTTATTTTTTATAGAATTTTTAAAATTTTTAATTTCATCAAAGAATAGTTTATTTCGCTGAAACTTATAATGTTTAAAAAAAATCAACTTTTTTGTCTTATTTGAGTAAATATCAACTCTATTTTTAATTAAATCACAAACTAGTAAACTTTTCTCAAATAAAATTCTAAATTCTCTTTTTTCAAAAACATTTGTAAATGATAAATTCAAATTTACTAGGAATTGATGATTATTTTTTTTAAATTGCATAATAGAAAAGAAATTATCATCAACATCACATTTTATTATTTTTGAGTTAAATTTTTTTGAAACGAATTTATATGGTTTTGAAAAAAAATAAGCTATTAAATCTACTTCATGTATTAAAGAACTTAACGATCCTCCTCCCAAACTTTTTTTAGCAGCATATCCTTTTGAGTAATCTTCGTAAGGATGATGAGATGGTAAATGAGTAAGATTATCGAAATAAGCAGTTTTAACTTTTCCATATTTTTTTGTATTAATAATTTTTTTGGTTAAAATTACAGCTGGATGAAATCTTAGTTGAAAACCAACCATTGAATTAAGAGATTTAGATTTTAAAATATTTACTAACTTTTTAATCTCATTGTTATTACCGATTATTGGTTTTTCTATAAATAAATGACTACCAGCTTTTGCAAAAATTTTCGCATCCTTTAAATGAAAGGAAGATGGATTGCAAATGAATGTTATAAATGGCTTAATTTTTTTTGCGTCCTCCAAAGATTTACAGATTCGTAACTTATAATATTTTGATAAATTTATTTTTTTTTTTATTTTAACATCTTTGATTACTAGATTTGTATTTTTTTTTCTTAATGCGTAAAATTTTGTTTTTTTAAAAATTCTCTTGGCATTTATTAAATGTCTCTGTCCAATTGAACCTAATCCTAAAAACAATATATTCATGGCAAATTTTTAACTATTTTAGATCCTGATAAATCAAATTTAAGTCTTGTAAAATCAAGTTTTTCTCTCTTTAAGAATTTTTCTGAATTATTTAAATTTTTTGTCACCATCAAAAAAAACCCTCCTCCTCCAGCACCTATAATTTTCCCTCCAATAAAGTTTTTATCTTTTAAAAGTTTTAAATAAAATTTATCAAGATAGGAATTTGAAATATCTTTAGATATGTTTTTTTTCATTAACCAATGTTCGTGAAATAATTTTCCGATTTTTTTATAGTTACCTTTTTTAATTGCTTCCTCCATTGGTTTAACGAATTTTTTTAATTTATCATAAATGGCAATCGTTGATTTCAAATTTTTCTTTTGACTTTTTACTATTTTTGATGAGCTTCTTGTTTCGCCGGTAAACACTAAAATCATTTTATTTTCTAGCGTTTTTATTGTTTTATTTTTTAATTTAATTTGTTTGATATCAATTTTTCCTTTTTTGTTAATATTTATTTTTCTTAGTCCCCCATAGGTTGAGATTATTTGATCTTGCCACCCACCTTGCATCTTGAGTATTTTTCTTTCAATCTTGAAAGCGATTTTATAAATTTTTTTTTTTGACAATTTTTTATTATAAATATGAGTTATTCCTTTAATAAGACCTACGATTAAAGAGCTTGAGGAACCTAATCCTGATTGAGTTGGAACTGTAGCGAATGTTCCTACTTGAATTCCATTTTTAATTTTAAAAAACTTTAATACTTCTCTAATGATCGGATGTTCAATTTTTTTTGCCGCTGTTGTAAATTGAGTTATAGTAGTTTGTATTAATATTTTATTATCTAGTTGTCTCTTTTGAATTAAACAATAAACATATTGATTAAAACTTGCTGTTATGAGACTTCCATTCCTTTTTTTATAGTAAAAACTGTGATCTGTTCCACCGCCTGCTAATGGAATTCTATATGGAGTTCTTACAATTATCATAATTTACCAAGTAGTACGGCCACCATCTAAAACTAATACTTGGCCAGTCATATAAGAGCTGTCTTCGGAAGCTAAAAACAATATTGATTTTCTATATTCTGTCTCCTTAGCAAGTCGTCCTAGAGGAACTCTTTTTGTTATATTCTTAATTAAGAATTTAGACTGATTTTTTTTTACAGCTCCAAATGCTAATGCATTGCACCTAACTTTTTTGTGGCCCCAATAGGTAGCAATATACCTAGTCATGCCAATTAGTCCGTGTTTTGAGATGCTATAGCTTGCTGGTTTAAAATGTTTTAATTTTTTTATATTTTCTTGTGGGTGATAAATTGCTTGGTCTGGAGCTACTAACCCAGCGTCTGAAGCAATGTTTATAATTGAACCTTGGTTTCTTTTCGCCATATCCTTCCCAAATACTTTTATACATATAAAAGCACCAATTAAATTTACGTCTATCTCTTTTCTAAAATTTTTAATGTTGTAATCCTCTACTGATCCTGATTTTCCTTTCCCAATTGAATTCATTTTGGGATCAATCGCAGCATTATTGACTAAAACTTTTACAAAAATTTTCAGTTTATCAAGTTTTTTTTTAATACTAACTATTGTTTTTTCATTACATATATCACATTTAAAAATCAAAATATTTGCATTTGGAAAAGTCTTCAATATCCTGCTTTTTGTTTTTTTTAGTTTTCCAAAATCTTTATCTACAAGAACTAAATATAAGTTAAGTTCTAGTAAAGCTAAAGCATGTTGAATACCCATGAATCCTGCCGCTCCGGTAATTAATGCAGCTGAGTAGTAATTCTTAAAATTTTTTTTCATTAAATCTTAAAACCAGATGATTTCGCATCATTATAAAACCCTTTCACGGTTTCAAGTGAATATTCTTGAGGAGATTTGTTGAATTTTGTTAATTTTTTTACCATATCAGGACCCATTGTAATTATATGTGCGTTACAGTCTGTAGCATCTATAATGTCGTATGGCATCCTACAACTAGCCCAGAGAGTTTCACAATTTGAATTAGCACGAACATATTGGGATATCTCTTTAAAAATTTTTCTTGCATCTTTCCCGATATCATAAATTCTTCCAGAAAAAATTGATAATATTGTGTTTGTATCTTTTACGATATCAAATATTTCTTTAATCTGCTCGAAAGTAAATATTGCAGTTATATTAAGTTTAATTTTTTCATTTACTAAATTTTTGATAAGCTGCGCCGTAGATTTTCCATTTGTAAAAGTAATAGGAATTTTAACATAGATATTAGTACCTAAATTATGAATAATTTTTGCTTGTTTAAAACAACTTTCCTCATCATCTGCGAAAACCTCTATTGAAACTGGTAAGTTTTTTGTCTCTTTTAAAATCGTCTCAGAGAATTTTATATAGTCTTTTGCTCCCAATTTCTTGAATAAAGATGGATTGAAAGTATATCCATCTACATTTTGTAAATCTCTAATTTGATCAATAGATGGGCCATCCAAGAAAAGTTTAATTTTTTTATTTTTTATCATATTATTTTTTTTTCATTAGTTGGTCTATACAAACACAAATACAATGCAGCATGGACATATGGCACTCTTGAATTATAGAAGTTTCATTGCTTTTTACTAAAATTGAAATATCTGAAATCTTATTTAAAATTCCACCTGTTTTTCCTACAAATGAAATTACTTTCATATCTTTTTTTTTTGCTTCCTCTGCAGCGTAAACTAAATTCATAGATGCATTTGACTTTTCATCGCCGCCACCAGTTGATAAAAGTAGAAGAATGTCTCCTTCCTCCCCTAATGCAATTACCTGTCTTTTAAAAAATGTATCAAAACCAAAATCATTTGACCAGGCTGTTACTGCGGAAGGTAAGCTAGATAAAGAGATTGCTGAAAAAGCATCTCTATTCCTATCACTAAATGTACAAGTTAATTCTCCAACAAAATGATCTGAGTCAGCTGACGATCCACCGTTACCAGCAACTAGTATTTTTTTTTTGTTTTTTTGACAACTTACAATTGCTTGAACAATATTCTCAATGTCATTGCTAAAATCGTTTAAAATTTTTAAAGCTTTTGAGGTTTTATTGAAGTAATTATCAATTGTGCTTTTCATAATTATTTTAATCTACACTATTTTTTAATATTTAAACGGCATTTTTTAATAATTTTAACATTTTTTTATGCAAAACTAAATTTCTCGAAACTATAATATCTGCTGATTTAAAATCTGATACCCCTTTAAAATTTGTTACTATAGCTCCGGAATTTCTTAAAATTGGTAAAAGTGGAAGAATATCAAATGTTTTTATATTCAGGTCAATAATAGTATCGATTTTTCCTTCTGCAAGTAAACAATAATTTAATGCATCTGCTCCAGACAGTTTTAACAAACCTTTGAATTTTAATATTTTTTTAAAAACCTTTTTTTTTTTTAATGGATGTATTGAATTCAAAACAAGAGATGGGGTTTTAAAATTTTTTTTTCCAGCTATTATTTTTACTTTTTTTTTATTTTTTTCTACTTTGAATGAATTATTTCCATCAGAATAATAATACATTTCGAGCTTCGGGAAATTTGCGAATCCCACTTTAGGTTCATTTCCTATATTAAATCCAATTAAATTAGACCAAGTTGGCAGTCCTAGAATTAAAGATTTTGTACCATCTACTGGATCAATTATCCAATTTAAATGTTTTTTAAAATTTTTTTTTCTATTTTCTTCAGAGTAACAAGAATGATCTGGAAATTTTTTTTTAATTAATCTTAAAATTTCTCTATCTATTTTTTTATCTAATTTAGTAACAGGATCAATAATATTTTTTTTTTTTGATTTAAATGAAAATTTTAAGTTTGAAGAATGATTAAATTTATCAATTTTCGGTTTAACCTTTTTAATGATGAAATTTGCTATAGTTTTGTTAAGATTCATATCATTTTATAATGTTCAACTATTGAACGCTATATATTTTTGTAATAAAATACAAGTCTTTTATGAAAAAAAAACAATTTGGTATAATGCAAGGTAGAATATTTCCTGCGAGTTATAGTGCTTATAATAGATTTCCTAAATTGTGGAAAGAGGAGTTTTTTGCAACCAAAAAAATTGGTTATAATTATTTAGAATTAATTTATGATGAAGGGAATTCATGTGAAAACCCATTACATAACTTAGATCATAAAGATATTTTAAAAACTGCTAAGAAATCTAAACTCAAAACATACTCGATGGTTTTAAATTTTTTTGCGAAAAATAATATTTTCTCAAACACTGATAAATTTATTAAAACTTTAATGATTTTAGTAAAATTTTCAAAAAAAATAAATGTTAAAGTTATTGTAATACCTGTTATTGAGAAAAGTTCATCTAACTCTCAAAAATTAAGTAATCTTTTAAAAAAATTACATCAGAAATTTAAAAAAGAAAAAATAAGATTTTCTTTTGAATTAGACTCAAAAATTAGCTTAATAGATAAAAAGAAAATTTTTTCTAAATATTCACCTAAATTTGGTATTTGTTACGATACTGGTAATTCATTGAGTGAACTCAAAGATTTTAATTATGAAATTAATTATTTAAAAAAAGAGATTAACCATCTACATCTAAAAGATAAAAAAAGAGTTGGACGTAAATTTGTTAATACATTTCTTGGAAATGGTTTGCTTAATTTTAAAAAACTTAAAGAAGTATTGGAAAAAATTGATTATAAACATAGAGTGACATTAGAATGTTTTTACGGTAAGAATGGCGTACAATCAGGGAAAAAAAATATAAACTACGCTTTCACAAAATTATTGTAAATTATATGAAAAATTTAATTAAGCTAAAATCTGGTAAAAGTATTGGTGGTAATAGTTCAACGTATATTATTGCTGAAATTGGAATCAATCACAACGGAAACAAAGAGATAGCTAAAAAATTAATTCAAGAGTCAGCAAAAGCTGGGGTAGATGCAGTCAAGTTTCAAAAAAGAGATGCATCTTCAATCATGATAAAAAAGAATATAAATAATAATCCTATTGGTTACTTAAGTAAAAATGAAAATGATATTTCAAGTGAACAACCAAAATATGGTTCCTGGTCTTACCCAGACCTAAGAGTAGAATTGACAGATGATGATTACATCGAGTTGCAAAAATTTTCCTTAAAAAACGGTGTTGATTTTTTTGCCAGTCCTTGGGATGAAAAAAGTTTAGATTTCTTATTAAAGATTAATGTACCTATACTCAAAATTCCTAGTGTAGAAATTAAAAATCTATCTTTTCTAGAAAAATGTTCTACCGCAAAAATACCAATAATTTTAAGCACTGGAACAGCAACTCAAGAAGATGTTGATCGAGCTTTAAGTTTACTTAATAAAAATAATGATGATGTTATCTTGTTACAATGTACCTCTGCATATCCAAGTAAATTAGATGAAATAGATTTAAATGTGATAAGTACTTTTAAGAAAAAGTATTCTTGTCCAATAGGTTTTTCAGGACATGAGCCTGGAATAAACATTCCTATAGGGGCGGTAGCCATGGGCGCAAAGCTTGTAGAAAAACATGTTACTTTAAATAAAAAAATGAATGGTACTGATCATTTAGCTTCTATTGATATGCAAGAACTTACCCAAATGGTAGCTGGAATTAGACAGGTAGAAAAAGCATTAGGTAGTTTTGAAAAAAAAAATTATAAAAGCGAAGATGTTTTGGTCTCAATATTAGGCAAATCAATAGTCGCAAAGAAATCTTTAAAAAAAGGCCATATTATTACAAAAGATGATTTAACTACAAAAGGCCCTCCGACAGGAATTAGAGCAGATAAATTTTTTGAAATAATAGGAAAAAAAATAATTATAGACAAAGAAGAAGACGAAATTATTTTTCCAGGTGATATCAAATAACTTCAAAGCTAAAACAAGTCTGCCGCCATGTGTTATTATGGCAGGAGGTGCTGGAAAAAGACTTGGTAATATAACAAAATCTACACCCAAACCGGCAGTGAAAATAAACAAAGTGCCGTATATCATTTATTTACTGAACTGGTTAAAAAAAAATGGTTTCAAAAAATTTTATTTTTTAGTCTCATTTAAAAAAGATAAGCTTAAACAAATAATTGAAAATTACTTTAAGGAAAATAAAAATTTAAAGTTTAAAATTTTAATTGAAAAGAGAAGACGTGGGACTTACGGAGCTTTAACTGAACACATTAAAAAACTAGATGACATTTTTTTTTATACAAATGCCGACGAAATAGGCAGGTTTAACATAAAAGATATGTATCGAAATTTTTTAAGAACTAAAACAGACATTATGAGTTGTGTAATAAAGACCCGTAAAGGTAATTTTAGTTTAGATAGAAAAAAAAAGGTTATAACTCTTAAAGGTATCAAAAACTTTAAAGATTGTGGCTACAAGTTTATTTTGAAAAAAATATTTAAAAAAAAAAATAAAAAATACAACAAAGTTGAGGATTATCTATATCGTAATTACATTAAAGAAAATGAAATTAGCTATTTTCAATTAAATGATTTGCCGCTAAGAATTGATACTGCTAATGACATTAAAAGAACAAAATCAAAACTTTAGAAATGAATAAAAAAATAGTAATTATTACGGGAGCTGGACAAGGAATTGGAAGATATATTGCCGAAAATTTAGATAAAACATTTGATTTATTATTAATCTCTAAATCTAAGAACTGTGTTTATGTTTCAAAGAAAATTAATAAATTTTTTGGATTTCAAAAATCAAAAGCTTTGAAATGTGATTTAAGAAATAATAAAAAAATAGAAAAAGATTTTAAAAAATTAGATTTAAATTCTTACAAAGAAATAAATATTATTTTGTGTGCCGCAGTAGTTGATAGAAAAAAAAATAGTTTTACCAATTACAATGATTGGATTGATACTTTTAAAATAAATTTTTTTTCAAATATTAGTTTAATTAATATTGCGATTGCAAAAATAAAAAGAAATAAACTTAAAAAAATTATGGTATTTTCTGGAGGTGGTGCAGCAAACTCCTTCGCAGAGTTTCCTATTTATTCAGCAACAAAAACTGCGCTAGTACGTACAGTTGAAAATTACGCACTAAAATTTAGGAAAAAAAATTTAAACATTTTTGCAATCGCTCCAGGGGCCATAGAAACTAAAATGTTAAAAAAAGTTAAGAAATTGGCAAAAGTCAAAAGCAGTTCATCGTTGAAAGAGGTTTTTAAATTTGTGAGTTTTTGTTTAAAAAATAATACTAAAAATTTAAACGGTAAATTAGTACATATAAGAGACAATATATCAAAATTAAAAAGGGAAAAAAATATTAATTATTTTAAACTGAGAAGAGTTGAATGAATATTCTATTTATTGGAGCAGGTTATATGGGAAAAGAGAGGTTAAAATCTTTATATAATCTTAAACAAAAGCACAAAATCAAAAAATTATATTTTTACGATCCAAAGATAAAGTTATTTACATATAAAACTTTTAAAGTAGAGAAAATAAAAAAACTCTCAGTACAATTTTTAAATCTAAAAAAAATAAATTTATGTATCATCTCGACACCTCATTATTTGATTAAGAAGTATTCACTTATTTGTTTGAAAACTAAAAATCCGATAAATTTAATTTTGGAAAAACCTTTTGGGATGAATTACAAAGAGTCGAAGGAAATAGTAAAAAAAATAAATAAAAATAAAAAAGTTTTTATTGCTCTAAATTATAGGTTTTTTAATGGAGTAAAGAAAATGCTCAATGATATTAAATCAAAAAAATTTGGTAAAATTTACTCTTTAGAAATTAATTTTGGACACGGTCATAACCCTAAAATACTAAGCTCATGGAAGATGAAAAAAAAATATGCAGGCGGAGGAGCAATACTAGACCCGGGTATTCATGTAATAAATCTAATTCAACTAATAACAAACAATAAAGTAAAAATTAAATATGTTTACAAAAAAAATAATTTTTGGAAAACAGATGTTGAGGATAATGCTTTAATAATACTCACGTCAAAAAAAATTCCTTTAATATCAATAAATCTATCTACAACAAAATGGAGGAGCACTTTTGATATTTCAGGAAACGGAGACAAAGGTTACTGGAGATTGACTGGTCGAGGAAGAAGTTATGGATCACAAAAATACATAACTGGAAAAAGATGGGGTTGGCTTAGTGGAAAAAAACAAAAAGATACTGAAAAAATTCTCTCAGACTCAGAAGAAAAATTAGTATTCCAAACTGAGTTAAATGAAATTCTAACTGCAATACGAAATAACAATTTTAAAAAGGTTTGCACTTACGAAGAAGGTTTGGAAACGATGAAATTAAT
>CACLTL010000003.1:42500-158037 GCA_902609855.1 uncultured Pelagibacteraceae bacterium
TACCCATGCTTTCGCTCCTCAGTGTCAGTAGTGACCCAGTAAGTTGCCTTCGCATTTGGTGTTCTTTCTAATATCTACGAATTTCACCTCTACACTAGAAATTCCACTTACCTCTATCACACTCTAGCTAAAAAGTTTTGATGGCAGTTCCAAGGTTGAGCCTTGGGATTTCACCATCAACTTTTTTAACCACCTACGAGCTCTTTAAGCCCAGTAATTCCGAACTACGCTAGGTCCCTTCGTATTACCGCGGCTGCTGGCACGAAGTTAGCCGGACCTTCTTATTCGGGTACAGTCATTTTCTTCCCCGACGAAAGAGTTTTACAACCCAAGGGCCTTCTTCACTCACGCGGCATCGCTGCATCAGGGTTTCCCCCATTGTGCAAGATTCCCCACTGCTGCCTCCCGTAGGAGTCTGGGCCGTGTCTCAGTCCCAATGTGGCTGGTCTTCCTCTAAGAACAGCTATTGATCGTTGCCTTGGTAAGCCTTTACCTTACCAACTAGCTAATCAAGTGCAGGCTCATCTTTCGGCGTTAAAACTTTCCCCGTAAGGGCTTATCCGGTATTAGCACAAGTTTCCCCGTGTTATTCCAAACCAAAAGGCAGATTCCCACATTATACTCACCCGTTTGCCACTCAGTATTGCTACTGCGTTCGACTTGCATGTGTTAGGCGTGCCGCCAGCGTACGTTCTGAGCCATGATCAAACTCTCAAGTTTAATAACGGCGCACACTAGCTTTAATAACTTTGAAATTAATCAAAATTATCTTTCGTTAAAGTGTGTACGACAATTTCTTTATTAACCTAGCCGTCCACACTTCTCTTCTTAAAAATTTACAATTTAAAAAAGCTAAGATTTTAAGTTTAAAATCTACACACCTCTAGCTACGTTAAAATATTAATTTCGTAGAGGTGAGCGCTGGTTTTATTACAAATTAGTCATAAGTCAAGGCGTATATTCGCCTAAATAAGCAGTAAAATAAGGCCTTTTCAGCCATCTGGCATTGCAAAGATCATTTTATTTTTATAAAAAAACAACTATGACGATTATTCAAAAAATTAAAGTACTTTTAAAAAAAAGGTTAAGCCTTTTATCCCTTTTAGACGCAAAAGTTTTACATATACATAAATTCAATCCTTTAATTTTAATATCATTTTTGATTATATTTTCATTCTTTTTCTTTGTTTCATCAAGTTTAATTCAAAAGAAAAATAATGATAACGCTAATAATTTAAGACAAATAACCAAGACTAATGAATTTTCTAATTTAACTAATTTTTTAATCTCTAAGATTAATAGTCCTTATGAGGAAATAAGCTATATTATTGAAAGAAATGATACTGTCGAAAAAATACTTAAAAAATTTAAAATAAGAAGTGTTGATATAAGAGAAATAACTACTCAATTAAAACAAAAAAAACTAGATAATATATATTCAGGAAGAAAACTTTCACTTATTGTAAAAAAACTTGAGAATGGAAAAAGTTCATTAATTAATATTGTATACCCTATTAATAATACAACAAGTATAGAAATAAGAAGAATCAATAACAGTTATGAAGTTAAGGAAAATATCTTACAACTTTATAAAAAAGAAGTTGTTGTAAAAAAAGTGATTAAAAATAATTTGTATAGTTCAGCAATAGAATCAGGCATTGAACCAAATATAATAATTGAATTTGCTAGAATTTTTGGTTTTGAAGTTGATTTTCAGCGTGACATTAGACAGGAAGATTGGTTTGAAATTTTATATGAAAGATTTGAAGATGATAATAATAAAGTGAGAGATACTGGTAAAATAATATATGCTTCGATGTTTGTTAATGGAGAAGAAATAAATCTTTATAATTTTAATTATAATAATGAGGAAGACTATTATGATATTAAAGGAAAGAGTATAACAAAATCCTTAATGAAAACTCCAATAAATGGTGCACGATTGTCATCCTCGTTTGGAATGAGAAAGCATCCTATACTTGGATACAACAAAATGCATAGAGGAACAGATTTTGCAGCACCTAGTGGAACACCGATTATGGCTTCAGGTTCTGGCACAGTTACTAGAGCAAGATGGTGTGGTGGTGGTGGAAATTGCGTAAAGATAAAACATAATTCAACTTATGAAACTATTTATGCTCACATGAAAGCTTTTGCGAAAGGTATCAAAGAAGGGAGAAAAGTAAAACAAGGACAAATAATTGGCTATGTAGGCTCTACAGGATTATCAACTGGTCCACATTTGCACTATGAAGTTATTGTCAATGGAAAAAAAGTAAATTCTCAAAAATTAAAACTACCTTCAGGAAAAATATTAAGAGGTGAAGAAAGAAAACAATTTGAGTTAGATAGAATTAAAATTGATCTAAAATTAGCAAATCTAAGATGATATTTTAATTAGTTGCAGCTTGACTTGCTTTTTCTAAAGACTCTTCATTAGACATAGATTTTTCATTAGAATTAGTTTTTTCAGAAAAATTATCCCTTTTTTCATTTAACTCGTTGTATCTTCGTAAATAATGGTCTGCATGTTGTAAATAATTTTGTGCAAGTACAGGATCCCCATTACTTTGTGCGTCCTTAGCAAGCTGCTGATATTTTTGCATAGTCTTTTCAACATTATGAATATTATTCATCGATCCATTTCTTGTAAAAACTAAGTTGCCATTATTTAGGTTGGTAGAATTACTTGAGTTTAAGGAACTGCCTCTTCTTCTGAAGTTGTTTTTTTGTGATCTTGGCCTGAAATTTCTTCTTCTGTTATTATTCATCTATTCTAAGTTTGCTAAAACGCATCTAACATTGTTTTTATAATCTTTAATAAAATGTTTTACTCTAAAATTGTTATCAATTAATATTTTTGAAACTTTTTTAAATTGCTCATTTCCAATTTCTAAAGCGAGCACTCCTTTAATCTTTAAGATACTTTTGGATTTGTAGATAACTTTTTTAATAAGGTCAAGCCCATCTTTTCCACCATCAAGTGCCATTCTAGGTTCATATCTTTTAATATCATCACATAGGTTTTTTATGTCCTTTTTCTCTATATACGGGGGGTTTGAGACGATTAAATCAAACTTTTTATTAAAAATTTTTTCAAAGGATTTTGTGATAAATTTTATCCTATTAAATAGTCCGTATTTAGTTCTATTTTTTTTTGCTATCAAAATTGCATTCTTAGAAATATCAACGCCAAATCCTACAGATTTTTTTAAATTAATCAATAAACTAATAATAATACATCCAGATCCAGTGCCTATATCTAAAATAGAAATTTTTTTTCCTTTATAAATCTTTAATAATTTTTCAACTAATAATTCTGTTTCTGGCCTAGGAATGAGAGTATTTTTATTTACATAAAATTTATTACTCCAAAACTCCTTTTCCTCTAAGATGTATGCTAGGGGTTCATTTTTAGATCTTCTCTGTAAATATTTTTTATATATTAAGACCTTTTTTTTATCTATTTTTTGCTCCAAATTAATTAAAATTTGCTCTCTAGTTTTGTTTAATGTTTTAGAGAGTAATATTTCTGAATCTAAAATTGGTGAAGAAATTTTGTTTTCTTTTAAAAATTTTGTTCCAATTTTAATGATTTGGAAAGCGTTCATGAATGTAAATTTTCAAGTTTTAAATTTTGTTCTTTTAGTCTAAGCTGTTGATTCATTTCCTCATGAATTTCCCCGCTCAAAAATTCATCTAGTTTATGTAAAGTTAAATTGATTCTGTGATCAGTAACACGTCCCTGGGGAAAATTGTATGTTCTTATTCTTTCTGACCTATCACCAGTTCCAATTTGACTTCTCCTGTTGCTAGATCTTTCTTGATCCTTTTTCCTTTTTTCAGCCTCATAAACTCTCGAACGTAGAATCTTTAATGCTTTTGCTTTATTTTTGTGCTGTGATTTTTCATCCTGTTGGCTCACTACTACGCCACTGGGTATATGAGTAATTCTAACTGCACTATCAGTTGTATTTACTGACTGACCACCAGGTCCACCAGCTCTAAAAACATCAATTCTTAAATCAGACTCTTTTATGTCAATATCAACATCCTCAGCTTCAGGAAGTACTGCTACAGTCGCTGCAGATGTGTGAACCCTTCCTTGGGTTTCAGTTTCAGGAATTCTTTGAACTCGATGAACGCCCGACTCATACTTTAAATATGAGTAAATATCATCACCATTTACAGAAAAGATAACTTCTTTAAAGCCTCCAGCCTCACTCTTGGAAATATTAATAATTTCTAATTTCCATTTTTTTTTTGAGCAGACTTTTTCATACATTTTAAATAAATCTGCACAAAAAAGTGAAGCTTCTAATCCTCCTGTACCAGCTCTTATTTCAACGATTGCATTTTTATTGTCATCTTCATCTTTTGGTAATAAAAATACTTTTAGAGTGTTTTCATATTTTTCTTTTTTCATATCTAAGTCTTCAAGATCTTTTTCAGCTAAATCAACTATCTCTTGATCATTTGTTTCATCCTGCATGATATTAATTAAATCTTTTTTATCATTCTCAAATTTGACATACTCTCGCGCAATCTCAATAATGCTTCCAAGACTTGAATATTCTTTGGACTTTTTAGCGTATAGCTTCGGATCAATACTGCCAGAAGAAAGTTCCTTCTCAAGAAAATCATGCTTAACAATAATATCTTTTACTTTGTCTATTGGAATCATACTGTAATTTTAATCTTTTGTTTTTTCTTCGACGAGTTTTACAACTTTTTCAATAATTTCCGAACTTGGAACTTTATTATGAGGAATTCCTGAGAGATACAAAAGATTATTATCTTGGCCACCTCCTGTTAAACCAATATCTGTTTGAGCGGCTTCTCCGGGACCATTTACTACACATCCAATGATTGAGAGGCTTATAGGTTTTTTAATATGAGCCAATTTTTTTTCTAATAGCTTTACTGTCTCAATAACTGGAAATGCTTGCCTTGCACAAGATGGACAAGATATTATATTAACCCCCCTAGATCTAATTCCCAAAGATTTAAGAATTTCGTATCCTGCTTTAATTTCATCCACTGGATCTGACGATAGTGAGACTCTTATAGTGTCACCAATACCTTCCATAAGTAGTTGACCAATGCCGATTGAAGACTTTATGCTCCCAGTAAATAAACCACCAGCTTCGGTAACACCAAGATGTAAAGGATATTCACAAATATCTGATAATTTTTTATAAGCTTTTACAGTTAAAAATATATCTGATGATTTTACGCTTATCTTAAAATTAAAAAAATCATTGTCTTCTAAAAGTTTTATATTTTGTTGCGCACTTTCAACCAAGGCCTCTGGGCAAGGTTCTTTATATTTTTCTAATAAATTTTTATCTAAAGAACCTGCGTTTACTCCTATGCGAATAGAACAATTATTATTTTTAGCTGCTTTAATAACATCTAAAACTCTCTGGTCTGAACCGATATTACCAGGGTTTATTCTTAAACAACTTGCTCCCATCTCAGCAGCTTCTATAGCTCGTTTATAATGAAAATGAATATCGGCAACAATGGGAACTTTAACTTCTTTGATAATCTTTTTTAGTGATTTTGTTGAATCTTCGTCGGGACAAGAAACTCTCACAATATCTGCACCTGCGTCTTCTAAAGAATGAATCTGATTAATTGTGGCTTTGATATCTGTTGTCAAAGTGTTAGTCATTGACTGTACGCTAATAGGTGAGTCTCCCCCCACGGTCAGATTACCAACTTTAATTTTTTTGGTAATTTTTCTTTTAATTATTCTATGAGGTCTTAATTCCATTTTAATCTAGATCAAAAACTGTATGTAATTTTTTAATAGCCTTCAAGGTGTTACTCTCTTCTATAATAACTGAAAGTTTAATCTCAGAAGTTGAGATAGCTAAAATATTTATACCTTCATCTGACAAAGCTCTAAACATTTTATAAGTAACTCCAGGTGTTGAAACCATTCCTGCGCCAACAATTGATACTTTTGCTACTTTTTCATTATGAATAATTTCTTTATATTCAATTTTGCTATAATCTTTTAAAATCTTTTTAGTTTTAAGAACATCATTTCTTTTTACTGTGAAAGTAATATCTGTAGTTTTTAAATCTGAAGAAATATTTTGGATCACCATGTCTACATTTATTTGACCTTTGCTTAAAGGTTCAAATATGTTTGCAGCTACCCCAGGTCTATCTTTTACACCTGTAATGGTAATTTTTGCATCATCTTTTGAATAGGCAACTCCAGTAACACTTTTTGAGTAGTCAATATTTTCTTGACTAAAAATTTTGGTACCTTTTCTTTCAGTAAAAGTTGATTTAACTTCAAGAGGAATATTGTACATCATAGCTGTTTGAACAGCTGATGACTGCATTACTTTTGCCCCTAGTGAAGATAATTCCAGCATTTCATCATATGAAATTTTATCAATTTTTTTTGCAACAGGTATTTTATTTGGATCTGTAGAATAAACACCGTCCACATCTGTATATATCTCACAAGTATCAGCATTAAATATTTTTGCTACAGCAACAGCAGTTGCATCTGAGCCTCCTCTTCCGATTGTGGTAATATCTAAATTTTTCGAAATACCTTGAAAGCCAGGTATGATAGCTACTCCATTATTACCTAAATATTCATTTATATTCTCAACGTTAATATTAACTATTCTTGCGTTTGTATGTTCTCCATCTGTTAAAATTGGTATTTGCCAATTTAAAAAAGATTTCGCTTTGATATTTAATTTAATTAATGCCCCGGAAAGCAAGGCACAAGTTACCTGCTCTCCTGTAGATAAAAGAACATCAAATTCTCTTTTATTAAATTCGTTTGATATCTCATTTGAGAGGCTTATAAGTTCATTAGTTTTACCTGCCATAGCTGAGACAATAGCAATTACTTTGTTGCCCTGTAATTGCTCTTTCTTAATAATATTAGCAACATGCCTTATTCTGTCGATTGTTCCGACTGATGTTCCGCCAAACTTTAATACTTTTTTAACCATTTCAGAATGTAATATAATAAAATATAGATATTAATATTATTAAAAACTATTTACAAAATGAGTACTACTATAAATAAAGAAGAAATTCAAAAGTTTTCAAGATTAGCTGACGAATGGTGGGATGTTAACGGAAAATTTAAACCTCTTCATATGTTTAATCCTATCAGGATTGAGTACATTACTGAAAAAATTAAAAACTATTTTAATTTAAAAAAAGATAAAACCAATTTTTTAGAAGGACTAAATATATTAGATATTGGTTGTGGTGGAGGTCTTATAAGCGAACCGATGGCAAGGCTTGGGGCAAATGTAACTGGTATTGATGCCTCTGAAAAAAATATTAATGTAGCTAAATTACACTCTCAAAAAAATGGTCTTAGAATAAATTACGTAAACACTGCTCCAGAAAACTTAAATGATTTTGAAAAATTTGATATAATTTTAAATTTAGAAATTGTTGAACATGTAGAAAATGTAAACTTATACATAAAGTCTTGTAGTAAATTGTTAAAAAGAAATGGATTAATGTTCACCGCGACTTTAAATAGGTCTTTTATTTCTTATTTGAAAGCGATAATTGGAGCTGAATACATATTAAGATGGCTTCCAATAGGTACCCATGACTGGAATAAATTTATTAAACCTGAAGAATTAGAAAAGTATTTAACTCAAGAAAATTTTTCAACATTAGACATTGCAGGTTTAAACTTTAATCTGTTTTTGAGTAAATGGAAAAAATCAAATGATTTATCGGTAAACTATATTATTTGCAGTTCAAAAAATTAGTTATCCTTATTGATCCATGGAATAGAAATTAAATCTATACCCTCTTCAGCTAACTCTTCTCTTTCTTTTTTAGAAGCTGTGCCATAAATAGCTTTTTTACTTTTTTTATCGTAATAAACTTCTCTTACTTTCCTAGTAAAATCTTTTCCAACATAATCAAAATTTTTTTCAATAAATTTTCTTAATTTAAGAAGTTGATTTTTTTCATTATTAAAATCTTTGTATGTTATTTCAATTTTTTTTCCATTTTTATTTGAATGAGCAACCATAGGAGCCATTATAGATTTACTAATTTTTTTAGAAGAACAGTATATACATTCAAGAAGCTTTTTCTTATTTAACTTTTCAAATTCTTCAGAGTTAGAAAACCAACTTTCAAACTCATGTTCATTATGACATTTTAAATTATATTTTATCATTTAATTTCTGTAATCAGCATTTATATCTATATAGTCATGTGTAAAATCACATGTGTAGCATTTAAATGCATCGTTACCAAGTTTTAAGTTTACTTCTATTTCAATAGATCCCCATTGCATATATTCTTTTAATTTTTTCTCGTCATAAGTTTCAGAAACTTTTCCGTTTTCAGCAACAATGAAATTTCCTATTTTTATTTTTAATTTTTTTTGATCAATTATCTCTCCTGATTTTCCTATTCCCATTGCAACTCTTCCCCAATTAGGATCTTCTCCAGCGACTGCTGTTTTAATTAGTGGTGAATTAGCTATTGAGAAAGCAATATTTTTTGCACTACCTAAAGATTTCGCATTAATCACGTTAATCGTCACAAACTTTTTTGCGCCCTCCCCATCAACAACTATTTGCTTTGCTAAATTTAAACAAAGTTTTTTTAATGCAATTTCAAACTTTTGAATAGCCTTATCATTTAAAGAAATGTTTTGACCAATTTTTATATTTCTCGTAGAAAAAATTGACACCATATCATTAGTTGATTGATCGCTATCAACTGTAATTGCATTAAAAGAATTTGCTACTGCTCTTTTTAAAAGTGTTTTTAATAAATTAGAATTAATATCAGCGTTGGTAAAAATAAATGACAACATAGTTGCTAAATTAGGTGCGATCATGCCAGAACCTTTGGCTATCCCAGAAATTTTTATTAGCTCATCGCCAATAATAATTTCTTCATATGCTAATTTTGGCTTAGTATCGGTAGTCATAATTGCTGACGCCATCTTTATCCAATACATTTTATTGTGTTCAGTTCTTAATCTGTCAACCAAATCAGGTAGGCGCTCTCTAATTTTTTCAACAGGAAATTCCTCTCCGATTACTCCAGTTGAAGCAAAAATTAAATCTTTAATCTTTACTGTTTCACTTGTTCCCTTTTTATTCTTAGATTCTTTAATAGTTAAAACTCTTGATAAATTTTTTGCTAATATATCAATGCTCTCTTTACCTTGTTTACCAGTAAATGTATTGGCATTCTTAGTGTTAACTAATAATCCTTTAATAATTTTTTTATGTGAATTATTGTTCCAGGGTATAAATTCAGATGTAATACTATTAGATGTTGTTAATGTTGCGTAATTGGCTCCTTTGGTAAAGTAAAATAAAGCTAAATCATCTCTTCCATCTTTATAGAGATCAGCAGATATAGAGGCCATTTCCAAACCCTCAATTTGTTTAAGGCTTTGAAACTCACCCATTTTTGATAATTTTGTTTTATCGTTTAAAAAATTTTTAATATTTATTGTCATTATTGCTGTTTAATTTAAATTAATAATACATATATAGGTGTATAATGAATTTATTTACAAGGACTTTTAGTAAAATATTTAAAAGCTCTAATCAACAAGAATTAGATAAAATTCAAAATATTGTAGAAGCGATAAATAACAAAGAGACTGAAATTAAGTCTTTAACTGAGGCTGATTTTAAAGAAAAGACATTTAATTTTAAAAAAAATGCTCAAAATGGAGCTTTAAATATTGACGAAATAATACCAGATAGTTTTGCATTAGTTAGGGAGGCGGCAAGAAGAACTCTAGGAGAAAGGCATTACGATGTGCAACTCGCCGGTGGATTAATTTTACATAGCGGGAAAATTGCAGAAATGAAGACGGGGGAAGGCAAAACTCTTGTTTCAACATTGCCTGCTTATTTAAATGCTTTAGAGGGAAAGGGTGTGCACATAGTAACTGTTAATGATTATTTAGCTAGGAGGGACTCAGAGTGGATGGGAAAAGTTTTTACTTACCTAGGAATATCAACTGGCTGTATTACAAATGATATTGACGATACCGAAAGAAAAAAAAATTATAATTTTGATATAACGTACGCTACAAATAATGAGCTTGGTTTTGATTATTTAAGAGACAATATGAAATATGAGCTAAATGATATGGTGCAACGGAATCATAACTTTTGTATTGTTGATGAGGTAGATAGTATTTTAATTGATGAGTCTAGGACCCCTCTAATTATTTCAGGAAAACTTGAAGATAAAACAACTCTCTACATCACAGCAAATGAATTTATTAAGCATTTGCAAAAAAATGATTATGAATTAGATGAAAAAAACAAAAATGTAATTCTTACTGATATAGGAATTGATAAAATTGAAAAACTCGCAATACAAAAAAGAATATTAAAAAATAATAATTTTTACGATCCGGCTAACTTAGATTTGGTTCACCATGTGAATCAAGCTTTGAAAGCAAATTTACTGTTTAATAAAGACACAGATTACATAATTAGGGACAGCAAAGTACAAATAATTGATGAATTTACAGGAAGAGTGATGAGTGGAAGAAGATTTTCCGATGGTCTTCATCAAGCAATAGAGGCTAAAGAAAATGTAAAAGTTGAGGAAGAAAATCAAACATTAGCATCAATAACTTATCAAAATTATTTTAGATTATATCAAAAATTGTCTGGTATGACTGGAACAGCAATAACAGAGTCAGAAGAATTTTTTGATATTTATAAACTACCTGTTGTTTCCATTCCTACTAATAAAGAAATGTTGCGTAAGGATTTCAATGATCAAATATATAGAACCGAGAAAGAAAAATATAACGCTATCACTAATAAGATATTAGAATGTAATAGAAAAGGTCAACCCGTTTTAGTTGGAACGACGAGTATAGAAAAGTCAGAAAAAATTTCGTCTTACCTAAATAACAAAAAAATTATTCATAATGTATTGAACGCTAAACAACATGAGAAAGAGGCGAGGATTATAGCTGAAGCAGGAAAGATAAATGCAGTAACAATTGCCACAAACATGGCGGGAAGAGGAACTGATATTAAATTAGGCGGTAATAAGGATTTTCTTTATGAAGGAAAAAAAGAAAATAAGGAAAGTGTAAAAAAAAATGAAGAAAAAGTTAAAAAATTAGGTGGATTATTTATTATTGGAACTGAACGTCACGAAAGTAGAAGAATAGATAATCAGTTGAGAGGTAGGTCTGGCAGACAAGGTGATCCTGGAAGCACAATTTTCTTTATTAGCTTACAAGATGAATTAATGAGAATATTTGGCGGAGATTCAATTGATGGGATGCTTCAAAAACTTGGTTTAAAAGAGAATGAATCTATCGATCATCCTTGGATAAATAAAGCAATGGAAAGAGCACAAAAAAAAGTTGAAAGTAGAAACTTTGATATAAGAAAAACATTGATTAAATTTGATGATGTAATGAATGACCAAAGACAAGTTATATTTGCTCAAAGATTAAAAATTTTAAAGGAGAATAATATAAATACAATCTTGAAAGATTTTTTTGATGAAATACTCATAAATTTGAACCTTGTAAGATCAGATTTTCAAAAATCTGGAGATGAAAAAAGTTATCTTGCTGAAATAAAGAATATAACTGGAAATATCGTTGGTGATAGCGAAATATTAGAATATGGGAGAATGAAAGAGGTTGATTTTACTAATAAAATAAAAAGTTTGTATTCGGAGAAAAAGGACTCCAGGATTAAAATATTAGGTGAAAATCAAAATAATGATCTTGAAAAAAAAATATTTTTACAAATTATTGATTTCTCATGGAGATCACACCTACAATACCTAGAACAACTAAGACAGGTTATTGGTTTAAGACAATACGGTCAGAAAGATCCCCTATCTGAGTTTAAAAAAGAAGCATTCGTTTTATTTGAGGGTCTATTATTAAAAATAAAAAATGACTTAATCAAATTTCTTTTAAATCTGAACATTGTTGTATCAAGAGAGGAAAAAGATGAAGGTGTACAGGAAGAAAAAAAACAAATTAAATCAGAAAAAAAAGTAGGTCGAAATGAAAAATGCCCTTGCGGGTCAGGTAAAAAATTTAAATTTTGTCATGGAGACGTTTAAATTTAAATTTGTTTAAAAGCTTTTAAAGCTTTTGCTCTTGCTTCTTCATGATTGACAATTGGGAAAGGATAGTCGCTTCCCAACTTAAAATTTTTATCTTTATATTCCCAGGGTTTATGAATAAATTTTTTTGATAAATTTTTTAATTCCGGTACCCATTTTTTTACATATTCTCCTTCCTTATCAAATTTTTCTCCCTGTAAAATTGGATTAAATATTCTAAAATACGGTGCAGCATCTGCACCGCTACCGGCAACCCATTGCCACCCCGCAATATTATTAGCTGGACTATAATCAAGTAAACAATTTTTAAAATATTTTTCACCCTCTTTCCAATTTATTAATAAATGTTTCACTAAAAATGAACCAACTATCATCCTAACTCGATTGTGCATCCACCCAGTAGAATAGAGTTCTCTCATACCAGCATCGACTATTGGATAACCTGTCAAACCTTTTTTCCATGCGGTTAAAAATTTTGAATTTTTTTCCCATGGAAATTTATTGAATTTTTTCGAGTAGTTACCTTTTAACATGTGTGGAAAATAATTAATTAATGTGTGATTGAATTCTCTCCATCCAATCTCTGCTAAAAATTTTGATGTGCCAATAGTTTTTGATTTTTTTTTTACACATTCTTTCCATATTGTTTCAACATGAAGTTGGCCAAATTTTATAAATGGAGATAATTTAGATGTTCCCACAATGTTAGGAAAGTTTCTCCCTTCTGAGTAATTAGAAATCCTATCATTAATGAAATTTTGTAATTCTTTTAAAGCATTTTCTTCATCAGGCAACCATTTCTTTTCAAAATTTTCAAACCAGTTTTTTCTAGGTAATATTTTTTCTGGTTCAATACAATTTTCAAAATAATTTTTTTTCTTTATGCATTTTTTTATAATTTTCTCTTTTGATGGTACTTTTTCTATATAATATTTCTCCGCTGCCCTCCAAAAGGGTGTGAACACCTTAAACGGAGTGCCGTCATTTTTTTTTATTTCATCTATTTCATTAAGAGTATTACCTTTAAATCTTTTAAAATTAATACTTTTTTTTTTTAGATTTGAAGATAAATATTCATCGAATTTCAGATAGTCGGGCTCATAAACTTTATTCCAATAAATTACGAAATTATTTTTTTTTGTCAGCTTATCAAAGAAAATTTTAAAAGAATTTGTCTCAACTACTTGAAGAGATATATTATAATTATTTAATTTTTTTCGAAAACTTATGAGGGACTTACTTAACCACCATTTTTGAGCTTCTTGGTCTTTGTAAGTATCTTGCTTATATAAGTAAAAAACTACAACTTGATCATGATTTCTTGTAGCTTCAATTAGCCCGTCATTTTTAACAGTTCTAAAATCATCTCGTAACCAAAAAAGTCCAATCTTTTTTTCCATTATTTAGTAATTACCAGATTAATTTTTATATTTCGATGTGTAAAACTTGTTGGTGGTGGCCTTGGTAAGAATCGCACTTACGACACATACCTTTTCAGGGTACTGCTCTACTACTGAGCTACAAGGCCTAAAATCTAAAAGTAATTCTACCTTTAGTTAAATCATATGGTGTCATTTCAACCATAACATTATCTCCAGCAAGAACTCTAATTCTATTTTTTCTCAACTTTCCAGCAGTATGAGCCAATATTTCATGGTTATTTTCTAGTTTAACTCTAAACATAGCGTTCGGTAAAAGTTCAGTTACTTTTCCTTTAAATTCTAAAGTTTCTTGTTTTGCCAATTAATTTACCTTTTTTAATCTTATTCTTACTGAATTTGCATGACCTTCCAAATTCTCATGCTCTGCTAAATTTATAACCGATGAGCTTAATCTTTCAATACCTGTTTTTGTTATTTTTATAAATGATTGTCTTTTTAAAAAATCATTTACTGATAAACCTGATGAAAATCTTGCAGAACCTGAGGTAGGTAAAACATGGTTAGGTCCTGCTATATAGTCACCAATAGCCTCTGGTGAGAATTTGCCAATGAAAATTGATCCTGCATTTTTTACTCCCTTAATTATTTCGTTATTAATTTTCGTGTATAGCTCTAAATGCTCTGGGGCTATAGTATTAATTATTTCTATAATTCTTTTTTTATTATTTGTAAAAATAGCTAAACCGAAATTTTTAATACTTTTAGTAGCTATTTTTTTTTTTGATAATTTATTTATTTGCTTCTTTAAGGTCGAATTAACCAGACGAATTAAATTTTTGTCATTAGAAATTAATATCGACTGAGCATAAACATCATGCTCTGCTTGTGCAATTAAATCAGCTGCAACTAGTTCCGGGTCAGCAGATTTATCTGCAACAATGCTGACTTCAGAAGGTCCAGCAACCATATCAATTCCAACATCTCCAAAAACTTCTTTTTTTGCACATGCAACAAATGCATTTCCTGGTCCGACAATTTTATCTACCTTATCAAAATTTTTAGTTCCGTAAGCAAAAGCTGCAATGGAATGAGCGCCTCCAGTTTTATAAATTTTCTTTACTCCGCACTTTTTTGCAGCATAAATAACAGCTGGATTAATTTTAGAATCCAGTGATGGAGTGGTTAAATATATATTTTTTACACCAGCAACAATTGCTGGAATACAATTCATCAAAACAGTGCTTGGATAACTTGCCGTTCCACCAGGCACATAAACTCCAACTTTTTCCAAAGGAGAATATTTATAAGAAAGCTCATTTTTATACTTATCTTTATACCTAAAAGATGAAAATTTTTGTTTTGAATGAAAGTTCAAAATCCTTTTATAAGCTAAATCAATTGCCTTTTTTATTTTATTGTGAGTTTTTTTTGAGATATTTTCAATCTCTTTTTTTGAAAATAAAATCTTATTAGATTTTATCTTAAGTTTTGAGAATTTTTTTTCATATTTCAAAACAGCCTTATCACCATTTTTTTTTACATTTTTTATAATTTGAATAACATTTCTAGTTTGATCTTTTTGAATAGATTTTCTTCTGTTCAAAATGATTTCTAAGTGTTTTAATGAATCTTTTTTATTATAATTAAAAAGTTTTAGCATTATATAGTCTTGTGTTTCGGTTTATTTATTGTATCCCAAGCTTCTCCCTGGTCATCTAAAGTTACCTCGATAACTTCAGAAACAACTCGAATAATTGAGTCTCCGGCAAAAATTATTTTCATTTCATAGTTATTATCAGGAGTCTTATTTGTTTCAATAGCTAGAAAATCTAAAAATTTGTCCCTTTTTTCTTGATTTATATTTTTAGATAGTACATCTAGGACATTTTCAAATTTTAACACTGTTCTAATTCTTTTGTTTTTTCTGAACACACCTTTTTCAACATCCTCCCACATAAATCGATTTAATTGCATTAGAAAAATCTTATTTTTTTTTAGATTTGCTATATCTGTGACATTTGCAATTGAATCTTGAAGATGTGCAGAAATTACTCGCAAATCTTCCTCTGTTCTTGCTATTAGTTTTAAATTTTTTGGTTTCATTTAAACACGTCTAATATCTGCTTTGCAACTTTTTAGTTTTTTTTCTAATAATTCATATCCTCGATCAAGATGGTAAATTCTGTTAATAATAGTTCTTGTTTCAGCGACTAATCCTGCCAGGACTAAACTTACTGAAGCTCTTAAATCAGTCGCCATCACTTCCGCGCCATTTAATTTTGTTGGACCTTTTATTATCGCTGTTTTGTCTTTGATTTGAATTTCAGCACCCATTCTTTTTAATTCTGGAACATGCATAAATCTATTCTCGAAAATATCTTCTTTAATTTTGGAAGTGCCATTTACTTGAGTTAAAAGTACCATTAATTGTGCCTGTAAATCAGTTGGAAACCCTGGATAAGGTTTTGTAATTATATTTATTTTTTTAAATTTTTTTCCTTTTTTTATAATAATAGATGTCTTTTTTTTAATAATTTGTATGCCTATTTTTTTTAAAACATCTATTTCACTTTTTAAATTTTTTGGATTAACTTTATTTATTATCAGTTCTTTTCTGGCTAGCAATGCACTGGCTATCATATAGGTGCCGGCTTCTATTCTATCAAAAATCACTTCGTGAGTAATTTTTGAATTACTAATTTTACATTCTTGAATAGATATTGTTCTTCCTTTTAAACTAATTTTTGCACCTAATTTCTTAAGAAATTTAATTAAATCTTTTACTTCAGGTTCAATAGCGCAATTCTTTAAAACAGTTTTGCCTGCAGCTCTAAATGCTGCGAGTAAAGCATTCTCTGTTGCTCCTACTGAAATTGATGGAAAAGATATGTTCGCTCCCTTCAAACCTTTTTTAGCCTCTGCAAATATATATCCATTTTTTATTTTAATTTTTGCACCCAATTTTTTTAGGGCAAATAAATGCAGGTCAACTGGCCTTGTTCCTATAGCGCACCCGCCAGGTAAAGAAACTTTTGCTTTTCCATATTTAGTTAATAATGATCCCAAAACTAATACACCAGCTCTCATTGTTTTTACAAGTTTATAAGGAGCTAAAGTATTAACTTTTTTTTCTGGTTTTTTTATTTCAAGAGTATTCTTTTTCTTTATAATCTTTGTTTTTAAACCAATAAAATTTAATAGGTCAATCATAGTAAAAATATCTTGCACCATAGGAATATTTTTTATTTTTACTTGATTGGCTAAAATTGAGGCTGCTAAAATTGGTAGTGTCGCATTTTTTGACCCAGATATAGAAATTTTTCCACTTAACTCTTTATTTCCTTTAATAATTAGTTTTTGCATCAAAAAGATTAAACTTTTGGAAGTGTCACACCTTTTTGTTTCATATACTTACCTTTTCTATTGGCATAAGTTATATTTGGTTTCTCATTTCCCTTTAAAAAGATAAATTGAGCTACACCTTCATTAGCATATATTTTTGCAGGTAAGGGTGTAGTATTTGAAAATTCCAAAGTTACATGACCTTCCCATCCAGGCTCTAAAGGTGTTACATTTACTATAATTCCACATCTAGCGTAGGTCGATTTTCCTAAACAAATAACTAAAATATTATCAGGGATTTTAAAATATTCCATTGTTCTGGCTAATGCGAATGAATTAGGGGGAATTATACATTCCTTACCAACTTTGGTGACAAAGCTTTCTTTTTTAAAAACTTTTGGATCAACTATTCCAGAATTTACATTAGTAAATATCTTAAACTCATTAGAAACTCTTGCGTCGTATCCGTAAGAGGATAAACCAAAGGAAATTTTTCCCTTTCTTACCTGTTTGTCTACGAAAGGCTTTATCATTCCTTTTTGTTTTGCAACTTTTTTAATCCATTTATCCGATAAAACTGTCATTTTTTCTTTTTTTCTACTCTGATTTTTTTTCTCTTTTTAAGATTTTTTTTTAAGGCAGATTCACGACTTTTTATAAGAGAATCTTTTTTTTCAAAAGATTTCATTTAAAAAAATTAATTTTTATCTGGGTTTGTTAAGTCCTCTAATGTTATAGGTTTATCAATGTCATGCATTAATCTCTCCTTGGACTCTTTAGAGTTGTTGACTGAACGCTTAGCTCTTCTCTGTTCTATTCTTGCCTTTCGCTTAGCTTCTTTTTTCATAGCTTTGTCGCCTCGAGTTGATTTATAATCGTAGTGAATTCCCATAAAAAGCGTCCCTTCATTAATTCTTAAATTTACTTCCTGAGCTTGATTTTTGCAAGTCTCTTGAAAGAATCTTATCAATAATAATAAATAATACCGACAAAATTACGGCAACTAATACATCTTGAAGTGGAGTGGCGTTAGGAAAACCGTAATTCCACAAAATTACTAAAACTAACCATGCTAACCAAATAATTTTTTTAATCATCTATTTTACAACCTGTCTGATTACAATTTTTACCAGAACTAACATTTTTGAAAAAATCTAAAGCTCTGATAGCTGTCATCATATGACTCTTGTAAATATTAAGATACCCATTCAAACTTTCAGATAATTTTTTTGCCTCTTCCATCATACCTAGTCTGACCAAATTTATTAGCATGATAGCATTACCATTAGGAATGGTATTGTCACCTATATCGATTGGTTTAAAAAATATATCATCATTATTTTTGGGGTTTTTTTGAAATATTTTTTTATCCTCTATGAAAAATTTTAATATTGCTTCTTGAGACAATTTTCTAGCTAAATCTTTATATTTGAAATTCATTGTTTTGTCCGACAAATCATTTAATGCATTAATTAAAAATGCATAATCTTCAATGAAAACTATATCTTTTGAATAACTATGGTAAATCTTGCCTTCAATATATTTTTTTTCTATTTTAAGAAAAAATTCTTCAGCCAATTTTAAATATCCATTATTTGGCAAAATATCATCAGCAGCAAGCAACGCACTTATCATAAGGCAGTTTAAATCTAATTGAGTTTTGTCATCAAAAAAAGGTTTTTTCCTTTTTAGTCTTATTTGAAAAAGTTTCTTTAAAATTTCTTTTGTTGGTATTTCTTTTTCAACTAAAATAATTTTATTTTCCCAATTCCCCTCAGTTTTTATTTCAAAATATTTGTCAATATTTTCTATATCTTTTATTTCATCATGAGAATAAACGTAATATTTGCCTTCTACTCCATCACTATCTGCATCAAAAGCAGAACCGAGAAAACCCTCTTTATTTAAGAAATTTTTTTTTAAAAACTCAATCGTTTGTTCTAATTTTTCTTTAAAATAACTATCTGAATTAATTTTACAATATTTAGAAAGTAGTAATATAAATTGAGTATTATCATAAAGCATTTTCTCAAAATGGGGAATTATCCAATTTTCGTCAACCGTGTATCGTGAGATGCCGCCTTCAACATGATCATATATTCCTTTAGAGCATAGTTGTTTTAAAATTAACTCGACTGGACTCAAATACTTTCTGTTGTTAGATGTATTATAAAAATAAAGAAGTGTTTCAAATAAATTAAATGTTGGAAATTTGGGTGCGCCTTTATAGCCGCCCTTTATTGGATCTAAATTATTTAAAGATATTTCTAGAATTGGCTCTAGATCTTGATTTAAAACAGAATTTTTTTTTAATTCTAAACTTTTGATTATCAAATCTTTTTGATTAACTATTTTTTCTCTTTGATCTTTGTAAGCATCAGAAACTTTCTGAAGAACTTCTTTAAATGATGGTAAGCTATGTTTTGACACTTTAGGAAAATAGGTGCCTCCCATAAATGGGACTCCGTTTTCATCTAAAAACATCGTTAATGGCCAACCTCCTCCAGTTTGATTAAATAATTGAAACGAACTTTGAAAGATAAAATCTAAATCTGGTCTTTCTTCTCTATCAACTTTTATATTAATAAATAATCTATTCATTAAATTTGCTGTTTCAATATCTTCAAAACTTTCATGAGCCATAACATGACACCAGTGACAACTTGCATATCCGATGCTAAGCAAAATAGGTTTTTTGCTTTGTTTTGAAAATTCTAAAATTTCTTTAGACCAAGTCTGCCAATTAACTGGGTTATCTTTATGTTGTTTTAAATATGGACTAGCGTCATTAGATAAAACATTTTCACTAATTTTTATCATCAAAAAATTTTTTTTTTATAATAAGAGAAATAATCATAAGACTAGCAAACATTAGAATTGGTAAATAAATATTTGGAGATAGAATAAACTCAAGCATGTTAAATTTCTCTGATTGTGCCACGTATAAATTGAGTCCCGATCCAATTGTATTAAAAATAAAAAATCCGGGTATAAATCCAAAAAAACTTGAAAAGAAATAGTTTAATTTTTTCATTCCAAATAAAATTGGAATTAAATTTTGCAGTCCAAATGGGACTCCTAGACCTCCAATAAACCTGTAGATAAAAAAATAATAAAATTCATTTTTTTTAAATAAAACAATATATTTTTCGAATTTTTGTTCTAGGGTATTCTTTACTAAATCTCTAAAAAAGAAATCTCCAATAGAATACAAAATTAACGCGCCAACTGAAATTGAAATTATAGAAACTAAAGTTCCGACCCATTGACCAAACAATATTCCAGAAATTATTAGCAGAGGTGCGCCAAAACCAAGAAGAGCCACCCATAAAACTGCAAAGATAAAAAAGTAAATTATATTTAAAATAATGTTTTCACTTACATAATCGCTTAAATTTTTCTGAAAATCTTTGTAATAAGAGAAATCATTTAATCTGCTAATCTCAATCCCTGTAAAAATAAAATATAAGAATACAAACAGTATGATTAAGTAAGAAAATCCTAAAAATATTTTAAAATTTTTGCTCATAATTTACCTGTACAATAGACAACAATTAAAATATATACCTTTAAATATTTATGAAAAGAACATATCAGCCCAGCAATTTAGTGAGGAAAAGAAGACATGGTTTTAGATCAAGAATGGCAACTAAAACTGGAAGACAACTTATCGCTCGTAGACGAGCTAAAGGAAGAAAAACACTTTCTACCTAAAATTAATGGTTAAGCTTGAAAGTTTAAAAAAAAGCAACCAATTCAGAAAAGCTCTTAAGGAAAAAAAAGTTCATACAGACTACTTTTCCATATTTGCAGCCAAGAATTTTTTTAAACCTAAACATAAATCTAACTTGCTTATTAGTTTTGTAATGAAAAAAAAAATTGGAAATGCTGTTAAAAGAAACAAAATTAGAAGAAAATTAAAAGCAAATGTTCAAAAATTATTAAAAAAAAGAGGTGCAATTAATAAAGATTACACTTATATAGTTTTCGGTAAGTCTAATTCTTATGCTCAAAAACAGGATGTGCTTTTGCCATTAATGGAGAAAAGTTTTAGTAAATTTAAAAAGTAAAATGACAAAAATTCTAATATTAATTATAAAATTATATAAGTATTTTATTTCTCCGTTGCTTGGAAATAGATGTAGATTTGTACCAACCTGTTCAGAGTATTTTATTGAAGCTCTAAGTACTCATGGTCTTATTAAAGGATTGAAATTAGGAATAAAAAGAATTTTCAAATGTCATCCTTTTAAAATACTTGGTGGTAACCATGGAATAGATTTTGTTCCTGAAGCAAATTATAAGGATAGTAAAAATGGATAATAAAAACGTATTTGTAGCTATCGCTCTTTCAATGTCTGTTTTGCTTTTCTGGGGAGCCTTTTTTGAAACACCAAAAAAACCTATTGATCCAAAAAACAATCAAAAAGTTGAACAGAAATCTGAAGCGGGCTCGATAGCCCCAACAATAAATCAGCCAACAATTGTTAAAAATATTTCTAGAGAGGACTCAATTAAAAAAGATAAAAGAATCAAAATTGAAAATAATAGTATTGTAGGTTCAATAAATTTAAAAGGTGCGCAGATTGACGATATTTCATTTAAAAAACATAAACAAAAAGTTGAGGGAGATAAAAATATTGTTTTTTTAAATCCAGCAGAGACAGAAAATGGTTTTTATATTGAAACTGGCTGGACCAGTGTTGGAAATAAAATTAAGATACCTGCAAAAGATAGTGTTTGGTCAGTAAAAGGTAATAATATTTTAAGTAGCAATTCTCCAATAGTACTGCAATGGAATAACGGAGAAGGAATTACATTCGAAAAAAAAATAGAATTGGACAATAAATATTTATTTAGAATTACCCAGCAAGTTAGAAACAATTCTAATTCTTCAATTGATTTGTACCCGTACGCTCAAATGACTAGGAATAAAGTTCCTGATGACATTCAGAATTTTTACATTCAGCATGAAGGGTTTATTGGTGTATTCGATGATGAGTTAAAAGAAGACGATTACGACGATATAAAAGAAAAGAAAATTGTAAGAGAGTCTAATGAAGGATGGCTGGGTATTACTGACAAATATTGGATGACAGCTTTTGTTCCTGAAAAAGGAAAAAATTTCAAATCAACTTTTCTTTATGACAATGGCTATAAGGCCAATTATATAATTAATGAACCAACTACAATTAACAAGTCATCCACAGGAATTAATCAATTAAGATTATTTGTTTCGGCAAAAGAAGTTGAAACAATTGACGGATATGCTGCTGATCAAAATATTAATAAATTTGATTTAGTTATAGACTGGGGTTGGTTTTACTTTTTCACAAAACCACTATTTTTTATAATAGATTATCTATTTAAAATTTCAGGAAATTTTGGTTATGCGATAGTTTTACTTACAATAGCAATAAGATTAATTTTTTACCCTTTAGCAAACTTCTCATTTAAATCCATGGCAAAAATGAAAGCAGTTCAACCTGAAATGATGAGGCTAAAAGATCTTCATAAGGATGACAAAGTAAAATTACAACAAGAAATGATGGCTTTATATAGAAAAGAAAAAATTAATCCTGCATCAGGCTGTTTACCGGTATTAATTCAAATACCTTTCTTCTTTGCCATATACAAAATGTTATTTATTTCATTAGAAATGAGACACCAGCCTTTTTTTGGTTGGATAAAAGATCTGTCAGCAGCAGATCCAACTACAATTTTTAATTTGTTTGGATTGATACCATGGGATCCGCCAAGTTTTATGATTATTGGTATTTGGCCGATTTTAATGGGAGCTTCAATGTGGGTTCAGCAAAAATTAAATCCTGCTCCGGCAGATCCAGTACAAGCAAAAATTTTTGCATTCTTCCCGTTGTTTTTAACAATAATTTTAGCATCTTTTCCATCAGGTCTAGTTGTTTATTGGACAGTAAACAATATTTTAACAATTGCCCAACAATACGTAATTGTAAAACAAACTACTGTAAAAACTAATTAAATGTCTGAAAATATTTCTCTTGAAGAAATTAAAAAGTTTTGGCCAAAAGACGCTCCAGAAATTATTAATGTTCAAAAATATGTTTCGAAATATAAGAATGAAAAAATTGTAATTAAGTATGGAGGTAATGTATTAATTGATAGGAGCGTATTCAATAACTTTATTTTAGACATCAATATTCTTAATAAGTTAGGTCTATCAGTTATTATTGTTCATGGTGGAGGGCCTAGAATTAAAAGAGAATTAGATAAAAAAAAAATTGAGTCAAAATTTATTGATGGATTAAGAGTTACTGATAAAAATATTATCAATATAGTTGAAGAGGTCCTAATTAATTTTAATAATGATATAGTTTCAAATTTAAAAAAGCTGGGGTCAAATGCAGTATCTTTTCATACAAAAGAAAATAATATTATTGAAGTTACACCTGAAAGAGAAGAGCTGGGATTTGTGGGAATTCCAAATAAAATTAACTCTCAATTAATTAATGACTCAATTAATAAAAATGAAATTCCAATAGTTGCACCTCTTGGTATAGGAAAAGATCAACAATCATATAATATAAACGGAGATACTGCAGCTAGTGCTATAGCTAAAAAAATCAAATCCAGAAGACTGTTGTTAATGACTAATGTTGAAGGTGTTTATGATGACCAAAAAAAACTAATTACAGAGATAAAACCCTTTGATTTAGAAAACCTTATTAAATGGAAAGTTGTTCAAGGAGGTATGATACCAAAAATAAAAAATTGTGTTGATGCGGTAGAGAACGGAGTGAGAGGTGTTGTTATTCTTGACGGAAGGAAGCCTCATTCAATATTACATGAAATTTTTTCTGATCAGGGTTCAGGGACATTAATAAGAAAATGAAGAACTTATCAAAAATAAAATTTTGGCTATTCGACTTAGATAACACTTTATATGATGGTGCTACGAAAGTTTTTGATCAAGTAGACAAAAAAATGTCAAAATTTATATCTGAAAAACTAAATGTAAGTCTAGAAGAGGCACGAAAAATTCAAAAAAACTATTTTCAAGCATATAACACTACTTTGAATGGTATGATTAAGCACCATAAAATAGATGCAGACGAATTTTTAGAATTTGTACATGATGTAGATCTTAGTTTTTTAAATAAAAATGAGTTTTTAGAGGAGGAAATAAAGAAATTAGATGGAAAAAAAATAATTTTTACCAATGGATCAAGAGATCATGCTTTAAATGTAACAAAAAGAATCGGAATTGATAAGCTTTTCGACGGAATTTTTGATATACGAGATTGTGACTTTATTCCAAAGCCATCTAAAGAACCTTACAAAAAATTAATAGAAAATTACAAAATTGAGCCACAATACTGTATATTCTTTGAGGATATAGCAAGAAATTTAAAACCAGCTCACGAATTAGGAATGAAAACAGTTTGGATAAAAAATAATGAACCTTGGGCAGCAAAGTATTCGGATGAGAATTTTATTAACTATAAAACAGATAATTTGGCAAGATTTTTGAAGGAGATAAATGAGCTTAAATAAATTAGAGAACATAATTAATGAAAGTTTTGAGATTAAAGAAAAAGTAGGGCCTAAGTCAGATAAAAAACTTCTTAAAGCTATAAATGAAACAATTAACTTAGTTGACTCGGGTAAAATTAGAGTTGCTAATAAAATTAATGGAGCTTGGATTGTGAATCAGTGGATTAAAAAAGCAATTCTTTTAAGCTTTAGAGTAAATAAAATGACAATATCAAAAGGACCTTACACAACTTGGTATGATAAAGTTCCAGGCAAAACGGTTAAGTGGAAAGAAAAAGATTGGAAGAAAGCTGGTTATCGACATGTTCCTAATGGAGTTGTTAGAAGAGGATCTTATATTGCAAAAAATGTTGTATTAATGCCATCGTTTGTAAATTTGGGAGCATATGTTGATGAGGGTACAATGATTGATACTTGGGCTTCTGTTGGTTCCTGTGCTCAAGTTGGAAAAAATTGTCATATATCTGGAGGAGCTGGAATTGGTGGCGTACTTGAACCACTTCAAGCTGGACCAGTTATTATTGAAGACAATTGCTTTGTAGGTGCTAGATCTGAAATTGCTGAAGGTGTTTTAGTTGAAGAAGGCGCAGTAATTTCAATGGGTGTTTATATTGGAGCTTCGACAAAAATTGTTGACAGATCCACTGGTGAAATTACCTTTGGAAAAGTGCCAGCTTATTCAGTAGTTGTACCAGGAAGTTTACCTAATAAATCTAATCCAGGTGGTCCTTCTTTATATTGTGCAGTTATTGTAAAAAAAGTTGACTCAAAAACAAGAAGCAAAACATCCATTAACGATCTATTAAGAGACTAATATAAATATGAATGAACTTAAATTAGCTAAAGAGCTTATTAAATTTCCAAGTATTACACCAAATGATGCGGGTGCTATAAGATTCGTAGCAAATCAATTAAAAAAGCTCGGTTTTAAATGTAAGATTTTAGAATTTAAAGACAAAAATAAAATTAGTAAGCCAATTAAAAATATTTATGCAAGGCTAGGAAACAAAAGTCCTAATTTATGTTACGCTGGTCACACAGATGTTGTGCCTCCAGGAAATATCAAAGATTGGACTGTTAACCCTTTTAAGCCAATAATTAAGAATAATCATCTAATTGGTAGAGGTGCAAATGATATGAAAAGCTCAATAGCTTGTTTTATATCAGCTGTAGATAAATTCTTAAAAAAAACAAAAAAAGTTAATGGGTCTATAAGTTTTTTAATTACTGGTGACGAAGAAGATCTTGCAATTAATGGAACAAAAAAAGTTGTAGATTACTTAAAAAAGAAAAAAGAAAAAATCGATTTTTGTATCGTGGGTGAGCCTACAAATCCAAAAAATCTAGGAGAAATGATAAAAATAGGGAGACGTGGTAGTATCTCAGGGACTATAATTATTTTAGGATCACAGGGACATGTTGCATACCCTCATCTTTCTAATAATCCTATAAATACATTAGTTAAAATATGTAAAAAACTTAATGAACATAAGTTTGACAAGGGTAACAAAAACTTTCAGCCTTCCAATTTAGAAATTACATCAATGAATGTTGATAATACTGCTACTAATGTAATTCCAGCTAGTGCAAGAGCACAGTTCAATGTGAGGTTTAATAATCTTCATACCTCAAGCAGTTTGAAGAGAAAAATTAATTCAATAGTCAAAAATTTGAGTAAAAAAAATAATTGTAAATTTAAAATAAATTTTCATGTTAGTGGTGAGTCTTTCCTCACTAAACCTAATAAAACTATTTTCATGGCCAGGAAAATAATTAAAAAAGTTACAAAAAAAACTCCTGTGTTTTCTACAACTGGTGGTACCTCGGATGCAAGATTTATAAAAAAAATTTCACCTTGCCTTGAGTTTGGTTTGGTAAATAAAACAATGCATAAAATTGATGAATGCGTCTCATTAAAAGATTTAAAAAATTTAACAAAAATATATCAAAATATCCTTGAGGATTATTTTAAGTGAGGCTGTATAAAATAAGAAAATCTAAAATAGATAATTTAGGTTTATATGCTGCTAAAGACATTAAAAAGGGTTCAAAAATAATAGAGTACAAAGGCAAAGTAATTACCGAAAAAGAAGCTGAGGAAAGCCCTAAGTATGATAACGGTAAAGCTATTTATCTTTTTAATTTGAATAAAAAATATGATCTTGATGGAGATTTTAAATTCAATACAGCAAGATTAATAAATCATTCATGTGATCCAAACTGTGAAGTTACCGGAGTAGGTTTAAAATTGTGGGTATATTCAATCAAAGATATAAAAAAAGGCGAAGAATTTTCCTACGACTATGGGTTTAGTTTTGACGAAGATTTTAAAAATTATCCGTGTAGATGCGGTTCTAAAAAATGTTGTGGTTATATAGTTAGAGAAGGATCAAGATGGAGAATAAAAAAAAAGAAAATACGAAAATAGATATAATATTACCAAACTATAATAGTTCAGAATTTATAGCGCAGACTGTAAAAAGTATCATTCGCCAATCTTATAAAAACTGGAGATTGTTTATTATTGATGATTTTTCAGATAAAAAAACTAGAATAATTCTTAAAAAAATTTCAAAAAATAGAAAAATAAAAATTTTTTGGCTAAAAAAAAACTATGGAGCTGGTTTTTGTAGAAACTATGCATTAAAAAAGGCCAATTCACCTTACATTGCATTCATTGATTCTGATGATGTATGGAAAAAAGATAAATTAAAAAAACAGATTAATTTTATGAAAAAAAATAGTTATTCATTTACATATACAAACTACGAAACTTTTGGAAAAAAATATCGAAAGATAAAAAATCCATTAAAATTAAACTATTCTGAATTCATAAAAAATACTTCTATTGCTACAAGCACTATGATGATCAAGCGTGAAAAATTAAAAAATATTACTTTCACCAACACTAAAATTTGTGAAGATTATTATTTTAAGTGTAAACTCTTACAAAGAATCAAAAACGCTTACTGTTTGGATAAATTTTTAACAAAATATCGAATTCGAGAGAAATCTTTGCAAAGTAGTAACCTCAGAAATTTTTATTGGATTTGGAAAATAAATAAAAATTATAATAATTTAAATTTTTTTGATAATTTTTTATCTTTATTTTCTATAACATTGAATTCTCTAAAAAAATATGGAGGTAAAAATATTATTAACTAATATTTTATATTTTGCAGATATAAACCACATGCAGGAGCCGGAGGGGCACAATTAGCTCTTCTTTTTGATTTAAAAACTTTTTTAAAATCACTGATGCTCCACTTGTTTGTAGATAAGTATTTTAAACAACCTATCATTGATCTAACTTGATTTTGCAAAAATGATTTTGAACTAAATCGTATTCTAATCAAATTATTACTTTTTCCAATTTTAACTTTACTTATTTTTCTAGTAGGAGATTTTGCAGAACATTTGGCTGATCTAAAAGTTGAAAAATCATGTGTTCCCTCTAATAATTTAGCTCCCTTTTTAATTAAATTTAAATTGATTTTTTTTTTAACATGCCAAGCTCTATTTCTAAATAATGATAAAGTCCCCTGTCGATTTATTATTAAATATTCATAAGTTCTTAATTTAGCACTATGTCTTGCATGAAAGTTTTGTGTTTTTTCTGTAATATCTAAAATCGAAATCATTTTTTTTTTTAAAAAAAAGTTTAAAGACTCTATAAATGCTTTTTTATTTACTAACTCTTCTTTAATCTTGAAGTTAGCATGCTGTGCAAAAGCGTGAACCCCTTTATCTGTTCTACCTGCTCCGATGATTCTTACTTTTTTTTTTAATACTTTTTTTAATACAGCTTCAATGGCATCTTGAACTGATTTGCCATTTTTTTGACTCTGCCACCCAACAAAATTTGTTCCATCATACTCAATTTTAATTAAATAATTAAACATCTTAATTTATTTTTTGTCCAATTTTTATTTGATTTCCTTTTAAATAATCATCTACTAACATTTGTTTTTTTCCCTCTTTTTTAAGCTCTAAAATTTGTATTGCATTTTTAGCACACGCAATTGTCATTTTATTGTCTAGAAGAGTGCCAGCTTTACCTTTTTTTTCAATCTCTATTGCCTTTATAATTTTGACTCTTGCGCCTGAAAGCTCGAACCAACAGCCTGGGTTAGGATTAAAAGCATTAATTTTAGCAATAATTTTTTTTGCATTTTCATTCCAATTAATTTTGGCCTCATTTTTTTGAATTTTTTTTGCATAAGTTGCTTCTGAATTTTTTTGTTCAATGAATTTTGCCTCATTATTTTCAATTAATTTAATTGAGTCCAATATTAATTTTGCACCTAGTTCAGACATTTTTTGGCTTAGGAGCTCATAACTCATTAATTGAGTAATCTTAATTTTACCTTTCATCATAACTGGACCTTCATCAAGTTTTGATATAATTTTCATTATTGATACTCCTGTTTCTGAGTCCATATTCAAAATTGCTCTCTGAATAGGTGCGGCTCCTCTCCATCTGGGTAACAAAGATGCATGTACGTTTATAAAAAGAAGTTGATCAATATCAAGTAGCTTGTCTGGTAAAATTTTTCCGTAAGCAGCCACTACTACTAGGTCAGGTTTCAAACTTTTGAGATAATTAATTTCCTCGTTTGTTTCAAGAGAAACAGGACTTCTTACCTTTAAATTTAGCTTTTCCGCGCATTTGTAAATATCTGAATAATTAATTTTTTGTCCTCTCCCACTTTTATTTGCTGGTTGAGTATATACTTCTAAAATTTTATGATCAGACTCATGAATAGCTTTTAGTATAGGAACTGCAAATTTTGGAGTTCCCATAAAAATAATTTTTAATGCCATTATTTTATAAAATAACTTTATTAAGTTCTTTTTTTTGCTTTACCAATTTTTTAACAATCATATCTTTTTTTAATTTAGATAGATAATCAATAAATAAAACCCCATTTAAGTGATCAACTTCATGCTGTATGCAAGTTGAAAGAAGTCCATTCGCTGATAGTTTTTTTTCTTTTCCATTGTAATCAATAAATTTAATTTGACACCCATCTGGTCTTTCAATTTCTGCAAAATGTCCTGGTAAAGAAAGGCAGCCCTCTTCATGAATAGACGTTTGATTGGATCTTGAAATAATTACAGGATTTATTAGAAAAATAGGATCCTTTTTTTCTTTATCTTTTGAAATATCAATTACAATTAATCTTTTTAGAATGCCTATCTGAACAGCTGCTAAGCCTATGCCCGGTGCTGCATACATAGTCTCCAGCATATCATCTAATAATCTTCTAATATCATCATCAACTTTCTCTAAGTTTTCACTTTTTTTTCTTAGTATGGGATCTGGCTCAATAACAATTTTTCTTTGGGACATTATTAATTATATTTTAATTAAATTCTTTTGGGTAGAGCAGAGTTTAAAACTTTATTTCTAATGGTAACTAAATTCGTCTTATTTAAAAGATTTGTAACAAAAAATATAGTTTCTGAGTCTAATTGATAAGGTTCGTCCTCACCAATTATTTCCACTATCTTTAAAGCGAGGAAAGCTCTTTGATCGTTATCAACTAATTGCAATAAATTTTTTGGAACATCAAATTCCTTTATTAGATCGTCATATTTTAAATTTGTTGGTAATGAAAATCCATCTGTAACTAATGCATCTACTAATGCTAAATCTTTAGCAGAAATAAAATATTTTTTATTTTTTGCAATCTTTTTAAAAATTTTATCTATATCTTTTTGAACTTTAGCCTTACTCTCACCATCAATATAGTATTTCAATATTTTAGATTGGTGCAAAATTTTATCGTTATATTTTACTTTTCCTAAAAGTAATTCTTCATCAGAAACAATTTTAGATAAAGCAGGTTCTTTAAACTCCTGTGGTAAATTTTCAATACCAATTTCCTCTATCTTATCACTTAAAAATTTTGAAAAAATATTATCTAAATCATTTTTTTTAAACAGCTCCTCTAATAAAAATAGAGTTTCAATTTTTGACTCGTTAGAGTCAGATAATAGGTATTTTTGATAAATTAAGGCTCTAGCGTCACTGTCATCTAAGGTTTGATAATTATTTTTTGCATTAATCAAAGTGTTTAAATTAAAAGGTATTTGTTTATAGATTTCAAAAATTTTATTTTTATCAAGCTGATTATTGTTTGCTGCTATTTCTAATTCTTTTAATTTTTTTTTATCTGAAGCATCTTCTAATTTAATTAGATTAGCCGCATTAAGATAAGTCCATATCTCTGGTTTAGTTTTATTTGTTGGCTCGTAATTAAAATCAGCAATTGTTACACTTGAAAGATAAAAGTTTAACAGATTTTTTTCATTAATTTTACTACTTGTTTGATCCGAAACACCAAGAAGAAAATTTATTTTATCATCATAGAATTTATTGGATTGTTTTTGCTCACGTAAAAGATCAAGTAATAGTTGGGCCTCTGGTTTTTTATTGTTAAATACTAAGCAGTAAATTTTAAATTTTTCTAGATATGCATCCTTAATTTTTTCATCTATGAATTTAATTTTTTCACATCCTTTCTTTATATTCCCACTTGCAATATTTTTATTAACCAAATATTCAACGGCTTTACTTTTGCTGTCAAATTGGTCATTTTGTTTTAAAAAACTTTCTACAAGTTCTGTTCGTTCATTATCTATTAACCAATTTATTTTTAAATCAACGAACTCTTTTTCAGTCATTCCTGGTGGTGGATAAGAAAATGAAAACAAGATTGCTTCTAATATTTCTTTTGAGGCGCTTGAAAGTTCAATCTTACTCAATCTTTTTAAACTAGATCTTAATTCTTCAGCTTTAGTAGTTGACCACATATTAAGGTTAAAATCATAATTTGCTGGATCATAAATACCAAAAACCTTTTGTTCATTTAATTGTATTGTTGAACTTTCTTGAATTTGTACTTCATCTACAGCTTTAATACTTTTTGATGATGGTTGATTAGATATTTCCTGAGAGTCCTTCTCTTGTAATGATGATGACTCTTTTGTAACTTCCTTTTTATTTTCCCAAATATCAACTTTTTCTTCACTTATAAGAGGTGAATAAAAAAAAATAATTAATAATCCAATAAAGCAACTAAAGCTTTTTAATTTCATTAGTAACGTCGATTTGATATTTTTTTTCTGGGCTTGGGAAACTTATTTTTTCTATTAAAAAAATTGCAATAATAAATACTAAAATTACAAATAATAACTTTATTAAAGTTTTAATAATTGAACTTCCAAAACTTGGTTGTCTATTGTATTTAAGTTGCATACGCTAAGAATTAATTTAAACTCAATAAATAAGACATATTTATGAAAAATCAAAATCAAAAAGGTAGTTAATTTGGGAAAAAACCTTACTTTGACCGGTATGATGGGAGTGGGAAAATCTACAATTGGTAAAATTTTAGCCAAAAAACTTAAGTATAGATTTGTTGATGTTGATAAATTAATTGAAGAAAAAGAAGGTCTATCTATAAATTTAATTTTCAAAAGCAAAGGTGAACCCCATTTTAGGAAAATAGAAAGCGAAATAACTTTGATGGAGTTGAAAACAGAAAGAGCTGTAATATCTTTAGGCGGTGGTGCTTTCTTAAATAATTCTATTAGAAAAACTGCTAAAAAATTATCTACTAGCTTTTGGCTTGATGTTTCTGTAGATGAATTGATTAAAAGATTGAGAAATAATAAACAAAGACCTCTTTTATTTAAGAAAAATACTAGTGAGGAAGTAAAAAAAATTTATTTTAATCGAAAAAGAATTTATAATGAAGCAGATTATAGGATTAAGTGTAATTCTTTGAAATCAAGTGAGATAGTTAAAAAAATACTAAATTTGTATGAAAAATCAGGAAATTAAATTTAAAAATACAAATTACAAATACTCAATTGTAATTGGTGAAAACACTTTAAACATCTTACCGAAAAGGATCAAATTATTGTGTCCTAAAACAAAAAAGATTGCATTAATTATTGACAATAATGTCCCAAAGAAATTTAAAAATACATTAAAGAGAAAACTTAAAAGCTATAATCTTCTATTTCTACCTTTTGTTTCTAATGAAAAAAATAAGTCCCTTAATAAGGTAAACTACTATTTGGATATACTCTTATCTAAAAATTTTAACCGCGCTGATTTAATAATAGCTGTTGGCGGAGGAATTACGGGAGATGTTGTAAGTTTTATTGCAAGTATTTTTAAAAGAGGTATTAATTTTATAAACATACCTACTACACTTCTTGCGCAAGTAGACTCTGCGATTGGAGGAAAAACTGGGGTTAACTCTAAACATGGTAAGAATCTAGTTGGTTCTTTCTACCAACCAAAATTAGTGATAAGCGATACTTCTTTCATCAATTCTTTACCAAAAAAAGAAATTATTTGCGGTTATGCTGAAATTTTAAAACATGCAATTATAAAAGATAAAAAATTTTTTAATTGGTTAAAAAGAAATTCAAAACAAATTTTTAAAAAGAAATCTAAAGAATTAATTTATTCTATAAAAAAAAGTTGTGAAATAAAGACATATTTTGTAAGTAGAGATGTAAATGAGAAGGGTTTAAGAATGATCTTAAATTTTGGGCACACATTTGCTCACGCGATAGAAGTTAAAAATGATTATTCGAAAAATATAACCCACGGAGAAGCCGTATTATCAGGTATGATCTTAGCGACAAAACTTTCTGTTATAAAAAAGATTTGTACTCAAAAAACGTTGAATGAAATAAAAGAAATTTATTTACAAAATAGGTTAGAATATGCTTTTAAAAAATATTCTAGATCTAATGCTGTGAATAAATTAATCCCATTTCTTAAAAATGATAAAAAAAATAATGATGATAAAATAAATTTCATACTTCTTAAAAATATAGGTAAAACAGCTTTGCCAAATAAAAGTAAAATATCTATAAAGAATTTAAAAAATATGAGTAAGTTTATTTCTCAATACTAATTTCTAAAGCATGAATTTTTGTTTCAAGATCTTCTTTTAAAATTTTCATAACAATTTTTTGTGCGCTTAATCTTGACATAGAATAAAGAAATAAAGATTTAATTTTTAACTGTAGATGAAATTTTTCTGAGGAATAAAATTTGTGACGTTTATGTTTATGTGAATTATCAACAACTTCTATGTCCTCAATTTTGATTTCATTTTTTAGTTTTTCACAAATTTCTTCAAAATAATTTTTCATTAATATAATTTTACTATATAGCATTATTTAATGAAAATTATTTGTGATTGGGAAAATTGTAGCGAAGTAGGAGCTTACAAGGCGCCTATTGAAAAGGACAATAGTAAGAAATACAGGTTACTCTGTTTAAATCATATAAAAATTTTTAACAAAAACTGGAATTATTTTGAAAATATGAATGATCAAGAGATAGAGTTTTTTATAAAATCTGATTTGACCTGGCACAAATCTACTAAAACTTTCGGTTCCTCAGATAATTTTTTCAATATTTTATGGAATAATGCATTAGATGATAAACTTAATATCTTTAAGAGTTCTAATTTTAGAGACTTTAAAAAAGCAAAAGTCTCACAACAAGATAAGGATGCTTTGGAAATTATAGGTTTAAATCAAGAAGTAAAATGGGAACAAATTCAAGCAAAATTCAAAGAACTTGTAAAAAAATATCATCCTGATAAAAACCAGGGGAATAAAAAATTTGAAGAAAAACTTAAAAAGATTACTTTAGCTTACAGTCAATTAAAGAAAACTTTAGGAAAAAAATGAGCTCAGAACAATTCTTGCCAAAAACAGACATCAAATTGTCAGTTAAGCAAACCTTTGGTTTTGAAAGTGATATGCAGGTTCAGGCTTTTTCAAAAAAAAATGAATATGTTCCAAAGATAGATCCTGACTATAAATTTGATAAAGATACTACCTTAGCAATTTTAGCGGGTTTCTCTTTTAATAAAAGAGTTTTAATTCAAGGGTACCATGGAACTGGAAAATCTACTCATATAGAACAAGTAGCTGCAAGACTTAATTGGCCATGTGTTAGAGTAAATTTAGACAGTCATATAAGTAGAATAGATTTAATTGGAAAAGATGCCATTGTGTTAAAAGATGGGAAACAAATTACTGAGTTTAAAGAAGGTATTTTACCTTGGTCAATTCAAAATCCTGTGGCATTAGTTTTTGATGAATATGACGCTGGAAGACCTGATGTGATGTTCGTAATTCAAAGAGTTTTAGAAAGTGATGGAAATTTTACATTATTAGATAAAAATAAAGTTTTACAGCAACACGATTTATTTAGAATTTTCGCTACAACAAATACTGTTGGACTTGGGGATACAACTGGTTTGTACCATGGTACTCAACAAATAAACCAAGGTCAGATGGATAGATGGAATATAGTTTCAACTTTAAATTACCTACCATTTGAGAAAGAACTTGAAATAGTTCTAGCTAAAAATAAAAATTTAAATAATAAAGAGGGAAAAGAACTTTTATCAAACATGATAAAAGTTGCTGATCTAACAAGAAAAGGTTTCATCAATGGCGATATTTCAACCGTTATGAGTCCTCGTACAGTTTTACATTGGGCAGAAAATACAGGAATATTTAAAGATCAAGGATATGCTTTTAGAATCACATTTCTAAATAAATGTGATGATTTAGAGAAAAAAATAATTTCTGAGTATTACCAGAGATGTTTTGGTGAAGACTTACCGGAGTCTTCTATCAATATCACTTTATAAAGTGGAAAATAAAAAAGAAAAAATAGCTGATTTTAAAACTGCAATTAGTTCTACTGTAAGATCACTATCTAATTCAGAAAAAATTGAGGTTTCATTTGGTAATGAAAACTCAAAAACTGAAAAAAATTCAATCAGACTACCTGAGCTAAGTCCGATTGATAATAAATTAAATTACAACCAAATAAGAGCTATAGCAGACTCAAAATCCTTAAGACATAGGTTTTCTAATCCAAAAACATTTAAACAATTTGAACCTAATGGAAATATATCTAAACAGTTGTATAGAATTTCAGAAAAAATTAGATGCGAAAAAATTGGAACTAGCTATTTTAAAGGAGTAAAAAACAATATTGAAACTTTTTACCAAGAGAGGGTGAGTGGCTTGGATCTTAAAAGCAGTGAAGATAAAATTGTTGAGTCTTTTGAAAATTATTTGAGAACAAAATTTCTTAATTTTGAAAATAATAGTCAAGTCGATAAAAAACTTAAATCATACAAAAAAGATTTAAATGAGAAATTTAAAGGTAAGATCGGTCAATTAAATGAGTTTACGTTAGATCAAGAAAAATTTAATTCCCTTATTTCTGAGCTTATTGCAGAGTTGAATCTTGACGAAAATCTAGATGAGGAAGAGAAAAAAGATGATGAAAAAAATAACGACGAAAAACAAAATAAACCAGATAATCAGGAAAAACAGGCAAAAGAGAAAGAGAATAAGCAGGAGGAAATGTCTATAGACTCTGGTTTGCCTGATCTTGAAAATGAGGCCAAAGAATCAGACCAAGCTGAGGAAGAAGTTGAAATAGAAGACAGTTCTCAACCAGATTTACGAAAAAAAGGAAATAGTGCTTTAGGTGACATAAATTATAAAACTTACACTGAAGAATTTGATGAAATTATTAAAGCAGAAGAATTAGAGCATACTGAGGAACTAACAAGACTAAGAAAAAATTTAGATCAACAATTATTGCAGCTTAAAAATTTCATTTCTAAACTCGCTAATAAATTACAAAGAAAACTTTTAGCTAAACAAAATAGATCTTGGAGTTTCGATCTTGAAGAAGGTCTATTAGACACATCAAAATTATCAAGAATAATTATGGATCCCTATAATTCTTTATCTTTTAAAAGAGAAAAAGATGTTGAATTCAAAGATACGTTAGTCACAATTTTGATTGATAACTCGGGCTCTATGCGAGGTAAACCTATTTCAGTAGCAGCGATCTGTGCTGACATACTTTCTAGGACATTAGAAAGATGTGCGGTTAAAGTAGAAATACTTGGCTTCACAACAAAACATTGGAAAGGAGGATCTTCGAGAGAGAAATGGATGAAAAATGATAAACCAACTTTTCCAGGAAGATTAAATGACCTTAGACACATAATTTATAAATCAGCTGATACGCCTTGGCGACAGGCTAAAAATAATATGGGCCTGATGCTTAAAGAGGGGTTGTTAAAGGAAAACATTGATGGTGAAGCACTTAAATGGGCTTACAACAAAATGAATAGAAGAAAAGAAGAACGAAAAATCCTTATGGTTATTTCAGATGGAGCTCCAGTGGACGACTCTACTCTATCAACGAATACTAGTGACTATCTAGAGTCTAACCTTAAAAAAACAGTCAAATGGATTGAGAATAAAACAAACATTGAATTATTAGCTATTGGTATAGGTCATGATGTTACAAGATACTATAATCAAGCTGTAAAAATTACAGATGTTCAGGATTTAGGTGATGTAATGATAAATCAACTAACTGATTTATTCGTCGAAAAGAGAAAAAAAACGATACACTAGTTCTTTATTCCTGAAGCCGAACTTTCCGAAAAGTCTTTTATTTTATTTATTAGTAATCTAAATGGAATTAACATTGCAAGTGCTATAAATAACTTAACTGCTAAATCTCCAAAAGCTAGGGTTACCCAAGGTATTCCTGTTGCGTAAAAAGCAATTGAAAAAAATAGAAACGTATCTGTAACAGATCCAATCACTGATGATGCGAGAGGAGCTATGTACCATATTTTTTTTCTTAAGGAATCAAATATTTGAACATCTAAGTTTTGAGCAATAAAAAATGCCACTCCAGAGCCAACAGCAATTCTAATAGAAATAATATCTGTAAAATTAGTCGATAAAAATAATGTTAAAAGAACTCCAATAGCAAATCCTACATACACAACTTTTCTTGCTACCAATTTTCCGTAAGCGCGGTTAGCTAGATCTGTAATTAAAAAAGTAATAGGGTAACTAAAAGCACCATAAGTCAAGATTTCATTTAATCCAAAATATTGAATCGGAAATTGAACTAAATAGTTTGAAAGGACTACAATCAAACCCATTAGAAGAGAGAGTTTGTAAAATAAATTCATTGTAGAATTATGATTTTGCTGAAATTGAAGCTTTAATTTTTTTAACTTTTTTTGATAATTTAGCGTTTTTTGCTGATATTAAAAACTTATCTAATCCGCCTTTAAAATCTACAGTTCTTAAAGCGGCGTTAGCTACATTTAATTTGATATCTTTTTTTAAGATATCGCTTCTAAAAGTGACTTTCTTTAGATTTGGTAAAAATCTTCTTTTAGTTTTATTTTTAGCGTGGCTAACGTTGTGACCTTTTAAAGGTGAAATTCCTGTTAATTCGCATCTTTTAGACATAAATTTTTCCCTGGTGTTATATAATTCTTGTATACATTGGGGTCAAGCGTTAATTCCAACTGCTTCACTAACATTTTTGAGATTTTCTTTTTTTAAAATTGATATTAAGTCTTTTTTAATCTCTTTTACAATACCTGGTCCTTTGTAAACCATGCCTGTATATAATTGTACTGCATCTGCACCTGCTGTAATTTTTTCAAAAGCGCTCTCACCAGAGTCCACTCCCCCAACTCCTATTATCTTAATCTTGCCTTTGGTTTCTTTATAGAATTTTTTTATTAAATTTGTTGAAATATCTTTAAGCGGTTGTCCTGATAATCCACCAACTTCATGCTTCTTAATATCGGAGAGATTGTCACGATTACTGTCCGTTGTATTGGAAACTATTATGCCTTCTATTTTATGGCTAATCACTAATTCAACTATTTTACCAATTTCATTATCATTAATATCTGGTGATATTTTTATCGCTAGCGGACAGTCAATTTTTTTTTCTTTTATAATTTTATTTATTCCAGACAAAAGTTTTTTCATCTCTCCTTGATCATGAAAATCTCTCAAACCCTCAGTGTTTGGAGAGGAGATATTAATTGTTATATATCCAGCGTACATTCCAAGTTTTGAAAGACAAATATAATAATCGTCTTCTTTATTTTTTGTTTCTTTATTTGGCCCAATGTTAATTCCCAAAAACCCGTCGGGGTTATTATTCGATATTCTTTTTGAAACAGTTTCTGATCCATGATTATTGAATCCAAGACGGTTAATAAGTGCTTGATCTTTTTCTAATCTAAATATTCTTGGTTTTGGATTTCCTAATTGTTGTTTTGGTGTGACAGTACCTACCTCGATAAAACCAAAACCAAATTTAAAAAGAGAATTATAAACTTCAGCGCTTTTATCAAAACCAGCTGCTAATCCAATTGGGTTTGCAATTGTTTTCCCTAATAGATTAGTTTCTAGCATTTCCTCACTTTCCACTTTAAAAAAACTTTTTGGAAGAATATTTGCTTTTAAAGATTTAATAGCTAAATCGTGTGCAACCTCTGGATCTAACGAAAATATATAAGGTCTTAAAATTGAAAACATTAATTATTACTTATTTTATCTTTCATTAACTCGATTGTCTCCTTCAATCCGAAGTAGCAGACAAAATAACCCATCCTAGGACCATTTTCTTCTCCAAATACAACTTCATAAATTAATTTAAACCAATCTCTTAGATTTTGTTCATACCCATTTTCTTTACCTGTGGCATAAACAATAGTCTGTATTTCTTCTGGTTTTAAGTTTTGTTTAATTTCAGATAATTTTTTAACAAGGTTTTCTAACGCTTTCTTTTCATCCGACGAAGGTCTTTTAAATTTTTTATTTGGTTCAACTTTATCTTTAAAATAGTTTATAGCAAACCCAGTTAAACCATCTAAAATCGGATGATCTTTAGGTTTAATCTCTTGATGAAATCTATTTATAAACTTCCATAAAATTTCTTTATTATCTGCATTGCTTGACCCAACTAAATTTAATAACATTGAAAAAGGCATTACAATTTTTTCTGCTGGTGGCTTTCCATTGTGGACATGCCAAACAGGATTTAAAATTTGATCTTTTTCTTTCTGGGTTGGATATTTTTCGATACTAGTTAAATACTCATCAACTGTTTTAGGTACAACTTCTGCATAAAGTTTTTTTGCTCGTTTTGGATTTGGATACATATATAAAGACAAACTTTCTGGTGAAGCATATCTTAGCCACTGTTCAATAGAGATCCCATTACCTTTTGATTTAGAAATTTTTTCTCCTTTTTCGTCTAAAAAAAGTTCGTAGGCAAAACCATTCGGAGGACTTTTCCCAAGAGTTTTGCAAATCTTGTTAGACAAAATTGCACTTTCTGTTAAATCTTTACCATACATTTCAAAATCAACATCGAAAGTAAACCATCTCATCGCCCAATCTACTTTCCACTGTAATTTACAGTTACCATCTAAAATGCTTGTCTCTATTTTTTCTCCCTTATTATCAAAAATTACTTTTCCACTTTTATTGTCTATTTCTAACAATGGTATTTCTAATACCCTACCTGTTTTTGGGCAAATCGGTAAAAATGGACAATATGTTTTTCTTCTTTCCTCTCTAAGAGTTGGAAGAATAATATTCATTACATCTTCATATTTTTCTGCAACTCTTAATAGCGATTTATTAAAGAAACCGCCTTTATAATTTTCTGTTGAGCTTTTAAAAGTGAATTGAAATTTAAATTTATTTAAAAATTCTTTAAGCATCTCGTTATTATGCTCGCCAAAACTGTTAAATTTTTTAAATGGATCTGGAATATTTGTTAAAGGTTTGCCTAAATTATCTTTTAATACTTGATCGTTGGGAATATTATCAGGAACTTTTCTTAGACCATCCATGTCATCAGAAAAAGTAATAAGTTCATGATTTATTTTTTCTATATGATTAAGAGCATTAATCATCATAGTAGTTCTGGCAACCTCACCAAACGTCCCTATATGTGGTAATCCACTTGGCCCATAACCGGTTTGAAAAGTTATCTTACCTTTTTTTTTTATGATATCTTTTCTATCTTTTAATAGCTTTCTAATTTCAACAAATGGCCAGGATGAAGTAGATTGAATTAAGTTATTATCCAGCATAGTAATGGTTTATTAAATTTTATATGCAAAATACAGATATAATTACGTCATATTAAGTTGAATTTTAAAACAATTTAAATAATCTCATTTTTAATGGCTAACAATAAAACAGTTTTTTTCTTAATCGGCATATTACTTGTAGTGTTAGGGATTTCAATGCTAGCACCTTACTCGATGCAAGTGATATACAAAGAAAATAGCCACAGCTTTATATCATCATCTATTGTAACAATATTCATTGGAATTTTATGCATATTGGCTAATCTAGAAAAAGAGTTAAAATTAAATCTTAGACAAACTTTTTTATTCTCAACTCTTGCTTGGGTCACTGTAGCAATTTTTGGAAGTTTGCCATTTATATTATCCAACCAATCATTTTCATTTAGTGACGCTTTTTTTGAAAGTATGTCAGGTATAACAACTACAGGAGCAACTATTATATCGGATTTAGATAATAGTTCCAAAAGCATTCTTTTATGGAGAGCTATCATGCAGTGGTTAGGAGGAATAGGTATCGTTGTAATGGCAATTACAATTTTACCATTATTAAAAGTTGGTGGAATGCAACTTTTCAAAATGGAAGGTCCAGATAGCACTGAAAAAATCCTACCCAGAACAATTGAAGTGGCAACTATTATAATTTCAACCTATATAATTCTCACTTTATTATGTGGTTTTTTTTATTGGGTATTTGGAATGACAATTTTTGACAGCATTTGTCATGCAATGACAACTATAGCCACTGGTGGTTTTTCAACTCATAATGACTCTATAGGTTTTTTCAAAAATTCAAACATAGAAATAATTGCAAGTATATTTATTATTTTAGGCAGTATACCTTTTATCTCTTATTTAAAATTTTCTCAGGGAAATAGAAAAATATTTTTTCAAGATGTACAAATTAAAGGTTTAATATACCTTTTAACCTTCTCAATATTGATCATATTTCTATACTTATTATTCATCAATTATGAGAGCAATCTATTTGAAAAATTAAGAATTTCTTCATTTAATGTCATTTCTATTTTATCGGGAACAGGATATGTCACAGATGATTTTGGTTTATGGGGAAAATTTTCTTTGATTTTTTTCTTATTTCTGATGTTTATTGGTGGATGTGCTGGTTCAACGGCATGCGGTATAAAAATTTTTAGATTACAAATGCTTTTAATTTTTCTTAAGAACCAAGTGAGAAAATTAATTCACCCAAATAGTGTAATCATTACTAAGTATAATAACCATAAAATTTCAGATGATTTTATAAAATCCGTGATTATTTTTATATTTTCTTTTTTATTTATTTTTTTAATTATTGCTATGCTTCTTTCTATAAGTGGTTTAGATTTTGTAACATCAATTTCTGGTGCCGCAAGTTCAATTTCAAATGTTGGTCCTGGTTTAGGTGAAATAATCGGACCTGATGGAAATTATAAAAGTTTACCGGATTTATCGAAATGGATTTTAGCAACAGGAATGTTACTAGGAAGATTAGAACTTTTTGCAGTTCTTGTTCTTTTCTTTCCATCTTTTTGGAGAAATTGATTATGGAAATTTATAAAAAACAATCTTTAGCTAAAGCATTCTCTGTTTATTTTGACCGAAGAATGATCAAAATTTTATTACTTGGTGCGATTAGTGGTTTTCCATGGGTGATCATTGGAAGTAGTTTAAGTCTTTGGCTTAAAGAAGATGGATTGAGTAGAAGCACTATAGGTTGGGCTGGTTTAATTTTCGCAGTTTATGCTTTCAATTATTTATGGGCTCCAATTATTGATAGAGTTAGAATTCCTTGGTTAACTAAAAAAGTTGGTCATAGGCGTGGGTGGATTATATCTATGCAATCTTTAATATTAATTTGTCTTATTAGTTGGAGTTTAATTAATCCAACTGTAAATCTAGCGCTAGTAATTAGTATTGGTCTTATAATTGCAATTGCATCTGCAACTCAAGATATAACCGTTGATGCTTTAAGAATTGAGCAAATAGGCGAACACGAGGGTAAATCAATGCAGGCAGGCGCTGCAATGGCGGTAGTCGGTTGGTGGACTGGTTATAAATTAGGTGGAGTTGTAGCTCTAAATTCAGCTGAATTTTTCCAGCAAGTAGGTTTTGAAAACTACTGGCAAATAACTTTTTTAGTTTTAGGAGTACTTATAATTGGTTGCAATATTGGTCTTATGTACGTGAATGAACCGCAACCAATCGATAGAGTAGAAAATCAAAAACAAACTGATAAAATGATTGAGATTAGATTAGGTTCTTCAAATATCATAACAAAAATAGTTGCTTGGTTATCAGGTGCTGTAATTGGTCCAGTAATTAGTTTCTTTAAAAAGAATGGCTTTAATATTGCAATAGCAATTTTAGGTTTTGTCTTTCTTTTTAAAATTGGGGAAGCTTTTCTAGGTAGAATGTCTGTCATCTTTTATAAAGAAATAGGATTTACCAAATCTGATATTGCTTTATATTCAAAAGGTCTTGGTTGGGTCACTACTGTTATATTCACTTTGCTTGGTGGGTTATTTGCAATTCGTTCAGGGGTTATTAAAGCTATGTTTGTTTCGGGCATATTGATGGCTTCTACAAATTTATTATTTTCTTTACTTGCTTGGTCGGGAAAGTCTGAATTATTGTTTGCTATAGCGGTTATATTTGATGATATGGCTGCAGCCTTTGCTACAGTCGCATTTGTGGCTTTTATTTCTATGCTTGTAGACAGAACTTATACTGCAACTCAATATGCTCTTCTTTCCTCTATTGGAACTGCTGGAAGAACAACACTTGCTGCATCTTCTGGAGCTTTGGTTGATTGGTTAAATGGAGATTGGGGAATATTTTTTATTATCACAGCAATAATGGTCATACCTTCGCTTATATTTCTTTATATTATCAAAGATAAACTTAAATTAAATGACTAAATATTTTACAAATAATTTCCCTATCACAAATCTTCATAAAAAACCTTCCATAAAATCTGAGATTGTAACACAAATGATTTATGGAGATAGTTTTTTAATATCTAAAAGAAGCAGAAACTGGTTAAAAATTAAAATCAAAGAAGATGGTTATAAGGGTTTTATTAAAAATAGAAAATTTCCTAAATATTTAAAACCCACCCATAAAGTAAATAAGCTTAAATCTAAGATTTTTAAACTGCCAAATAAAAGTAAAAAAATAAACGAGATATCATTTGGTTCAAAAATAAAAGTCTTAGAAAATAAAAAAAATTTTTTAAGATTTTCGAAGGGATGGGTAAATAAAAATGATGTAAAGCCTATTTCTTATAAAGAAAAAAACCCATTTAACAAAATTTCTATTTTTAAAAATATAAAATATAAATGGGGTGGAAAAACTTTTAAAGGAATTGATTGCTCTGCTTTAATTCAAATTTTTTTAAATTTTAACAATAAATTTTGTCCCCGTGACGCTAAAGATCAAGTAAAATTTTTTAAAAAAAATATTAGACTTAAAAAAATTAGGAAAAATGATATTATTTACTGGAAAGGTCATGTAGCCCTAGCTCTTTCTAATAAAAAACTTATACATGCCTATGGGCCAATGAAAAAAACAGTAATTATGGGGATTAATCAAACAATTAAAAGAATAGAACAAACTGCTAAACTAAAAGTGATAGGAATTAAAAGGCTATAAAGACAAAGGCAGCTTCAGTCTCCCTCCACTGCCCTTATATTTAATTTAAATGATTCGCATTAATTTTTTAAGACTCTTAGTGGTTGTATGTGGATAATGATTGGCGGAGAGAGAGGGATTCGAACCCTCGAAACGGTTTCCCGTTTACACGCTTTCCAAGCGTGCGCCTTCAACCACTCGGCCACCTCTCCATATATCAAAAGCATTTAATTAAATCTTTTTTAAAAATTTTTTTATCGCATCATGCTCTGCTTTAAGAGAAAACATCCCTGATAATTTTTTTCTTTGCTTAGAGGAATTTTGTGTAAAATTTTTCAAATTTAAATTAATCAGAATTTTTTTACAGAAGTCTTTTATCTCTGAAGATTTTACCTCAATAAAAATTGGTTTTTTCCAGTATTCTTTACCGCCTTCACCTGTGTAACCTATAACTTTATTTCCTGATATAGCAGCCTCAACTGGAGGTAAAGGAAGACCTTCCAACTCAGAAAAGGCTAAAAATATTTTAGACTCAGCGAGATTATTATAAACTTCTTTATCAGATAAATTCATTAATGGTTTTATTTTCCATTTTTTAGGGAGGTAATTTTTTAAAAAAGATATAACAAGCTCACTATGTTTTTTTAATTTTCTAGGCATATAAGTAATTATATTTTTCTTTGTAGCTTTTTTAAAATTTTTAAAATCAATTGAATATTTTACATCAATTATTTTTTTTTTTACTTTTGGATAAGCCAAAGAAACACACTCTTTAATATCTTTAGAATAAGTCAAAATATACTTTGCTTTATTGTAAGCTAAATTTAATTTTGAAATATTGTTAGTTGGGAATATAGAATATCCATTTTGAACAAATATTGCATATGGGATATTTCCTTTTATACAAAAATCAGGAGCAAAATGGGCAAACATTTCAGGTAAAATTATAAAATCTTTTTTTTTATTGAAAATAAAATCATTTTTGGTTTTAATTTTTATGTTAAACCACGAAAAATAGTAATTTTTTTTAACTGTGATATCTCTGAAACTCCACCCAGAAAATTTTGATTTGATAAATTTACCTTTAAATTTTTTATTAATAGAGTTTAAAATTTTTCCTAATTTTTTTTTTTTTATATGAATGATAGAAGATGAATAGCCTTTTAATGAATCTATAAAATTTGAATATTGATATATTACTTTTCCTCCACCTGAAGCTCCTTTTTGTGCATCTATTAAAAATATAATATTTCTCATTTTTTTATTAATAATAAAATTTTTTCATTTTTCCAGCTAGCTGTAAAATTATTTATATGAGGAGTCTCTATAAAGGCTATATATGAAAAAAATTTTTTAAGATGTTTTATTTTTTCGTAATACTTTGTCTCTTCATATCCTTTTCTAAATCGATAAATATCTTCTATTATAACTATACCACCTGGTTTCAAAAATTTATGCGTATTTAAAATTACATTTATTTGATGATCAAATAAGTGGGTGCTGTCATCAATAATAATATCATATTTCTTTTTTGTCTTTTTAAATTGAGAAATAATGATTTTTTTATCGCTTACATCAATAAAATGATATTTTACATTTTTAAGCTTATCTCTTTTAGCTAAATTAATTTTTTCTTTATCAATTTCAAAACAATCTATATCTGCTTTTTTAAAATATTTTCTCCACATTTTTGTTGACGCATTTTTTTCAATACCTATTTCAGCTACTGAGCATTTTTTACTTATTAAATTTGCAAAAATTAAGTTATAAAGACTTGTATATCCACTTCGATGTCCAATCATATTAATACTTGATTTATTAGTATTGAACTTTTTTCCAAGTTTGCAAAGATCAGTTTCTTCTAATGAACTATCGAATATTATTTTTCCAAAATTATTTTGTTTTTTTCTTAAAATATATCTTCTTGTTGATTTAGAAAATTCTAAATTAAATTTTTGACCAAATTCTAATGATGGTAAAATTTTAATTTGCATTTTGCACACAAGCAAATTGATAAATTTTAAGGATAAAACAAAAAAGTACTTTGAAATAAATCTTAATTTTTTCTTAATCATATGTATAAAAAATTTTATTGATCATAACTTAAAATATTTTGACTTAATTTTTCTATAAAATCTTTGTAAGTCGGTAGTTTATTGTTTTTCATGTCCTTTTGAATTTTTTTATAGTTTTTCTTTATATTATTAAGGGTTCCCAAAAAATTTATAAAATTCCTTTTTGATACAAAAATTCCTTTTTTTTCACCAATTACATGCTTAATATCATCAAATATCACAACCGGTCTTCTCCTAGCTAAAGCCTCAAGAATAACCATTGGATGACCTTCAGTATAAGAAGGTAAAACAAAAATGTTATTATCATCATATGTTTTTATAAGTTTTACTTTGCTGTTTTGAGTAGAATAAATTTTTACATTACTTTGATTTGTATTATATGAAGTCCTTTTTTCTGCTCCCACAACTGTCAAAGATATATTTTTTTTGTTTTTAATTAAATTTAATAAGTAAAAAATACCTTTTTCAATTTTTAATCTTCCGACGTATAATAATTTGAAATTTTTAACCTCAATTTTTTTAGGCTGTCTTAACCAAGTTGAGTCTAATTGTGATGGACTTACAATCTTCCCTTTTCTACCGCGAAGAATATATTCTCTGCAGCTAATTAAGTGAGAAATTGAGCAAGTAACACTAAACATTAAATGATAAATCAATGATCCTACTTTCCCCAAAATTGCTTTGTATTCACCGTATCCATCACTTCTTAAATAAATAATAGGTTTCTTTCCAAATAATCTTAAAAATATAGAAATCATAAAAGTATAGGGAGAAATTGAAATAATTAGATATTTAGCATCTTTATCCTTCGCAGACTCGATAATTTTAGAGACGTATGAAAAGATATTATTAAATATTTTAATCTTGTTTAATTTAATTTCATGAGGTCTGTCTTTATTAGATTTTCTTCCAAATAAATGGACATCAAATTTTTTATTAAGTCCTTCTGGCGTAGTTTTGAGATCAATATTTTCACAATAAAACTTTTCTTCTTGATGATAAATACTCTCGTTAGAAAAAATAAATAATTTTTTTTTCATTAGGACTCTTTATTTATTTTTAATACTCCGATAAACGCTTCTTGTGGAATTTCAACTTTTCCAAACTGTTTTGATCTAGCTTTACCTCTTTTTTGTTTCTCTAAAAGTTTCCTCTTTCTATCAGTAGCACCTCCGCCATGTATTTTTGTCAAAACATCTTTCTTGAAACCTTTAATTGACTCACGTGCAACTATTTTACTTCCGATAGCAGCTTGAACAGGAATCATAAAGTTATGTCTTGGTATTAAATCTTTTAATTTTTCACAAACTTGTCTACCAGTTGTTTGTGCGAAATCTTTATGAATAATCATTGCTAATGCATCGACAGGTTCAGAATTAACTAAAATACCTAGTTTGACAAGACTCCCTTCTCTATACCCTGAGATTTCATAATCAAAACTAGCATAGCCGCTCGAAATAGATTTCAATTTATCGTTAAAATCAAATACAACTTCATTTAATGGTAGGTCGTAGGATAAAACAGCTCTTTTACCTGAGTAACTTAAATTTGTTTGAATTCCTCTTTTGTTCTGACATATTTTAATTATTGATCCTAAATATTCATCTGGGGTAATAATTGTAGATCTGATCCATGGTTCTTCAATTTTAATTATTTGTGACGGATCAGGCATGTTTGTAGGGTTTTGTAAATCCAGTACCTCTCCTTTAGTTTTATGTACTTTATAAATAACTCCTGGGGTTGTTGTTATTAAATTTACGTCAAACTCCCTCTCTAACCTTTCTGTAATAATTTCTAAATGCAATAAACCCAAAAAACCACACCTGAAACCCAATCCTAAAGCACTTGATGACTCTGGCTCATAAGAAAAACTTGCGTCGTTCAATTTTAATTTTGCCAAGCCATCTTTTAGTTTCTGATACTCTGAGCTATCGACTGGAAAGAGCCCGCAAAATACAACGGGTTTGCTTGGTTTAAAGCCTGGTAAAGGTTTGTCTATGGGGGTGCCAGCATCACAAATGGTGTCTCCAACTTTTGTTTCCGAAAGAGATTTAATACCTGTAATTATAAATCCGATTTCACCGGAATTAAGCTCTGCAATATCTGTGGGTTTAGGTGTAAATACACCTACTTTCTCAACTATATATTCTTGGTTGTTTGACATCAATTTTACTTTCATATTTTTTTTTAATTTACCGTCAATTATTCTTACTAAAATAACAACGCCAAGATAACTATCGTACCAGCTGTCTACCAGTAAACATTTCAATTTTTCATCTGCTACTCCGTCCGGAGAAGGTAATTTGTTAATGATTGCCTCTAGAATTTCTTCGATCCCTTCTCCTGTTTTACCTGAGCAAGAAATAGCATTAGTTGTTTCAATACCTACTACATCTTCGATTTCTTTTTTTGTTTTTTCAACATCTGAAGCGGGTAAATCTATTTTGTTCAATATAGGTATTACTTCATGATTAATTTCTAAAGCTTGATAAACATTAGCTAGAGTTTGAGCTTCAACGCCTTGTGTGCTGTCTACAATTAATAGGGAACCTTCACATGCAGACAATGATCGACTTACCTCATATCCAAAATCTACATGACCAGGGGTATCGATGATATTTAATATATAATCTTTTCCATCTTTTGCTTTATAGTTTAGCTTTACTGTTTGCGCTTTTATTGTGATTCCTCTTTCTCTTTCAATATCCATAGAGTCAAGAACTTGCTGTTTCATTTCTCGGTCGGTAAGCCCTCCACATTTATGAATAATTCGATCTGCTATTGTTGATTTACCATGATCTATATGCGCAATTATAGAAAAATTACGTATTCTTTTTATATCCGACATTAGGACCTAATTGTAGCGCCAGTTTTTTTACTCACTGTATCAACAATCTTTTTACTGATTTCTTCTAAGTCATTCTCAGAAAGAGTTTTGTTAATAGCTTGTAATGTAACATTAATTGCAACTGACTTTTTATCTTTTGGAATACTATCTCCCTCATAAACATCAAAGGTTGATACATTTTGAATTAAATTATCATCCACTTCTTTTATAATTTTCTCAAGTGTCCCAATTTTGAAAATTTTATCTATCACGAAAGCAAAATCTCTTTCTGATTTTTGATAGTCTGAAGCTTGAAAACTTTTTTTACTTTGTCTTAATTTTTTATTAGGTTCAGGAATATTTTTTAAAAATATCTCAAATCCGTAAATATTTTTATCTTTACAATCTAAATTTTTAATGATTGCAGGATGTATTTCTCCAAAATAGGCTAGATGAGGTCCTTTCTCTGATTTTAAAGTTATCGATCCTGATCTACCCGGGTGATAACTGTATTTAGTATTGTCGCTTACAAAAAGGTTTTTTTCTTCTATTCCAAGATCAACCAAAGTTTTAATTGCATCACTTTTGATATCAAAAATATCAACTTCTCTCTCTTTATCTAGCCAACTCTTTCTATTTATTTTTCCAGATTTTAAACCGCCAACCACAACCTGTTGCTCGCCTGGATTTTTCCCAAAAAATGTTGGGCCAATTTCAAATAAAGACAAGTCCTCGTATCCTCTATCCTGATTCTTTTTTAAATAGATTGCTAAATTTGAAAAAATTGATCGTCTTAAAACATCTAGATCAGATGAAATAGGATTATATATTGGAATTTCTTTTTCCCCTTTGGAAAATTGTTTATCAATCTTTGAGTCTGTAAAAGACCAGGTGACTATTTCCATATAGCCTTTCGAAGCTAAAGATCTCTGAGATAAATGGAACAGCTTTTGTTTAAAGTTTAAAGTATCTTGAGTTCTATGTTTGCTTGGCTCAACTAATTTTATATTATTAAACCCTTTAATCCTAATTAGTTCTTCGATTAAATCCTCGTCCAAACTCACATCTGGCCTCCAGCTCGGAACTTCTACTTTAATAGCTTTTTGGCTTTTTTTGCATTTAAAACCTAAAGAGGATAAAATTTTGTCAATCTCATTTGCGGTGATTGAAATGCCAATTAGTTTTTCAAATTTTTCTACTTTAAAATTTATTACCATGTTTTTTTGTCTTGTCTTTCCAGAAATTTGATACTTACTAGCTTCACCACCACAAATTTTTAGAATTAGCTCAGTCGCAAGATCTAACCCATCTTTGATTGAATTAGGGTCAATTCCTCTCTCAAATCTGTACTTAGCATCAGTACTTATATTCAGTGCTCTAGCTGTTTTTCTTATTGAGGATGGGCTGAAATAAGCTGCCTCTAAAAGTATATTTTTTGTATCAAATTCGGTGGAAGTAGTTGTTCCACCAATTATTCCACCTAAACCTAAAACTCCGGATTTATCAGAAATAACACACATATCTTTTTTAAGTTTATATTTTTTTTTATCTAATGCCTCAAACGTCTCACCCTCTTTAGCGTTTCTAACGATAATTTCTTTTTGTATTTTATCTGAATCATAAGCATGCAATGGTCTGTTTAGATCAAACATTACATAGTTAGTAATATCTACTACAGCAGAGATTGGTTTTAAGCCCAAGGATATTATTTTATTTTTGAGCCATTCAGGACTTTCTTTATTAGTAATATTTTTAATGTAGCAACTTCCAAAGGTCTCACACCCCTGATTCTTTTCTTTTGTAATTGATGTTTTAATCTCATGTTGAATATTTTGTTTAATCTTTTTTCTTTTTGTTTGTATTAATTTTCCAATCCCTGTTGATGAAAGATCTCTTGCAATACCTCTAACACCTAAACAATCAGCACGATTAGGAGTTATGGAAATATCTATTACTTTTTGTGAGTTACTTTTAAAATAACTTTTTCCTACCTCTTTCTCTTTATTTTTAAGTTCAATTATTCCCTCACTCTCATTTGATAAATTAAGTTCACTTTCTGAGCAAAGCATACCTCTAGACTCTACGCCTCTTATTTTAGCTACCTTTAATTCAAAATTAGTTTTAGGTATTATTGCTCCTGGAGGCGCGTAAATAGTTATGAGACCTTCTCTTGCATTAGGCGCTCCACAGACAACTTTTAAAATATCTTTTCCTCCAATCGTTACATCGCAGATTTTTAATTTATCTGCATTAGGATGTTTTTCCGCTTTTAAAACTTTCGCAATTTTGAACTTGCCCATTTCTTCAGAATTTTCTTTTATACCTTCAACTTCAAGTCCAATATTTGTAAGCTGGTTAATGATCTCACTTTCTTTAGCTGATGTTTTTAGATGTTCTTTAAGCCAAGGGATTGTAATAATCATTTACTCAGCCCTCTATAATTTGTTGGAACATCTAATGGATCAAATCCAAAATGACTTAGCCATCTATAGTCTGCCTCAAAGAAAGATCTTAGATCATTAATTCCATATTTTAACATTGCTAAACGATCAATACCTATTCCGAATGCAAATCCTTGATATTTTTTTGAGTCTATTTTTACATTTTTTAAAACATTTGGATGAACCATTCCACATCCTAAAACTTCCAACCATTTATCGCCTTCTCCAATAACAATTTTTCCTTTTTCAATTTTATATCCGATGTCAACCTCAGCTGATGGTTCTGTAAAAGGGAAATGACTTGGTCTAAACCTCATTTTTACATTTTTAACCTCAAAAAACTCTTTAATAAAGTAATCTAGACAGCCTTTAAGATGCCCCATTGTAATACCTTTATCTATATGGAGACCTTCAAGTTGATGAAACATTGGAGCATGTGTTTGATCGCTGTCACATCTATAAGTTCTTCCGGGCACAATTATTTTAAATGGAGGCTTGCTTGATAACATTGTTCTTATTTGAACTGGTGATGTATGTGTTCTTAACAATAATTTTTTATTTTCCTCTAAATAAAAAGTATCGTGCATATCTCTTGCAGGATGCTCCTCTGGAGTATTTAATGCTGTAAAGTTATTATATTCCGATTCAACATCGGGCCCTTCTGCAACTGAAAATCCAATTTCTGAAAAGATCGAAGATATCTCATCAATAACTTGGGAGACTGGATGAATTTTTCCTTGCCGTTCAGGTCTTATTGGTAAAGTTACGTCAACTTTTTCATTTTTAAGTTTTTCATTAATTTCGTTAGTTTCAATTTCTAAATATTTTTGTTCTAATTGTTGCGTTAGATCGTCTTTAATTTTATTTAAATTTGACGCAAAAGCTTTTCTTTTTTCTGAGTCTAAAGATCCAAGAGTTTTGAACTGCTGAGTAATTTGACCATTTTTACCGAAGAATTCTGTTTTGATATTTTGAAGATCATCTTTTGTTTTAACAGAGTCAATCTTTGCATTAAATACAGAATTTATTTTATCTAAATCACTCATTAGGTAATTGATTTTTTATATTAAGTTGAGAATAAATCAAAGGCCCTTTTAAGCTAGGGTGGATTGAACCTTTTTTACTACTGATTTAAAGACTTCGGGATTATTATAAGCAAGCTCTGCTAGAACTTTTCTATCTAACTTAATTTTTGATTTTGCTAAACCATTGATAAATTTTGAGTAAGTTAACCCTTCAGCTCTTACGCCTGCATTAATTCTTTGTATCCATAAAGATCTAAATTCTCTTTTTTTAGCTTTTCTATCTCTATAAGCATATTGCATCGCCTTTTCCATTGCTTGGCGAGCAATTCGAATTGTGTTTTTTCTTCTTCCCCTTTGTCCTTTTACAGATTTTAAAACTTTATTGTGTTTTGCTCTGCTTACTACACCACGTTTTGTTCTAGCCATATTATCCTCTTAAATTATACGGCATATACGATTTGACAATTTTTGAGTCCTGCTTTGTCATAATTGTAGTGCCTCTTTGTTTTCTAATTTGTGAGTTTGTTCTCTTAATCATACCATGTCTTTTTCCAGCTTGAGGCATTTTAATTTTTCCTGAAGCAGTAAATCTAAATCTTTTTTTTGCTGAGCTTTTTGTTTTAAGTTTTGGCATAAATTATTTCGGTTTATATAGGCATTGATAAATCTTTACAAGATACTAATATTGATGATTTATAGTGGTTGAATTATCATCACCATTTGACGACCCTCAAATTTTGGCTGACTTTCTACTTTTGCAACATCTTTCGTCTCGTCTATTATTCTATTCATTAAATCTTTACCTAAATCGGTATGTTGCATCTCTCTTCCTTTAAATTTTACAGTAAATTTAACTTTATTTCCCTTTGTAATAAATTTTTTAGCATTTTTAATTTTAAAATTATAATCATGCGCTTCTGTACCAGGTCTTAATTTAATTTCTTTGAGAGAAACAGTTTTTTGCTTTTTTTTCGCTTGATTAGCTTTTTTTTGTAAATCATATTTGTATTTACCCATGTCCATAATTTTGCAAACTGGGGGGTTTGCATTTGGGGAAATTTCTATTAAGTCTAAACCTTCATCTTTTGCTAAACCGATTGCTTTATTCAATGGTAAAGTACCTAGGTTACTACCATCCGCACCAATCACCTGAACATCCAAAGCTCTAATTTTTTCATTGGCTCTTGGACCTTTTGGTTTACTTCTTTTTTGAAAATAATTGGGTTTAAAGTTTGACACTTAGTTTAATGGCAACTTATTTGAGGCAAGCATATTTTTTATCAAATCATCTCTTTTCATAGTTTCTTGTTTATCAGAACCTAGCTTTCTAACCGTAACTGTATTTTCTGCAACTTCTTTTTTCCCGCAAACAATGATGTAAGGGACTTTCGCCAATGAATGTTCTCTTACTTTATAATTTATTTTTTCATTTCTTAAATCCATCTCACATTTTATACCTTCTTTGAATAAATCTTTAAATAACTTTTTTACATAATCATTATTCTCCTCTGCTATTGGACACACAACAGCTTGTGCTGGTGAAAGCCAAAAAGGCAACTTGCCGGCATAGTTTTCAATTAATATTCCAATAAATCTCTCTAAAGATCCAAAGAGTGCTCGGTGAAGCATAACTGGAACTTTTTTGTTACCATTTTTAGCAACATAAGATGCACCTAATCTATTAGGTAAATTTAAGTCTACTTGTAGAGTTCCGCATTGCCAATCTCTTCCAATTGCATCCCTCAAAACAAATTCAATTTTAGGACCATAGAAAGCTCCCTCGCCTTTATTAATTGTATATTCAAGATTAGATTGTTTGATCGCAGCGAGCAGTGCCGCCTCAGATTTATCCCAAACGTTATCATCTCCAACTCTCTTCTCGGGTCTATCAGAATATTTCAAGATAACATTTTCAAAACCTAAATCTTTATAAATTTCTAAAATTAAATTTGTGACTGATAATGACTCCTCTGTAATTTGTTCATCTGTACAAAATATGTGAGCATCATCTTGCGTAAATGCTCTTACCCTTAGTAAACCATGTAAAGCTCCGGACGGTTCATATCTATGTACTTTGCCGAATTCAGATAACTTTAAAGGTAAGTCTCTATAACTTTTCAAACCCTGATTAAAAACTTGAACACAGCCAGGGCAATTCATAGGCTTAACCGCAAAAATTTTTTCATCAGGCGTTTCAGATGTAAACATGTGTTCTCCGAATTTTTCCCAGTGGCCAGATTTTTCCCAAAGTGTTTTATCTAAAAGTTCAGGTGTATTAATTTCTTTGTAGCCAGCAAGTCTTTGTTTTGCTCGCATGTATTCTACGAGCCTTTGGAATAATAGCCATCCTTTTTCATGCCAGAATACCGCGCCTGGGCTTTCTTCTCTAAAGTGAAAAAGGTCCATTTCTTTGCCTAGTTTTCTATGATCCCTTTTTTCTGCTTCTTCTAAGCGATGTAAATAATCATCAAGCTCTTTTTTAGTACTCCAACAAGTGCCATAAATTCTTTGAAGCATTTCATTATTGGAGTCACCCCTCCAATATGCTCCTGATACTTTTGTTAATTTGAACGCTTTACCAATTTTTCCAGATGTAGCTAGATGTGGCCCTCTACATAAATCGTGCCACGTATCTCCATGGTGATAAATTGATAATTCTTCATTTTCCGGTATGCTTTCTATAATTTCTGCTTTGTACTTTTCTCCAATTTTTTTGAAATGTTTTATAGCATCGCTTCTTTTCCAAACTTCTCTTTTAGTTTTTACATCTCTGTCAATTATTTCTGACATTTTTTTTTCAATCTTATTTAAATCATCGCTGGTGAAAGACTCTTTTCTTGCAAAATCATAATAGAAACCATTCTCTATAACTGGTCCTATTGTGACTTGAGTACCAGGGAATAATTCTTGAACTGCCATTGCCATTATATGAGCAGCATCATGTCTGATTACCTCTAAGCCCTCTTTATCTTTAGGTGTAATAATCCTAACTTTTGCATCTTTCGTTATTTGATGACTTAGATCTTTTAAGTCTCCATCAACTTCCATAATTAATGCGGTTTTTTCGAGAGACTTGCTAATTTTTTTTGTTAAATCGAATCCATTAATTGATTTCTCAAAATCTATTTTTTTTCCGTCTAGTAATTGAATTTGAGGCATTAATTTTTAATTAATTTTTTATATTCTTTTAAATTAGATTGGCACATTATTTCAACATCAAATTTTTTAGTAATATTTTTTCTACCCTCATTTCCCATTAATTTTAATTCATCTGGTGATAATTGAATAACAGTATTTAAACTTTTAGCAAGTTCTCTAGGGTCATCATGCTTGTACAAAAAGCCAGTTTTTTTATTAATAACTGTTTCTTTAGAACCACCAATATTACTTGCAATTATCGGTTTATTCATAGACTGGGCTTCAACTGCTACTCTTCCAAATGCCTCTGGTTCAATTGAAGATGAAACTACAACATCTGCTAAAGAATAGGCTAAGGGCATCTCTTTACAGTGAGGAATAAATTTTACTTTTTTATTTAAACTATATCTTTGAACTAGATTTTCTAATTTTTTTGAATATACTTTTCTACCTTGATCTGATCCAAGTATTATTGCTTGAAAATTATTAACATTATAATCCTCTATTAAAATATTAAGTGACTCAATGAACTTTTCTTGTCCTTTCCAATAAGTAAGCCTTCCAGGCAAAAGTATAGTAAATACATTAGAAGATAAATTCCATTCTTGTTTAAGCTTTTCATGTTTTAATGCAGATATATTTTTTGCATTAAAATAATCAATATTTATACCTCTAAAAATTACCCTTAGTTTTTTTTCTTTAGTTAGATATTCACCGTAATTCTCATTAATATGATCAAAAATAAAATTTGAACCAGCTATTGTTAGTTTTGCTCTTAACATCACGCTATTGTAAAATTTTTTAAAATTACTCTTAAAATTATAAGTTCCATGAAACGTGGTAACAAAAACTCTTCTTGTTATAAGTGATGCAAAATAGCATGACCATGCAGGTGCTCGACTTCTTGCATGAATAATATTTATTTTAAATAAGATAATATAAAAGGCCAAAACAAAAGTATTAAATAATATTAGTAGTGGGTTTTTTGAATGAACTGGTAACCTGATTAATTTTACCTTATCTTTTTTAATAAACTTTAATAGTTCTCCCCCAGAAGTAGCTAAAAATGAACCACAATCATTTTCTGACAAGAAATGAGCAATATCATAACAGCCTGTTTCTGCTCCTCCGTAACCAAGTTTTGGTATGACTTGTAGAACATTTATTTTAGTAGTCATCTTAATTGTTATATAATAGCACTAAAATATTCACATATGAAAAAATTCAAATACTTAAAAATTTCAAAGACAAAAAAACTTAGATTTATAGACAATTATTATAAAAAAAATCTCTATATTGTTTTTCTCCCTGGTTTTATGTCTGATATTGATGGGGAAAAACCTCAAGCCTTTAAAAAATATGCTGTAAAAAGTAAATTAGGTTTTTTAGCTATTGAGTATTCAGGACACGGTAAGTCATCGGGCAAATTTACAAAAGGAAATATAACCAAATGGTCTAATGATGCTAAGAATTCGATTAAAAAAATTGTTAAAGAGAATAAATTTATACTTGTTGGTTCTAGCATGGGAGCATGGATCTCTTTAAACCAATTTAAATATTTTAAAAATCAAATTGTGGGTTTTGTTGGTATAGGCTCAGCTCCTGAATTTCTTGAAAGATTAATGTGGAAAAAATTTCCAAAAAAAATTAAAAATGAAATTATTACTAAAGGATTAAGTGTTATTAAGAATGGGCAATATGAATATCCTATCACATTTCAGCTAATTAAAGATGGAAGAAAAAATAAAATCCTATCTAAAAAAATAAGATCTAGAATTAAAGTAACAATGATTCATGGCAGCAAAGATGAAGTTGTGCCAGTATTCTTTTCAAGAAAAGTTCTTTCAGTATTTCCAAATGCGCAAAAGAAGTTAGTAGTAATTAAAAACGGGGACCATAGTTTATCAAATCAAGTTCCCTTAAAAAAAATAATTAGAGAATTAGAAAGTGTTGTTAAAGATATAATTTAGTCCCTCAACATAAGTTGGGTACTTTAATTTGTGATTAAAAAACTCTTTCATTTTTTTATTGTCTACTTTTTTTGAGTCTTTATAAAAATTTCTTAACATTTCGCTTTCAACTTCCTCGAGTTTTATTGAATTAGGTTTCTCTAGTTTTAGTAGTTTTGCACCGTAGGCTGCTACATCAATTTGCGAAGCAGGTTTATCATCACAAATATTATAAATTTCATTATTTTTAAAATTATCTAGGGACTTAAATAAAATGTTAGCTATGTCCTCAACATGAATTCTTGAAAAAAAATGATTTTTTTTATCTACAATTTGCACTTTACCAGTTTTCAATCTTTTCAAAATATTAAACTCATTTGAATATATGCCTGCTAATCTAAAAATTTGAAGCGGATAATTTTTTTTATTCGATAAAGTTTTCCAGTTTTTTTCTGCTTCTAATCTACTTATCCCATTATCTGATGTAGGTTGAGTAGCGCTATCTTCATTAACCCATTCACCTTTATGATCCCCGTATACACTAGTTGCAGATAAATATGTAATCCATTTACAATTAATTATTTTTTTAAGATTTGTATCAAGGTAATTTGCTACAATATCTTTGCCATCAATAGGAGGAATAGAAACTAAAATGTAATTTGCTTCCTCTATTTCTTTTTTAATATATTTATCAAACTTGTCTTCGGCAAATTGGTACGAATTTATTTTAATATTATTAAACTCTATCTGATGAGTTTCCTGTCTAGAAGTAACACTTAATTCGAAGTCTTTTTTTTCGTTAATTAATTTGTTTATGAAACTTTCTGCGACTTGGCCAAAGCCAAAGCAAAAGACTTTAGTTTTACTCATTAACCTGCTTTCTTAGTATGTGATCTTAAACTAATAGGATTGTCTAACTTATCAAGCATTTCTATCGGGCAAATTTGTTTAAATTTTTTGAGTTCATTATCAAAGTCATTTAATATTTTCTGAGCTATTTTTGAATTTGTTTCTTTGACAAAAGTATTTAAACTTTCTTTTAAAAAATTTTTCCAATAATCTGTTTCTATCTCTTGCCAGATAATTGAGGCTGGATTAACAAAATTTTCAAAATTATTTTTCTCATCATAAATAAAAGCCATACCACCAGTCATTCCTGCTCCAAAGTTGTCACCTACTTCTCCTAATATAATCGCTGTCCCTCCAGTCATGTATTCACATCCATGAGCTCCACATCCTTCAACTATCGAATGACTTCCAGAATTTCTAACTGCAAATCTCTCTCCAGCTTGTCCTGATGCAAATAATTTCCCTGAGGTTGCTCCATATAGAACAGTGTTTCCTATTATTGTATTTTCATTAGAAACTAGTGAGCTTTTTGGAGACGGATAAACAACAATCGTTCCTCCAGATAATCCTTTACCCACATAATCGTTACAATCTCCCTCAACAGTGAGTTTGACCCCTTTAGTCAAAAAAGCACCTAGAGACTGTCCTGCAGATCCCTCTAGCTTAATATGAACAGTGTTTTCTGCCAATTTATTATTTCCAAATTGTTTGTAAATATGATGAGATAACTTTGTTCCTACAGACCTTGATGTGTTTTCTATTTCATAATTAAACTTGTTTTCTGAATTAGTTTTAATCTTATTTTTTATATCAGACCAAATTTTTTCATCGAGAGTGTCCGGTACTTTATTAATGTGTTTATCTTTACAATATCTAAGATTTTCACCCGGATCCGCTTGAACTAATAGTGGATTTAAATCTAAATCGTCTAAATTAGATGCACCTTTATTTACTTGCCTTAATAAATCTGTTCTTCCAATAATTTCATTAATTGATTTAAATCCTAAGGAGGCAAGTATTTCTCTTACTTCAGTTGCTGCAAATTTAAATAAATTAACAACTTTCTCTGGAGTGCCGGTAAACTTTTCGCGTAATGCTTCATCTTGGCTACAAACTCCAACCGGACAAGTATTAGAATGACATTGTCTTACCATAATACATCCCATTGCAACTAAAGATGAAGTTCCCATCCCGTACTCTTCTGCTCCCATCATAGCTGCCATAACGATATCTCTTCCAGTTTTTAATCCACCGTCTGTTCTTAACGTAACGTTATGTCTTAAATTATTTAACGTGAGTATCTGGTTTGCTTCAGTTAAACCCATCTCCCAAGGTATACCAGCATACTTAATGCTTGTTTGCGGGCTTGCGCCTGTCCCACCTGAGTGTCCTGAAATTAAAATTATATCAGCTTTTGCTTTGGCAACTCCTGCAGCTATTGTCCCAATTCCAGTTGATGCGACCAACTTAACTCCAACTCTTGCGCCAGGATTGATTTGTTTTAAATCATAAATTAATTGTGCTAAGTCCTCTATTGAATAAATATCGTGATGTGGTGGTGGTGATATTAAAGTAACACCTGGCGTTGAATGCCTCAATCTAGCAATTTCCTCCGTTACCTTAAAACCTGGCAGCTGTCCGCCTTCACCCGGTTTAGCGCCTTGAGCAATTTTTATTTCTATTTCATTAGCATTATTTAAATAATCTACAGTAACTCCAAATCTTGCAGAGGCAATTTGTTTTACCCTTGAGTTTGCGCTATCTCCATTAGGAAGTGTCTTAAACCTTTTAGCATCCTCACCACCTTCTCCACTACATGAGGCTCCTTTAATTCTGTTCATTCCCATTGCTAAAGTTTCGTGAGCCTCTGCTGATAATGCTCCATGAGACATACTTCCACTACCAAATCGTTTCAAAATTTCCTCTATAGGCTCTACCTCATTTATGCTGATTGGTTTTCTTTGCTTTTTAAATTCTAACAAGTCTCTAATATTAATTGGAGGCAAATTATGAATTCCAGTTGAATACTTTTTATACAATTCGTATGAACCACTTCCAACAGCACTTTGTAATAAATGAATTAGTTTTCCTTGATATTGATGATCTTCTCCACTTTTTCTATATCTATATAAACCGCCTATAGGTAAAGTGTATATATTTTTTGCATTAAATTTTTCATGAAGTTCTTTAATCTTTTTCTCAATTCCGATTATACCTATTCCTGAAATTCTTGAAGACATGCCAGGAAAGTAATCTGAAACAATTGCTCTACTTAAACCTACTGCTTCAAAATTACATCCACCTCTGTATGAACTTATTACTGATATTCCCATCTTTGACATAATTTTTAAAAGTCCGGCATCAATCGATTTTTTATATTTACTAACACATGTTTGAAAATCTGATTTACCAAATAGTTTTTTTTCAAATCTTTGGTGTATGCTATCTATTGCTAAATATGGATTTACTGTTGTAGCGCCAACTCCTATTAAAATTGCAAAGGAATGTGTGTCCATTGCATCAGAACATTCAACATTCAAAGAACAGTAACCTCGTAAACCATGTTTTACTAGGTGAGAGTGAACCGCTCCTACAGTTAATATACTTGGAATACTAGCTTTTTGAGCTGTGATATTTTTATCAGATAATACTAAACAAGTACTTCCTTCTCTAACAGCTGTTTCTGCTTCTTCTCTTATTAATTCTATTCTATCTTTAAGAGATCCATCAATGTCAAAAGTACAGTCAATTATTTTTACTTTTTTTGAAAAAAATTTTTTAAATTTCTTTAGTTGTGAGTTAGTTAGTATTGGGCTATCTAAAACATAAATATTTTCTTCGGTTAAATTATCAAAATCTAAAATATTACCTAGATTTCCAAATCTTGTTTTTAAACTCATCACTTTATTTTCTCTGAGAGAATCTATTGGTGGATTGGTCACTTGACTGAAATTTTGTCTAAAATAATGTGAGACAGGTCTAAAATGACTTGATAAAACTGCTACTGGTGTGTCGTCACCCATTGATCCTGATGCTTCTTTACCCTCCTCGGCCATAGGATGGAGTATCAACTCCAAATCCTCTATGCTTAGTCCTGACAAGTACTGTCTTTTTCTTAAGTCTTCACTTAAAAAGTTTGGCTTTTCATCTTCAGATGAAATTTTTTTCTCTAAATCAATAATTTGTTTACTATATTTTTTATAATCTTTAGCTAAAAGATCTTTTATTTCTTTATCTTTAAATAATTTTCCTTTTTTTAAATCGATTGCAATTATTTGACCTGGACCAAGTTTTCCTTTCTCAATGATATTTTCTTCTGGAATTTTTATCATTCCAGTTTCTGATCCTACAAAAAATAAATCATCAGAGGTAATTGAATATCTAAGAGGCCTTAATCCATTTCTATCAGATGAAGCCAATACCCACTTAGCATCAGTTGCACAAATTGCAGCTGGGCCATCCCATGGTTCTATCGTACTATTTAGAAAATTAAATAAGTCTTGGTGATTTTTTGGAACTGTTTTGCTTCTCTTTGACCATGAGTCTGGAATCATCATCAATTTAATTAATGGGGCTAATTTTCCTGAATGAGTTAAAAGTTCAAAAACATTATCAAGCGCGCCCGAGTCAGAGGAGCTTCTAATAACTGGCTTTAAATTTTTAACATTTTTAAAAAGCGGACTGGACATGTCTTGTTCATGAATTTTCATCCAGTTTATATTTCCTTTTACTGTATTAATCTCACCATTGTGTGCTAATGTTCTAAAAGGTTGAGCTAAATCCCAACTAGGAAAAGTATTTGTTGAATATCTTTGATGAAAAATCGCAAATCTTGAGGTCAATTTTTCGTCATCTAGATCTGGATAGAACTCCGATAACATTTCAGCTAAAAACATACCTTTATAAACAATAGATCTTGAACTGAAAGAACAGATGTAAAAATCTTTTATTTGTTTATCTCTTGCATCTTTTTCAATTTTTTTTCTTGTTTCGAATAAATCTCTCTCAAGATCATTAGTTTGCAATGTCTCATTTTTTTTGAACATTACTTGAGCAATTTCTGGACGATTTTGCTCAGCTGTTTTGCCTAAAACGCTAGGATTGATTGGAACTTGTCTCCAACCATAAATATAATAATTTTCTGCTAATAAAGCAGACTCAATTATTTCTCTACATTTTTCTTGTTCAGAATAATCTGTTCTTGGAAGAAAAACCATTCCAACACAAATTCTTTTGTTTTCATCAAGAGTATGTCCAGTTGACAAAATTTTTTCTTTAAAGAAATCGGGAGCAATTTCGATTTGAATTCCTGCTCCATCACCGGATTTTCCATCCGCATCCACGGCGCCTCTGTGCCATATAGCTTTTAACGCTTCGATACCGTACTCAACGATTTTTCTAGATTTTTTTCCATTTGTAGATGCAATTAAGCCCACACCGCATGCATCGTGTTCCATCTCTGAAGAATAATTAAAACTTTTTTCTAAAATTTTTCTATTTTCTTTATAATTTTTCATAAAAATTATGCCGCTACTACTGATTTGTTTTTATTTGCTTTCAATTGTAAATATTTTTCAATTTGAACAGCAGCGTCTCTACCGTCTCTGATTGCCCAAACTACTAGTGATGCTCCTCTAACAATATCTCCTGCTGCAAATACTCCGTCTAAATTAGTTTGCATTGATTTCAAATCAATTTTTAGAGTCCCCCATTGTGAAACAACTAATTCTTTAGCATTAAATAACTTAGGTAGGTTTTCAGGATCAAATCCTAAAGATTTGATTACAAGATCTGCCTGGATATTATATTCAGACCCCTTTTCAATTTCTGGTCTTCTCCTCCCTGATGAGTCAGGTTCACCTAATTTCATTTTATTAACTTCCACTGCTTCGACTTTCTTTGTTCCGATGAAACTTTTTGGACTTGTTAACCAAACAAATTCTACCCCTTCTTCAATTGCATTTCCTACTTCTCTTGCAGAACCTGGCATATTTTCTCGATCGCGTCTATATAAGCATTTAACTGATTTTGCTTTTTGTCTTACTGATGTTCTTACACAGTCCATTGCTGTGTCGCCTCCACCAATTACAACAACATTTTTTCCTTCAGCATTTAATGTACCGTCGTCGAATAATTTTACTTTGTCACCTAAACCTTTTCTGTTAGATGCAGTTAAAAAATCCATTGCAGGGAAAATATTTTGAAGGTTGTGACCAGGTATATTTATTTCTCTAGCTTTATAAACTCCTGTTGAAATCAGTATTGCATCGTGTTTTTCTTTAAGTTCATACAAAGTTTTGTCTTTTCCAACTTCAAAGTTTTGAACAAATTTAATACCAGAGTCTTTGAGCAGTTTTGTTCTTCTTTCGACAACAAATTTTTCCAATTTGAAATTTGGAATACCATAAATTAGGAGTCCACCTGGTCTATCGTATCTATCATAAATGGTAACTTGATAACCTGATTTTCGAAGTTCTTCAGCGCAAGCCATTCCAGCAGGACCAGCTCCGATAATTCCAACAGATTGTTTTAGTTCTCTTTTGACCTTAAAAGGTTTTACCCACCCTTTTTCCCAAGCAGTGTCTGTAATATATTTTTCTATAGATCCTATTGTTACAGTGCCATGACCTGATTGCTCTATCACACAATTACCCTCGCATAGCCTATCTTGAGGACAGATTCTACCGCACACCTCCGGCATATTATTTGTGCTCTGAGATACTTCGTAAGCTTCTTTGAGACGGCCCTCTGCAGTTAATTTAAGCCAATCTGGAATATTATTCCCTAGCGGGCAATGAATCTGACAAAAAGGTACTCCACACTGAGAACATCTACTGGATTGTTCAGTAGCTTTATTAGTAATAAATTCTTTATAAATTTCATTAAAATCACCTTTTCTTTTATTTGTAACTCTTTTCTCAGGTGTCTCTTGTTTAATATCTACAAACTGCAACATTTTTTTATTCATAATGATGTTAATTAAGTTAAGATTTTAAGTAATGATAGTATTTAAAGGTCAATATTAGTTACCTTTATTATAAAAAGCCCAAAAAACTAATGTCTTTTTTTGCATACCTGATATGCATTTGTAATTGCCAACAAAAAAACAAGCTTTAATTTTATTTTTTTTATAGTGATTGAAATTATTATTTTATCTTTTATTCAAGGTATAACAGAATTTTTACCCATAAGCTCTTCTTCGCATCTAATTTTAGTTTCAGATTATCTTCAGTTTGACAATCAAAGCCTTTCAATAGATGTAAGTCTGCATATAGGTTCATTTTTCGCAGTGGTAATATACTTTTATAAAGACATCACAAATTTTTTTGAAAATAAACTTATTTTTTTTAAAATTCTTATTTCTTCTATTCCAGTTATGATTGTTGGTTTTTTTCTAACTCAATATGAGATTATAAATAAAATTAGAAATTTAGAAACAATAGCATGGATGACAATAATATTTGGAATTTTACTCTATATAAGTGACAGGCTTAATGTAAAAAAAAATATAAAAGATAACTTTGACTATAAGTCAGCTTTATTTATAGGTTTTCTTCAAGTCCTATCTCTTGTACCAGGTGTTAGTAGATCTGGTATAGCTATTACTGCGGCAAGGCTATTAAACTTTAAAAGAACCGAGTCAGCAAAAATATCTTTTTTAATTTCGATTCCTATTTTAGCGGCTGTTTCAATTTTTGGTTTTAAAAATTTGATATTTTCGGAAAATCTAGAATTTACTAGATTAAATTTATTATCAATTTTAGTTTCTTTTATTTTTTCATTTTTAACAATTAAATATTTTTTAAAATATATTAAGAAATTTAATTTAAATGTTTTTGTTTATTATAGATTATGCTTAGGGACAGTGCTTATAGTTTTATCTTATTTATAAAATAAAAGTTAAGATTATTAGAATAATGAAGGTAATAAGAAAAAATATGATTACGGAATTTTTTAAAGATAAATTTGAAAATATTTTCATTAAAACAATTTATAATTTTTATAAAAAAAATCAATTAATTTTGGTGCGCCTGCTAGGATTTGAACCCAGAACCTCCTGGTCCGTAGCCAAGCGCTCTATCCAGTTGAGCTACAGGCGCATTAAATTAAATAACTTATTATTGATCAAAATCTTATTTAATCTACTATTAAAATATGACTATTAAAAAAGAATTATTAATAAATTTATTAATATTTTCAATTCCTTTTGCCTTTATTGCAGGGAATTTGGTAATAAATTTAAATATCATATTAATTTTATTATTTTCTATTTTATTTTATGGGCTTAAAATATTTAAAGAAAAGTTTGAAATTATCGACAAAGTTATATTAATTTTTTTTTTATATATTTGTGCAAATGGCGTAGTGAATAGCTTTCCTGATCCAAATGAATCAAAAACAATTTTAATTAAATCTTTGACTTATCTGCGATTTTTATTTTTATATTTTGTAATAAAATTTTTAGTAATTAATAACATTATAAATTATAAATATTTTTTTCTATCTATTGGAGCGGCTAGTATATTTGTTGTTTTAGATTTATTTTTGCAATTTTCTTTTGGAAAAGATATTTTTGGTTATGTTGTAAAAGATCCAAGAAGATTAGGTGGGCCTTTTGGCGACGAACTAATAGCAGGTGGTTACATTCAAAGATTTTATATTTTTGCAATATACTTTACTCTAATATTTCTAAATTTTAGAAGTAAACTTCAAAAAAATATTTTAATATTTTTTCTAATATCTTTATTTTTTTTAGGTGCAGTTATAGCTGGTAACCGTATGCCTTTAGTATTATTTCTTATGTCAATAATTCTATTTTTTTCTGTTGAACAATTGTTTAGAAAAAAATTTTTAATTCTTTTCCCAATTATCTGTTTAATGTTATTTATTCCAATTAAATTAAATAAAAATTTTTATGATCATTATCAGGGTTTCGTTTCTAGAAGTGTTGAAATGAATGAATATCTTTTAAAACGTTTTAATTATTTTAATAAGGAAAAAATAGAAACTTTACCAAATACTTATACAAAAGAAATTGAAACAGGAGTATTAACATGGCAGCAAAATAAATATTTAGGCGGTGGTATTAAATCATTTTATTTTAATTGCTCCAAAATCGAAAACTCTGTGATGGATCAATATGGCGGAACAAATTGTAATCAACATCCCCACAATTATTATTTACATATTGCAAGCGAACTAGGTTTATTGGGAATATTTTTTTCTATTACAATTTTTTTCCTTTTAGTAATGCAATCATTATCAATAATTTTTACATCAAAAATTAATGAAAAAAAAATTTTAGTTCCTTTTTTTATCGTTTTTTTAGTTGAAATTTTTCCTTTAAAAACGTCTGGAGGCTTTTTTACTACTACAAATTCTACATTTTTATTTATAATAATTTCATTTATTATTGGCTGTATACAAATTAAAAAAATCAAATATGAATAAAAATAAAATAATTATTACTTCTGCTCTGAGAACCGCTGTTGGATCTCTTAGTAAAACTCTTAAAAATATTAGTGCTGAAGATCTAGGGTCAGCTGTGATAAAGGAAGTGTTAAAAGAATCAAAAATATTGGGTAAAGATATTGACGAAGTAATTATAGGGCAAGTTCTCACCGGAGGATCGGGTCAAAATCCAGCCAGACAATCTGCAATTAAGTCTGGAATACCTAAAGAAGTGCCTGCATTTATAGTTAACCAAGTTTGTGGGTCTGGACTACGATCTGTTGCATCTGGTTTTCAAAGTATTAAATCTGGTGACTCAAAAATAGTATTAGCAGGTGGGCAAGAAAATATGTCTTTAGCTCCACATGCTATTCAACTTAGAGACGGCAAGAAACTAGGTGATGCAGAATTGATAGACACAATGATCAAAGATGGATTATGGGATGCGTTTCATGGTTATCACATGGGTATTACTGCAGAAAATGTAGCTGAAAAATATCAAATTACGCGAAAGGAACAAGATAAATTTGCATTTAACTCTCAAGAAAAAGCGCTAAGAGCGCAGAAACAAAATAAATTTAAAGATGAAATAATTAATTTTAAAATCAAATCGAAAAATTCTGAACTAGATTTTAATAAAGATGAGCATCCAAGAGAAGGCTTAAATTTAGAATCTTTATCTAGACTTAAACCTGTATTTAAAAAAGATGGGACAGTAACAGCTGGTAATGCATCTGGAATTAATGATGGTGCTGCTGCTGTAACGTTGATGTCTGAGGATGAAGCTAAAAAAAGAAATATTAATAAATTAGTTTCTATAAAATCATGGGCTAGCTGTGGTGTTGAACCAGCTTTAATGGGAACGGGACCAATACCATCATCAAAAAAAGCTTTAGAGTTAGCTGGATGGAACATTAAAGATGTAGATTTATTTGAAATTAATGAGGCTTTTGCAGCTCAAAGCATTGCTGTGTTAAAGACACTTTCAATACCAGAGGAAAAAGTAAACGTTAACGGTGGCGCTATTGCTTTAGGGCACCCTATAGGAGCATCTGGAACTAGAATACTAGTTTCATTAATACATGAAATGATTAAGCGTGATGTAAAAAAAGGTTTAGCAACTCTTTGTATTGGCGGCGGCATGGGTATTGCTATGTGTGTTGAAAGATAAATTGTTTTTCAATGGAACTTCCGGTTGTTAATCACCCTGATTACGTTGCTAAAATTAACGATGATAATAAATTTCCCATTAAAAAATTCGGTGCTCTAGCCGAACATTTAATTAAAGAGGGTGTAGTAAAAAAATTTTATATTCCTCAAGAGTGCTCTACAGAAACTATGAAAACATCACATTCATTAGAATATATTAACCATATTAGAAATAAGACTTTAGATATTAAACTTCAAAAAAAAATTGGCTTTCCAATCAATGATAGTGTTGTGAGAAGATCCTTTGTCGCAACCGGTGGAACTGTTCTTGCTAGTAAACTTGCTTTAGATTCAAAACTAGCATGTAATACTGCAGGTGGTAGTCATCATGCTACATTCGATTGTGGTGCCGGTTATTGTGTTTTTAATGATGTTGCTGTAGCAGCAAATTATTTAAAAAATAAAAACTACGCTAAAAAAATACTTATAATTGATTTAGATGTACACCAAGGAAACGGTAATTCAGAAATATTTAAAAATGATCCAAATATTCTTACATTTAGTATGCACTGTGCATCAAATTATCCTGCAAAAAAATCAAAGAGCGATATTGATATTGAACTCAAAGATAAAATGGAAGACGAAGAATATCTAAATATTCTGCATAAAAATTTAAAAGAACTCAATAAAAATAAGTATGATTTTGTATTTTATGTAGCTGGAGTTGATATTCATATTGAAGATCGTTTAGGCAAACTAAAAATTACTGACGATGGAATTAATAAAAGAGATCAAATGGTAATTGAAAATTTTTACTCAAAAAACACTTCATTGTGCGGTGTTTTGGGTGGGGGCTACAATAAGAGTTTTGAAAAACTTATTGAGCTTCACTCAATGTTACACAAAAATTGTGCTAAAATTATTTAAACTCAGTCCCAAATGCCTTTATAGGAGTTCCAGGGTTTGAGACCGAGCTTAATCTAAAATTATCTCTCTGTTTGAAAAGAGTGAATACTAGAAAATGACGCGCTACAATTTTAGCTGTGACAAGTTTTCAAAAAATTTTAAACTTTCAGGATTGGCTATTGCCTCTTTATTATTGATATTTTCCCCGTGAATTACTTTTCTAACCGCAAGTTCAACTATTTTACCACTTTTTGTCCTAGGAATTTCTGGAACTTTAATTATTATTGAAGGAACATGTTTCGGAGAACAGTTTTTTCTTATTCTTGATTTAATCAATTTTATTTTTTCATCATCTAACTCTTCATTGTTTTTAGTTGTAATAAACAAGACAATCCTTACATCATCATTATAATCTTGCCCTACAACTAGCCCTTCGGTAATGAAATCGATGTCTTCAACTTGTTGATAAATTTCTGATGTTCCTATTCTTACACCTCCGGGGTTTAACGTAGCATCAGATCGTCCTCTCATGATAAAACCATTATTTATAGTTCGCTCAATGAAATCACCATGATGCCAAATATTTTCAAATTTATTGAAATAAGCCTTATGATATTTTTGTCCGTCATCATCACCCCAAAACTTTACGGGCATGGATGGAAAAGGTTTTTTAACTACAAGCTCCCCTTTCTCTCCTTCTTTTACACTTTTTCCCTCATCTGTAAAAACATCCACATCAATACCTAAGCTTTGACCTTGAATTTCTCCCATATATACATTTGAGTAAAGATTTCCTAAAACAAGACAGCCAACTAAATCTGTTCCTCCTGCAATAGAGGCAAGATGAACATCTTTCTTTAAATTATCATACACATACTTAAAGCTTTCCTCAGCTAAGGGAGAGCCTGTTGAAGTTATTATTTTTATTGAACTTAGATCTAGATTTTTACTATTATATTTTTCATTCTTTAAATGATCGATGTATTTAGCGCTAACTCCAAAAAGATTTATTTTCTTGTTTTGACAATACTCTAAAAGAACATCTATTTTTGGATATACAGGAGCCCCATCGAATAAAAATATAGAAGAACCTGTTGCTAATCCTCCAACCAACCAATTCCACATCATCCAGCCTGTAGTAGTATAATAAAATAATTTTTCATTATCTCTGATATCGCAATGAAGCATGAATTCTTTATTATGTTCAATTAAAACATTTCCAGCTCCATGTGTTATGCATTTTGGTTTTCCAGTGGTACCACTTGAATAGAGAATATAAATAGGATGATTAAATTCAAATCGTTCAAAAGTTTCATCCATTTTTTCTTTTTCTAAAACTTGATCAAAGTTTATATAATTTTGAAGATCAATCTCTTCTTTCTTATTATATGCAAACACTAAAGTTTTTTTTATCGAAGGAATTTGCTTTAAAATATTTTCAATTTTTTCAAGAATATTTATTTTTTTACCATTATAAAAATAGTGATCACTAGTAATTAAAATACTAGGTTCAATTTGTTTAAATCGATCTACAACTCCTTGGGTTCCAAAGTCCGGGGAACATGACGACCAGATAATTCCATTTTTTGCACATGCTAAAAAACCTATTATAGACTCAATTTTATTTGGAACATAAGCAGCAACGCGATCTCCTTTTTTTAAACCTATAGATTTTAAGTAGTTAGAAAATTTACAGACTTTAATATAAAGTTGTTTCCAAGAAATCTCTTCTTCAAACCCTTTCTCAGATAAAAAACTTATTGCTATCTCTGATGACTTTTTCTTAAGAATATTTTCAGCATAATTTAGTTTTGAATCTGGAAAAAATTTAGTCTTATTAAATATTTCATTAGATTTAATAGGTTCTTTTCCTTTATCTCCTATAATCTTTGAATAATCCCAAAACTTTGACCAAAATTCCTCTGGATGATCTACCGACCATTTCCACAAAGTTTTAAAATTGTAATTAGATTTATGATTTATAAATTTTGAGAAATCTTCAAGAAGAGACTTTTCTTTTCTACTTCTAGAGGGTTCCCACAAAAACTTTTGCATAAAAGCTAGCTTAGCTTTTATTTTTTTATCTTAATAGGTATTTTTTAAGAATAATTTTCTGAACTAAAACTGCCCTATTTGTTTTAATCTCTCTTTTTTTAAATAAAAAATTTATTAACCAACGCATGTCACATATGAATAAAACTAATTGACGAAAAAAAGCAGAAAATGTGACAAAAATTGATCTTATCCGACTATTTGCCCTATTCTTTAATGTTTATTAATTATTTATTTTTTAATATGTTGCACCCAGTTTATAATAGCTAATTATGGCTCAGAATATTTCAGTTCCAGATATAGGTGATTTTAAAGACGTTGAGGTAATAGAAGTTTTAGTTAAGCCTGGTGATCAAATAAACAAAAATGACCCTATTGTTACAATTGAGAGCGACAAGTCAAGTGTGGAAATACCTTCTCCTGCTGCTGGAGAAATTAAAGATTTAAAAGTTAAAATTGGTGATAAAGTTTCGGAGGGAAGCATATTAGCCACAATAGAAAATGGCCAAGCGGCTTCGGCTCCAAAAGAAGAAAAAATAGTTAAAGAAGCTCAACCTCAAGAAAAACCAAAAACTAATGGTGAAATAAATCAGGTAAGACAAGTTAAGAAGGTCTTTGCTGAACAAGCTTCAAAAGATGATATTGATCCTATTGAAACCAACGAATGGATAGACTCTCTAAATTCAGTAATTGAAAAAGATGGTTCTTCAAGAGCAAGTTACTTATTAAACAAAGTTATCGATCAAGCTTATAAAGCTGGTCTTGTTCTTCCAGATACTAGAACAACTCCTTACATTAATACTATTCCACCAGAAGCTGAGATTAAATCACCCGGTGATCAAAATATTGAAAAAAAAATACGGGCATATGTAAGGTGGAACGCAGCGGCTATGGTCGTGAAGGCTAACAAAAAAAGTCCTGAACTAGGTGGTCACATCGGTACCTTTGCATCTGCGGCTACACTTTACGATGTGGGAATGAATCATTTTTGGAGAGCAAAAAATAATAAGTTTGGTGGAGATTTAATTTATTTTCAAGGACACTCGGCTCCAGGAATGTATGCAAGAGCTTTCTTAGAGGGAAGACTTACTTCAAAACAACTAGATGGTTTTAGGCAAGAAGTGAATAAAGGAGGTTTGTCCTCATATCCTCACCCTTGGTTGATGCCAAAGTTCTGGCAATTTCCAACTGTGTCCATGGGTCTTGGACCTATCATGGCTATCTATCAAGCTAGATTTTTAAAATACTTAATCAATAGAGGATTAATTAAAGATGAGGGAAGAAAAATTTGGGTATTTCTTGGTGATGGTGAAATGGATGAGCCGGAGTCACTTGGTGCTATTGGTTTAGCTGCTCGTGAAAAATTAGATAATTTGATTTTTGTTGTAAATTGTAATTTGCAAAGACTGGACGGACCTGTTCGAGGAAATAGTAAAATTATTCAGGAACTAGAGGGAAGCTTTAGAGGTTCGGGTTGGAATGTAATAAAAGTTATTTGGGGATCATACTGGGACCAATTACTGGCTAAAGATAAAACAGGTCTTCTTATTAAGAGGATGAACGAATGTGTAGACGGAGAATACCAAGCATTTAAAGCTAAAGGTGGATCTTATGTAAGAGAAAAATTTTTTGGAAAATATCCTGAACTTACTGAGCTTGTTTCCTCTTTAACCGATAAAGATATTTGGAGATTGAATAGAGGAGGTCATGATCCTCACAAAGTTTATGCAGCTTACGCAGCAGCAATGCAGCATACTGGATCACCTACGGTTATCTTAGCAAAAACTATCAAAGGATATGGAATGGGTAAAACAGGTGAAAGTGTTAACACAACCCATCAACAAAAAAAATTAGATGAAGAGGATCTTCTTTACTATAGAGATAGATTTAATGTGCCTCTTACAGATAAACAAGTAAAAGACATAGAGTATTACAAACCAAGTGAGAGTTCTGAGGAAATTAAATATTTAAAAGATAAGAGAATAAAACTAGGAGGTTTTATTCCAGAACGATCAACTTTTGCCAAACAAATTAAAGCTCCACCAAAAGACATCTTTGATCAATTCATGAAATCAACCGGGGAAAAAGAGATGTCCACGACAATGGCTTTAGTGAGAATGATGACTGCACTCCTTAGAGATAAAAATGTTGCACCAAGGTTAGTGCCAATCATCCCTGATGAAGCGAGAACTTTTGGAATGGAGGGATTCTTTCAAAAAATTGGTATTTACGCACATGAGGGACAAAAATATGAGCCGGTTGATTCTGAACAACTTAGTTCATATCGAGAGGATAAAAGTGGTCAAGTTTTAGAGGAAGGTATCAATGAGTCTGGAGCAATGTCATCTTGGATTGCAGCAGGAACTGCTTACACTAATCACGATATCGAGATGATACCTGTTTATATTTTCTATTCTATGTTCGGATTTCAAAGAGTTGGAGATCTAGCATGGGCAGCTGGTGACTCTCAAGCTAGAGGATTTTTAATTGGAGCAACAGCTGGTAGAACCACATTAGCTGGAGAAGGATTACAACACCAAGACGGGCACAGCCAGTTATTGGCATCAAATATTCCAAACTGCGTTAGTTACGATCCAACATTTGCTTACGAGATGGCAACAATATTTAGAGAAGGCTTAAAAAGAATGCATGAAAAGAAAGAGAATGTCTTCTACTACATCACTGCAATGAACGAAAATTACTCTCATCCAGAAAAACCTAAGGATTGTGATGAAGGAATTCTAAAAGGTATGTACTTATTTAAAGAGGGAAAAAATAAAGGAAAAACTAAAGTTCAATTATTAGGTTCAGGAACTATTTTAAGAGAAATTATAGCCGCTTCTAAGATCCTATCAAAAGAATATAATATAGACGCTGACATTTGGAGTGTGACGAGTTTCAATGAGTTAAGAAGAGATGGAATGGAAACCGAGAGATTAAATCTTCTTAACCCAGATAAAAAAGCGAAAAAATCTTATGTTCAGAAATGTTTATCAAAAAGAGATGGGCCAGTTATAGCAGCTTCAGATTATACAAGAGCATTCACTGATCAAATAAGACCTTACACAGACAAAAAGTTTTATTCATTCGGAACAGATGGTTATGGAAGAAGTGACACCAGAAAAAATCTTAGAAAATTTTTTGAGGTAGATAAAGAGCATATAGTAGCCTTTACCTTAAGCGCATTAGCAAAAGAACAACTTGTTGGTTCTGAAGAAGCAGAAAAAGCAATTAAAAAATATAAGATAGACAAAGAGAAAGATTTCCCAGCAAATTTATAAAATGGCAATTCAAAAAATTTTAGTTCCAGATATGGGTGACTTTAAAGATGTAGAAGTCATCGAAGTTCTTGTTAAAAAAGGACAAGTTATTAAAAAAAACGACTCTTTAATTACTTTAGAAAGTGATAAATCAAGTGTTGAAGTGCCATCAACTCACGAAGGCAAGATAGAAAAAATTAATGTTTCTGTAGGTGATAAAATTAACAAAGGAGATTTAATTCTTACTTTAGAGTCAAAGCAGGAAACAAATGAACCTATAAAAGAAAAATCTAAAAAAAAACCAGTAAAACAAAAAATACAAAATGAAGTAGTCCAGGTACAACAGCAACAACCTGCGCCTAGTGTTCCTACTTCAGGAAAAAGTTCTGCAAGTCCAAAAATAAGAAAATTTGCAAGAGAGCTGGGAGCGGATATTTCTAAAATTTCTGGCACGCAACGAGCTGGTAGAGTGTCAGAAGAAGATGTAAAAAATTTTATAAGATCTCAAGTGACAGTTTCTCAAGGTGAGGTGCAAAAAAAAGAAGTTACAAAATATGTAGAAGAATATTCTCACGAGGAATTTGGAGAAATAGCAACACAAGATCTACCGCGTGTTAAGAAACTTTCGGGACCACATTTAGTCAGATCATGGACAGAAATTCCACACGTTACCCAACATGATGAAATAGATGTTACTGACATGGAACAGTTTAGAAATTCTTTATACGATTATTATACTGGTGAAAAAATAAAAGTAACTCCTCTTGCTTTTATTGCAAAAGCCTTAGTGAGCGCTCTAAAAGAATTTCCAAATTTTAACGCATCATTAAACCCTGAGAATAATAAAATTATTTATAAAAAATATTTTCATGTCGGTTTTGCCGTTGATACTCCTCATGGTCTTATGGTTCCTAAATTAAGAAACGTTGATCAAATGAGTATTCAAAAAATTGGGGAAGAACTTAAAAATACAAGTCAACTTTGCAGAGAACTAAAGATTGATAAAAAAGAATTTTTTGGTGGATCTATGACTATCTCAAGTTTAGGAGGTATTGGCGGAACACATTTTACACCTATCATTAATCCGCCAGAGGTAGCAATTTTAGGAGTTGGAAGAACTTTCGATCGACTTGTTAAAGAAAAAAATCAAATAGTTTCTAGAAAAATACTTCCGATATCATTATCTTATGATCACAGATTAATAGATGGCGCGGAAGGTGCTAGATTTTGTGTCTATCTTGGAAAATGTCTTGGAAAAGATTTTGCCTTTAAGCTTGCTGTTTAGATCTTCTTAAACTATTAACCCTTGATGGATAAAAAATCGTTCTCGCTAATTTGCGCTATTGTTACATCTGTTCTTTGGGGCTCAGCTTTTGTGGCGCAAGACATGGGTATGGATTTTATAGGGCCACATACTTTTAATGTAGGAAGATTTTTAATTGGATTTTTAACTTTACTTCCTTTCTTTTTCATTTTTGAATTTAAAAATATAAATTTCAAACATCTTGATAAAAGAAAAATAGCTTATTTTTTATTTTACTTGGGTTTTGTTTTAGCCATAGGCCAAGAGCTACAACAGATTTCTTTAATATATACCGATGTAGCAAACACTGGTGTTTTTACAGTCTTCTATGTTTTGGTCGTTCCTGTAATTTCGTACTTTATATTTTCTAAAAAAATACACTGGTCTATTTGGCCGTCAGTTTTTATCTGTATTCTTGGTGGCTTGCTTCTGAGCGAACTTAATAATTATTCGGTAAGATTAGGTGATACTTTAGGTATCTTAAGTGCCTTTTGTTGGGGAGTACATATTTTGCTTATAAGAAAAACGGTTGAAATGTTTAACTTTCCTATAACTATAGCAATGTCTCAATGTTTTGTGGCATGCATAGTTTTGATTGGTCCTATGTTTTATTTTGAAGACCCAACGTTCAGTAATTTTTTAAAAGACTCATACGAAGTTTTATATGTGGGAATTCTATCAAGTGGCCTTGCTTTTTTATTACAAACATACAGTTTACAAAATATATCTCCAGCTCCTGCTGCAATAGTTTTCTCGTTGGAAGGTGTTTTCGCAGCAATTTTGGCTTGGTTAATACTAGACCAATTCTTAAATGAAATTAAAATTTTAGGAATATTTCTAATATTAGCTGCTGTAATTTTCTCACAACTAATGCCAATATATGATAAAAAAAAATATGGATGAAACTAATAAAGGTTTTATGAAACATTTGGGAGGTCTGGAATTAAAACAGATCAGCGATACTCAATACGAATTTGTAGTTGAAGTAAAAGAAATACATTTGAATACTGGAAAAATTGCTCATGGTGGTTTCCTATCATCAATAGCAGATACAGGAATGGGTACTGCAGCTCATAGGGCGGCTGGCGATAGAAGATGTGTAACTATAAATTTAGATATGAAATTCATTTCAGCAGGTCAATTAGGTGACAAACTTAAAGGAAATGTTAAAATTTTAAAAAAAACAAAGACTCTTGTTTTTATAAGCTGTGAAATTTCTAATGATAAAGAAATTGTCGTTTCTGCCTCTGGAACTTGGAAAATTCTTTAAGTTTTTCTTCTGTAATTTAAATAACCAACTATAAATAAAAAAATAAGAGCAAAAGGGTAAACGATAGCTTTATTCGGTCTTTCGGGGTTTTCAATTTTAAAATTACTAATGATATCACCCATTTGAATACCAGATTTTTTTGCCTCCCCTTTCCAATTTAATTTATCTACAGTGAGTTGATCATTCTGATCTACTAATGTCACTCCATATTCTTCTAAATTATAATCATTTTCAAATTTTCCTTTATCAATTACGAATAATTTATATCTTTCTCCATATTCGGTTACTCGAGTAACCTTAATGTGAACTTCTTTTGAAGGATCGAAAGATAAATTTTGAATAACTTCTGATGAAAGTTTTTGTTCGTTAAATTTTGGATAAAATTTACCTAAAACATAGTCTGGGGCTAAAAAAGATAAAGATATAATCAAGAAAGCTATAGTCTCATACCATTTTAATTTATTTATGAACCATTGTTGTGTTGCTGCAGTGAAAACTAAAATACCTATTAATGAAGTGACTATTACCAATAATGCTTGCCAGATACTGTCTACTCCAATTAATAAAAGTTCATGGTTAAATAAGAAGACGATCGGTAAAATTCCTGTTCTTAAACTATACCAAATAGCTTGGAGTCCTGTTCTTAAAGGATCTCCACCAGAAATTGCTGCTGCTGCATAAGACGCTAAACCAACAGGAGGAGTTACATCGGCCATCAGTCCAAAATAAAATACGAATAAGTGAACAGCAATTAATGGAAAAATAAAGCCTGAAGCATTTCCAACGTCTACTAAAACAGTGGCCATTAGTGAAGCCACTACGACATAGTTTGCAGTTGTGGGAAGACCCATTCCAAGAAGTAAACAAAGAATAATAGTTAATAAAATTAATATTATTACATTATCTCTTGCTATTGTTTCGATGACTATAATTAAATTAGTACTTAATCCTGTTGAACCAACCGCTCCTACTATTATACCTGCAGTAGCAATCGCAATTCCAACTCCCACCATGTTAATTGCTCCTTTTTGGAGCCCAACAATTGTTTGGTTCCACCACTCGATTAAGCCAGTTTTATAATTAGAGTTTTTAATTATACGATTTATCAAATTCACTAAGATCAAAGAAATGGTTGCGTAAAAAATTGAAAAACCTGCTGTGTATCTCATGTAAACAAGTAAAAAAATTAGAACAAAAATTGGTATTAGAAAATGTAATCCAGATAAAAAAGTATTCTTAAGATGTGGAACGTCTGCATCATCCATTCCTTTAAGTCCTAATTTAAGAGCCTCTAGATGAGATATATAAAATAAAGCAATATATGAGATGATAGCTGGTAAAAAAGCATGTTTGACAACTTCAAAATAAGTAACACCGATAAAGCTTGCCATAACGAAAGCTGCTGCTCCCATAACTGGCGGCATAATTTGACCATTAACAGATGATGAAACTTCAATTGCTCCTGCTTTCTCTTGAGAGAAACCAGTTTTTTTCATTATAGGAATGGTAAAAGTTCCTGTTGTGACTGTATTTGCTATTGAGGAGCCTGAAATCATACCTGTCATTCCAGATCCTAAAATAGCAGCCTTAGCTGGGCCTCCTCGCATCTTGCCCACCATTGCGAAAGCTAAATCTAAAAAATATTTTCCTCCACCTGCTGTTTCTAACAATGCTCCAAAAAGAACAAATAAAAATATGAAATCAACAGATACGCCTATAGGTATTCCAAAAATAGCTTCTTGATCAAACCATTGGAAGCCAACTAGTCTTTTAACAGATAGACCACCGTGAGAAATAATATCTGGCGCATATTTACCAAAATAAGAAAATAAAAGAAAACAGATAGCAATTATTACTAATGGTAATCCGATAGCTCTTCTTGTGGCCTCTAAAAGTATTAAAATACCTGTTGCACCAATAATAAGCTCTACAGGAACTCTAAATCCGAATATCTCTTTAACTAAAAGTATCCCGCCCCTATTAACAAGATCGTCATAAAAAAAATAAATATAAAGACAACAGAATGCAGCGACAATACTTATAAGAATATCAAAAACTGAGATTTTCTTTCCTCGTACAACAGGAAAGATTAAAAATGTTAGTGTGAGTGCGAAACCTAAATGTATTGCTCTAGCAGGTAAGCCTTTGAACATTCCAAAGTTAAACCAAAAAGGAAAAGGTGAGGCATACCAAAGTTGAAATAGTGTCCAAATAATTGCTATTCCAAAAACTATTTTTAAATGGATGCCTGATAAATTTCTAGTAGGAGAAATATCTTCTTGAATTTTGTCTTTAATCTTACTTTGAATTGTTTGATTCATTGCACTTAAGATACATTATTCTAAAAAAAAAGGCCCAAGAAATATTGGGCCTTTTTTAATTAAACTAAAAAGTTGAATTACATTAATCCAGCTTCTTTGTAGTACTTAATTGCACCTGGGTGTAATGGAGCCGATAAACCATCAGCTATCATATTTTTCTTTTCCAGAGGTCCAAAAGCTGGGTGTTGAGCTCTGAAGTCATCAAAGTTCTCCATTACCGCTTTTGTTACTAAGTATACAAGTTCTTCAGAAACATCTGCGCTTGTCACAACTGTAGCTTTTACACCAAACGTTGTAGCGTCTTTTTTCTGATTTGAATAAGTTCCTTTTGGAATTACAGCTTTTGCATAGTAGTCAGCTCCATCAATTAAGCCTTGAACTGGTGCGCCAGTTAAATTGATTGGGCTAGCTTTTGCTTTACAAGTAGCTGCTTGCTCCATAGCTCCATTAGGAAATCCAACTGAATATCCAAATGCATCTATTTTACCATCGCAAAGAGCTTTAACTTGTTCAGATGAAGTAAGTTCTGTAGTTGCTTTGAACATGCTCATATCTGCTCCCATTGCTTTCATTAGTTCTTCCATAGTTCCTCTTTGACCAGAACCAGGGTTACCAATGTTTACTGTTTTTCCTTTTAGGCCTTTGAAATTTTTAATTCCAGATTTTTTACTAGCCCAAATTTGGAAAGGCTCGTTATGAACAGAAAATACAGCTCTTAAATTGCTAAACTGTTTTCCTTCCCATTTGCTCGAACCATTGTAAGCATGATACTGCCAGTCTGACTGGGCAACACCAAATTGAAACTCACCATCTTTGATTTGTCCAATATTATAGTTTGAACCACCTGTTGAAGGTGCAGTACATCTATATGCTTTAGCTGTACCTTTTTTTCTACCATGATCAGCACTTATTGCTGACTTGTGTAACATTTTACAGATAGCGTTACCTGTTTGGAAATAAACTCCAGTAGGTCCACCTGTTCCTATTGTAAAGAACTCTGCTGATTTTGCGATCGAAGTAATAGGGCTTGAAAAAGCAAACATTACTAGTACCGCTGAAATCAATGACGTCATTTTTTTCATGTGTACTCCTCTTGTTATAATAATTAATTTAACTATGTTATTGAATGTAGGTCAAAGAGAATCTTATAAATTTTTGGCCCAATTTGATAATTTATTTACGCCTTCAACTACATTTGGGGCGTACTTTTTAATCATCTCATCATCTATCATCTTACAATTTGTTACGTTTCTAAAAAATTCTATTCCATCAAAATCGGTATAACTTAATCTTGTTAGCATTTTTTTTGGTGAAAAACCAAAGTCTGAGCCCGGCAACATTGCTACTCCAGTTTCACTAAGAATTGTCTCACATAGCTTAGCAGAAGTTTTGTATTTTTTATTCTTAAATTCAGGCATTAAGTAAAATGCTCCTTGAGGGGGAGCTATTAATATCTTATTCGATTTAAGATTATTATAAACGTAATTACCTACTGCTTTCAAAATCGCTCTAACTTTAAGTTTATATAAGTCATGTTCTTGAGCATAAGCTTCTACAGACGCATATTGTGTAGGCGTATTAACTGTTGAATAAGATTCACTTGCAAGAGATTTTAAACTTTTTAAAAATTCAGTTAGCTTTTTTGGAACAGCTAGAAAACCTAACCTCCAACCTCCAGCCCCACACCATTTACTCAAACCTCCAGTTATAAAGGTTAATTCAGGATAAAATTTAGAAATAGAATTATATTTATTTGAAAAAGTAAGGTCAGTATAAATTTCATCCGACAAAATCATAATTTTATTTTTTTTTGCTACTTTAGCTAATTCTTCCAAATTGTCACAAATTACACCTGAAGGATTATTTGGTGAATTAAGAATTAAAATAAGATTTTTATTTTTTCCAATAGATCTAATTTTTTTTTCTAATTCTTTTCCGGTTGGAAACCAATTATTACTTCTTGAAGTTTCTAACCAGTGAACTTTATTTGAACCTATTTCTGCTTGGGGTTCGTATGAGACCCAACCTGGAGCTGGTATTATTATTTCTCCATTAAATGCAATATGAATAAGTAACATTGCTTCTTTCGAGCCAGGTGTTATTAATATATTTTCTTTTGGATAATCATTTCCTGTTCTTTTTAACAAGTATTTTGAAATATTTTCTCTTAATTCAGGTAAACCTTGAATTGGTAAATATTCTTTTCTATGGGCATTTTTTTTTAATGCTTCAACAATTTTTTCTGGTACTGGAAACGGTGATTGGCCAAAACCAAATTGAAATACTTTTTTTCCTTTAGAAATAAGTTCTTTGGACTTTTCGTTAATTACAAGTGTAGAAGATTCTTTAAGTTTAAGAATTTGCTTTTTTACTTTAGAAGTCATTTTTACTTTAAATTACCTATACGGGGACTGCCTATTAGAAGTCAAATCAATTGTTAAAATTGGAACATTTGACAAAACGATTCGGTCATGTTTTAATCTTACTTTGTTCTCAACTTTGATCTACATATAGTATAAAATAAAATATCTAACACAAATATGAATAGCAGCTCTTCAAAAATAATCGCTCTATTAGGACCAACTAACACTGGTAAAACTTATGTGGCCATCGAAAAAATGTTGGAGTTTGAATCTGGAATATTTGGTTTGCCCTTAAGACTTCTGGCTAGAGAAGTTTACGACAAATGTGTCGATAAGGTTGGAGCAGAAAAAGTTGCTCTAATCACAGGAGAAGAAAAAATTATCCCAAGTTCGGCTTGCTATTTTATTTGCACAGTTGAGTCCATGCCTAAAGATAAATTAGTTGATTTTGTAGCAATAGACGAAATACAGATGTGTGCCGATAGAGAAAGAGGTCATATTTTTACTGAAAGGCTATTGGAGTTACGTGGTGCAAAGTTAACCATGTTTCTTGGTTCTCAAGTTATGGCTAACATAATTAATGAATTGGTTAATAATGTTGTTTTTGAAAATAAAGAAAGGTACTCAAAATTAACTTATTCGGGTATCAAAAAGATATCTAGATTAGAGAGAAAGGTTGCAATTATAGCTTTTTCTATTGAAGAAGTTTATGCAATAGCTGAATTAGTAAGAAGACAAAAAGGTGGTGCAGCTGTAATAATGGGATCTTTAAGTCCTAAAACAAGAAATTCCCAAGTTGGTCTCTATCAATCAGGTGATGTGGATTATTTAATTGCAACAGATGCAATTGGAATGGGTTTAAATATGGATATTAATGAAATTTATTTTTCAAATTTAAAAAAATTTGATGGAAAAAAAACCAGAAGACTGAATCTAATTGAAATGTCACAAATTGCTGGTCGTGCTGGACGATATAAAAATGATGGCGGTTTTGGAACTACTGGGGATTGTGAAACACTAAATTCAGATGAGATAGAAAAGATCGAAAAACATCAATTACCAGAAACTAAAACCATTTATTGGAGAAATTCAGAATTAAATTTTGAAAACCCTGAAAGTTTAATTGCTACTTTAGAGCTTAAACCATCAAAAAAAAATCTTTTGAGAACAAATGACTCACTCGATGAAAGTGTTTTAAGGTTTTTTTTAAAAAAAGGAGCTAATAATATTATTTATCACAAAAATTTAGAACTTTTATGGGAATGCTGCCAAATACCTGACTTTGAGAAAAAAGCCTACGGTCAGCACATAAATATTATTGACAAAGTGTTTCAATTTCTTTCTACAAGAAAAAAAAGAATACCTAGCACATTTATGAAGGAACAGCTCAAAGGTTTGGAAAAAGACCATGGTAATGTTGATCTTCTCTCACATAGACTGTCTAATGTCCGAACATGGTCATATGTAGCAAACAAAAAAAATTGGGTAGAAAATTCAGATTACTGGGTTCAGCTCACAAAAAGTATTGAGGATAAATTATCTGATAAATTACATGATGAGTTAACAAAAAGTTTTATTGACAAAAAGATAAGTATTTTATCAAGAGGATTAAAACAAGACCTAATTTTAAATACACAAATTAACGATGATAACAAGATTCACATTAACGGACAGTTAATTGGTGAACTCAAAGGTTTAAAATTTTTAATTGAGGTGACCTCTAAAACTTTGGATACAGATATAAAATCAATGAAAAAAGCTGCTAGAAAAGGTGTAGAAAAAGAACTTATAAAAAGAGTTGATAAAATTTTAAGTGCGGAGGATATAGAAATTAGTAAAGATGGTAAAATTATTTGGAAAAACAATCCAATAGCAAGATTAAAAAAGGGGAGTAATTACCTAAATCCGGACATTGATATTATTGCTGACGATTCTTTAAGTGAGGAGGCTAAATCTAAATTAAATCTTTTTTTACATAAGTGGTTAACAAATCATATACATGAAGTTTTAGGAGACCTGATCAAATTAACACAACACCAAATTAATAATCAATACTTGAGAGGCTTAGTATTCCAGTTATATGAGAATAATGGAGTCATTAAAAGAAGTGAGGTTGATAAAATTGTAAAATCAATTCCAATAGAAGAAAGAAAAAAATTATGGGGAATGGGAATAAAGATTGGAAGGTATCACATTTACCTTCCTAAAATGCTTAAACCCAAAGCAGTCGAATTTCGAATAGGATTGTGGAAAATATTTCATAATCTTTCAGATAAAAACACTATTCCTAAATCAGGATTAAATTTTGTTACTGGGACAAATTTAGAAAAAAATTTTCTGTTGTTATGTGGATTTGAAAAATTCAGAGAGTTTTTTGTAAGAATTGATATTCTTGAAAAATTATTCTTAAAAATAATTGAAAACACGAAAGATAAAAAGTTTAAAATAAATGCTGAAATGATGAATTTACTAGGCTGTTCCAAGGACAATTTTTATAAATTAATGAATTATATGAATTATAAAAAGGATAAAACAGCTGATACTTATATTTTTAAAGGAGAAAAAAAGAAAAAAGAGAAAATAATACGGTTTGACAAAAAGGAAAATCCATTTAATAAGCTTCTTTCTTTAAATATTAAATAAATGAGTAAATTAGATAAAGAGAGTGTTATTGGTATTTCTGCATTACTTGTGCATGCTGCAAACATAGATGAAATATATTCTGATCACGAGAAAGATTTGATAAGAAATTTTATAAAATCTTATTTAAAAGAAGATGATGCAAATGAAATTTTAAAAAAAGCAGAAACAATAGAAAATAATTCAAATCAATTACTTAACTACACAAATATAATTAAAGAAAATTCTATTGAGATTAAAAAAGATATTATTGAACATCTTTGGAAAGTAATTATTTCTGACAATACTGTAGATCAGTACGAATCTAATTTGATGCGTAGAATTTGTGGTCTTATATATTTTCCTGATAAAGAATGTGGTGAAATAAAACTTAAATTAGAAAATAATAAATGACATATATTGTTAAAGATGAATGCATAAAATGTAAACTGACGGACTGTGTGGAGGTTTGTCCGGTAGATTGTTTTTACGAAGGTGAAAATATGCTTGTGATTAATCCTGATGAATGTATTGATTGTGGTGTATGTGAACCTGAATGTCCAATAGATGCAATTAAGCCCGATACAGACGAAAGCATTCCTGATATGGAAAAATGGTTGTTGCTAAACAAAAAGTTTTCTGCAAAATGGCCTAATATTTCAAAAAAAAAAGAACCGATGCCAGATCATGAAAAATTTAAAGAAATAAAAAATAAATATGATAAACATTTCTCTGAAAAACCTGGAAAATAAATATGCCTAAAAAGAAAAAAGTAAAAAAAACAAAAAAATTAAAAAAAGTTAAAAAAACAAAAATCATTAGTAAGGCAAAATCATCTGCAAAATTTGTTGAAAAAAAAGGTAATATTTCTGGTCCTGAAGAAAAACCGGAAATTAAAAAAATCAAAAAACAACCTACAGAGAAACGGATCTATAATTTAAAAGACTTCGTAGTTTATCCAAAGCATGGTGTTGGTCAAATCATAGCAATTGAAAAAGCTAGCATTGGTGAAATTGAAATACAGTTTTATAAAATCCTTGTAGAAAAGGAAAAATTAACTTTGACAGTTCCAATTAATCAACAATCTAAGCTTAGACCAATAGCTTCTATAAATCAGATAAACAAATGTACATCTATATTGAAAACGAAGCCAAAGATTAAAAGAACAATGTGGAGTAGAAGAGCTCAAGAATATGATCAAAAAATTAATTCTGGAAAGATTTATGAGTTAGCAGAAGTAGTAAAAGATTTGAACAAAAATACTGATATTATAGCAGATCAGTCTTATTCAGAAAGACAACTATTTGAAAAAGCTTACGAAAGATTAAAGTCTGAATTTGAGGCAGTTCTAAAAATTAGTTCAGAGGAAGTGCAAAAAAAAATGGATAAGGCTTTAGGAAGAATAAATATTTCTGAAAACGTTCAATAAAAAACGCCCTCTTTAAAAAAATTAAAAAGGGCGTTTAGGTAAAGAGAAAACTATCTTCTTCTTCTTCTTTTCTTTGCTTTCTTTTTAGTTTTCTTTTTAGCTTTTTTTCTTCTTTTAGCCATCTTTTCTCCCTGGTTATTAAACAAATCTTAATGATTCGTTTGTTAATTAAACATTAGTTATTAAAAGATTCATGTCAAACATAAATTAATTTACAAAATTGATTCAAAATTTAAATTTTTAATTATTTTTTTAAATTTTTATTAATTTTTAAAAAAGTTAGTAATATCAATGTTTTTTTAGGCAATTTAATTAACTTTTTTTTGTAAATTTAATAAAGATTTTCTAATTGTTGTTTATAATTTTTAATTATTTCTTTTCTTTTTAACTTTAAAGTTGGTGTTAACATTCCGTTTTCAATTGTAAATTCTTTATGAATTAAAACAAATTTTTTTATTTTTTCTATTAAAGTTAAACTTTTATTTATATTTTCAATTATAAGTTTAATTTTTTCTTTATTAATTTCTTTTTCTGTAACTAATATTGCAACTAAATAATTTTTTTTATCTCCATAAACCAAAGATTGTTTAATATTTTCATCTAAACATAAAATATTTTCAATTTTACTTGGCGAAATATTGTCACCGCCTAAATTTACAATAATATCTTTTTTTCTATCTGTTATTTTTAAATAATTGTTCTGATCGAATTCACCAATATCTCCTGTATATAACCATCCGTCTTTAATTACTTTTTCAGTTTCTTCTTTAAGATTCCAATAACCCAACATCACATTTTCACCCTTTATTAAGATTTCACCATCCCCTGCTATTTTAACTTTATTAGTTCTAAATGGAGGACCGACTGATTCGACTTTAACTAAATCTGGCAAATTACAGCTTACGACTGGAGAGGCCTCTGTAAGACCGTAACCTTGCAAAGTAGGTAATCCTATAGCATTTAAAAATTCACCAATATTTTGATCTAAAGCTCCACCTCCAGAGACGAAGGCTTGAAGATTTCCACCAAATTGATTTCTGATTTTTTTTCGCACTAATTTTTCACATAAAAAATTCACTATTTTTTCACTAAGGCTTAATTGCTCTTTTTTAAGTATTTTTTTTCCTAATTCCAAAGTTCGATTAATTAATTTTTTTTTAAGACCTACTTGCTTATCAAAATTCATATTTATTTTATTAAAAAGGTTTTGATAAAACCTTGGAACAGCTGTCATGATGGTGGGTTTAGCGACACCCATATTTGAAATTAATTTTTCTAAACTTTCAGCGTAGAAAACTTTTGCACCCACAATTATTTGTATAAATTGAACTGTGTGTTCATATGAATGTGATAGAGGTAACCAAGTTAAAAACACAGGTTCTTTTTTTTTAGTTAAAGTTTCAAGCAATTCTACTGCTCCTTCGCAGTTCGATAAAATACCACCATGACTTAAAATAACGCCTTTAGGATTTCCTGAAGTTCCCGATGTGTAAATTATACATGCAGGCATATTTCTCTTTAATTTGTAATTAATCTCTTTTTTATAATTTTCTTCTTCTATAATTTTTTTAATTAATAAGCTGTCAGTATCTATCTCTTCAAAAGAGATTATTTTTTGCTCATTTATGTTTATGTGATTTTTAATCTTTTTAAATTGATCATTATTTGAAACTAAAATTAATGATGGCTTACAATCATTTAAAATATACTCATAATCATTTGATGAATATGTTGTAAAAATAGGAACCGATATTCCTCCTGCATTCATTACAGCAATATCTGCCATTAACCAATAAGGTCTATTTTCAGATAATATTAAACAACGATCTCCTTCTTTAATTAAAGATTTTATTTTTGATGAAAGTTTAAAAATTCTCTCTTTAATATCGCCCCAACTGTAAGTTGGTTTTCCCGGTTTTAACCATTTTAAAAAAGGTCTGTTGGGATCAACCTCTTCGCACTTTTTAAAGTATAATTCTACAAGACTATTAAGTTTATCTATTTCCATAACTTGGTGGGCGAAGAGAGACTCGAACTCTCAAGGTATTGCTACCACCGGATTTTGAGTCCGGCGCGTCTACCAGTTCCACCATTCGCCCGTTTTTTTGAAATAATCTAATTTATTTTTCTTACTATGAGAACAAAAATAATTGAGGTAACGAACATAATTAGTGCATATGCAGCGGTCGGTACCATAAACACAATATCATCAAATAATTGAGTGGCTACAAAAACAGCTAAAGTTCCATTTTGTAAGCCACACTCAAGTGAAATACATTTTCTTTGTTCTAATCCTGAGGCTAAAAATTTTGCCATGTAATAACCTAAAAAAATCATTGTAATATTTAAGATGAAAGCTACTAAACCTGCTCTAGTTATAAAACTTATAATTCTATCCCATTCTTCTACCCAAATAGAGATAAAAACAACTAAAAACAATATTACTGACAATCTCTGAATTAATAGTGTCTTAGACACGATAAAATCTGTCATGAGACTTCTTACAATCATCCCAAAAATTACGGGAACGGTTACTACAAAAAACATTTTAACAGCAATGTTAATCATGGATATTTCTTTAGTTATTTCAAAACCAAGGAAACTTGCTGAATTGTAGACAATTAAAGGAACTGTAATTACAGAAATTAAACTCACAACTGCAGTTAACGTTACAGATAATGCAACATCACCATTTGCAAATTTAGTTAAAATATTTGATGTAACTCCTCCTGGTGCTGCTGCAATGACCATTACACCAAGTGCTATTTCTGGTGGCATTGAAATAATATGAATTAAGATAAAAGCGATAATTGGAAGTATGATAACTTGACCAAAAAAACCTACTATAAAATCTCTAGGGATTGTAATTACTCTTTTAAAGTCGGCTACGGTTAGGCCAAGACCTAATCCGAACATTATTATGGCTAAACACACCGGGGCTATTGTTTTTGCTATTTCCATAATTTTATAAAAAACCCTAAGGACTTAATTTAACATTTTTTTGTTACGAAATTATTAAATACTAAATTTAGAAAATTTCATCAAGTTAAACATTGTAGTGCAATATTCACTAAATGCTCTTTGACTGATTTTGTAGTTTTCCCCTATTTTTTTCATATGCTCTCGATTATTTCCAATTGAATATTCTAGTTTTTTATTTCTAATAATTTGTTTATTTTTCTCCAAAGACTTAAGTTTTCGAATTACTGTGGCTCTTGGTATGGCTGATATATCTGAAATTGAAGAAGCATTAATTCCTCGTTTAGACTTATGTTTTAGAGTAGCTAAAAAGAAATCCCCATATGTTTCAGGTTTTCTTGTTACATCATTTTCAATAGACTCTATTAAATCTCTAATTTGAACTAAACCAATTGACCCCCACACATTCCAAGACTCTAAATCTCCAAAAAAAGATCTATGTCTCACTAAATAAGGTATTTGAAATCTATACCAATACTCCCAACTTACAGTAAAGTGCTCTATAATAAATTTTTTTATTTTCTCTTTTTCTACTGGTTGACCAAACCAGTCTTCGACGGATAAGTACATTGAAAGTTTGGACAATAGTCCGGACAGATTTTCAATTGTACTCATGGGTTTTTGGATTTCCAATCCTTTGGAATGTAAAAAGATTGATTTTCCAGATCTTATAATAATGTCATTAGATTGAAGATAATTTACTTTCCGTCTAACAGTTTCTTTTGGAATATTAAGATCTTTAGATATCTCAATTAAGTTTAATTTTTCGATACCTACTTTGTCTTGACCATAAAAGGCTTCCATTGACATATAGTGAAATCGGTCTGAATAGTTAATGTAAACTTTATTCATTAGATACATTAAGATCAGATATGTATCGAAATCATTAAAGTTTTTATACGCACGATTTACCCAATCTTGTTGTAATCTATAAAATGCCCTCAATTTTTCATTGATGTTTCGCTGAAAAACTTCATGGACTTTATCTTTATTTATGCCTGTGCCTACATTCTCGCTTTTATTTATACGAGCAATTTTAATGTCTACGGGATCACTCATGAATATTATTTATTCCAAGTGACGCTTTGATTAATAAGAATAGCCATTAAAATCCAAATGATAAATGTATCCCCTGGAGAAAAACCGTAATCTGCACCAAACATTCCCGCAACTATTACGATAGCGTAGATAACAACTGTCGATAAAATTAAACTTGCTAGGTATCTAAGAATTGTGCATTTTAAATTCATGTTAAAAAAATTATACGACAGATGTGTAGAACTTGCTAGGCATAAATTTTCAAAGCCATTACTCGGCTTTGTGGCCTTTATCGAAAGTTTCTTTTTTCCTGTCCCACCAGATCTAATGATAGTTCCTATGGTTGTAGCCAAAAGAGAGGATTATTTTAAAATATTTCTCATAGCTACTGTAGGTTCAGTTTTAGGTGGATTGTTTGGTTACATGTTGGGTGTGTTTTTTTTAGATGCTTCGATGGTTATTATCGAGTTTTATGGATATGAGGAAAAAGTTTTTCAAATTCAAGATAAGATGTCTACCAGAGGTGGTTTTTTAGCTTGGCTTGGAATTATGTTTTTAGCAGGTTTTACTCCTCTTCCTTTTAAAGTATTTACGATTACAAGTGGAGTGATTGGTTTTAATCTCACTGTTTTCTTTTTTATATGTCTTTTTACAAGAGGTCTTAGATTTTTATTAGTTTCTTATTTAACTTATCTTTTTGGTAAAAAATTTGGTGAATTTATTGAAAAAAAAGGTGCGTTATGGTTTACGCTTGCTGGAATACTTATTGTAATTTTAGCGGCTGCCTTGTACTTAATCTTCGTTAAATGATTTTAAATAACAAGCTACTATTAAATGGTATTTTAGCCTTTAGTATACTCTCGCTTTCAATAGCTTACTTCATACAGTATGTGCTTGGCCACAAACCTTGTAATTTATGTATAATTGAAAGAATTCCTTATATTGCTGCGATAATACTTATTTCACTAATCTTTATTTTAAATAAATATCAAAAAATAATTTCTAGCCTCATTTTAATATTCTTTATTTTTGGTGCTTTAGTTTCTTTTTATCATTTTGGTATAGAACAAGGTTTTTTTAGGGAATCTTTAGTTTGTGATTTAGGCAATAGCCGGCCCTTAAATAAAGAAGATCTTCTAAATCAGCTTAAAAAAATAGAGATAGTAAGCTGTAAAGATGTAACTTTTAGATTTTTAGGGCTTTCACTTGCTACAATAAATACAGTTATCTCATTAATACTTAGTGGTATTATAATAAAAGTTATTAAAAATTATGGAAAAAACTAACAAAAAAACTTTAGAAGAAATTATAAGAGTTGACCATGCTGGTGAACGTGGTGCAATCAAGATATATGAAGGTCAACTTCTAGCTTTAAAAACATTTAAACAAGACGAGTTTTTAAAAAAGAAAATAGAAGAGATGAAAGAACATGAAAAAGAACACTACGAATATTTTGATAACGAAATTAAAAAAAGAAATATAAAACCTACAAAACTTTTACCTCTCTGGGATCTGATGGGTGTAACTCTTGGTTTTGGAACGGCAATGTTAGGAGAAAAAGCAGCCATGCTTTGTACTGCATCAGTTGAAGAAGTAATTGATGGTCACTATAAAGATCAAACTTATAAACTTGGAAAAGATGAAGAAGAGTTAAAAAAGAAAATTATGAAATTTAGGCAGGACGAATTAGATCATAAAGACATAGCGTATGATAATGGAGCAACAAAAAAAGGATTATACGGAGTCTTAGATAAAATCATTAAAACTTCATCAAGAATAGCTATTACGATTTCAGAAAAAGTTTAATTAGGGTTCTAACTCGATATCCCAATACAGATAATCCATCCAACTTTCATGCAAAAAGTTAGGAGGAAAGTTTCTACCGTTGCGGTGCAAATCTTCTACAGTCGGTGCATAAGGTTTATTAGTTAATTTTAAATCACAATCTTTATAAAGCTTACCACCTTTTTTAACATTACAACTTGAACAAGCTGTTACAACATTATTCCAATCAGTTAGTCCACCTCTTGATTTTGGTAAAAGGTGATCAAATGTTAAATCTTTTTTATCTCCACAATACTGGCAGGCAAATTTGTCTCTTAAGAAAACATTAAATCTTGTAAAATTTGGATTTTTTGAAGGTTGTATAAAATTTTTAAGCGCGATCACACTTGGTAAATTCATTTCAAATGAAGGGCTTCTTATTTTTCTTTTATAGTTTGAGACAATACTCACTCTGTCTAAAAAAACTGATTTGACTGCATCTTGCCAGCACCAAATTGATAATGGATAATAGCTCAGAGGCCTAAAGTCTGCGTTCAATACCAACGCTGGGCATTTTTCAAGAGGTACTTTATCTGCAGAAGAAATAATCATTAAGTAAAGCTAACTGATACAAAAAATTATATCAAGTTATAATTATGTAACACTCAAAAAATTAAGAATTAAATTGTTTTTTTATAAATTGAAGGCCCAAACTTGACCCTTCAGTTGGTATACGATGTTCACAGTTTTTAAAAATATGTGTTTTAATTTCGTAATTATTTTTATTAAAAAAGTCCTTAGCTTCTAGTAGTGAGTCAATAGAAACAACTTGATCTATGTCCCCGTGCATTAAAATAATCTTTGGTCTAGAATTAATATTTTTTGAAAGATGTTCAGTGTCAATAATTCTTCCTGAATAGCCAATTACAGAATTCACTGCGTCTTTTCTTTTTAAGCCAGCTTGTAAAGTAATCATACAGCCTTGGCTAAATCCTCCAATGATAATTTCGCTAGCTTTTAAATTATAATTTTTTTTTACCTCATCAATAAGTTTATTTAGTTTCTTTTCTGCGACTAGCGATTTAGCTAAAACTTGCTCTGGTGTTTGATCCATTAAATCAAACCATTGAAAGCCAGATACGCTTGCTGCGCATTTCTCAGGAGCATCAGGGCAAATGAATATTGTGTCTGGTAAATGAGCTCGCCAGTAATTTGCAAGAATTGAGATATCGTTGCCATCTCCTCCATAACCGTGGCAAAGTATTACGGCGTTTTTGGGTTTATTTTTAGAAAGTGGTTCTAAAATAATTGTATTTAATGAATTGGTCATGATAGTAGAATATTAAATGTCTGAATTTTTTTTTAATTTTATAGGATTTAGTTTATTAGGTGCTGTAGCCATAGTTTTGATAATGGGTATATATACTTTATTTAAGGGTGGAAGTACTAGTAAAAAATATTCTAATAAATTAATGCAATTACGGGTATTACTTCAGTTTATTGCAATTATAGTTCTGGTTTTAATGGCCTATTTTTTTAAAAACTAAATATATTTTTTAATCAAACTTATAAAGTCATCACTCACAAAATCAACTTCGCCGATGACTCTACCAAATTCATTTCCATTTTTATCAATCAAAATACTAGTAGGAAGTCCTCGCATTTTGAATTGCTTTACTAATTTCAACTTTGGATCGTAGTAAGTATCTAAACTAGCGACGCCAATACTTCTGAAAAAGTCTCTTACTTTAAGTTTATTAGGTTGTTCCATGTTAATGGCATAAACTTTTACTTGTGGAAATTGATTGGTTAATTTTTCTAGTGAGGGCATTTCTCTTTTACAAGGCGCACACCAGGTTGCCCAGAAATTCAAGATCATGATGTTGCCTTTTTTGTTAGTTAAATCGACATCATTAAGATCTGAATCTTTGAATTTTAATTCTTTTATTTGAGTCGGTTTTTCATGAATTACTATATTTTTTGAAAAATCTTCTGCCCCGTGAAGATTATGGCTAATCAGATATAGAAGGATTATGTGAATATAGATTTTAAAAGATTTACTAATTTTCATATTAATTTAAATTAGAAATAACACAGTAAAATGAAAAATAAAACAATTTGGTCTAACAGATTTAAAAACATAACGTCTCAATCTTTTCAAAAGATTGGGTCTTCTATTCATATTGATAAAAGACTTTATGAACAAGATATCGCTGCATCTATTGTACACACACAGATGCTTATGAAACAAAAGATCATTAAAAGTGAAGATGGTAACAAAATTATCAATGGGCTAAAAAAAATTAAAGCTCAGATAGATAAGGGTAATTTTAAGTTTAAAGAAGAGTTCGAGGATATTCACTTAAATATAGAAAAAGCATTATTTGAGATCATTGGTCACTCAGCTGGATTTCTGCACACTGCAAGATCAAGAAATGATCAGGTAGTAACTGATTTTAAATTATGGGTTAAAGAAGCATCAAACGAAATTATAAAAGACATTTCAGTTGTTATGAAAAATTTAATAAAAAAAGCTGAAAAAAATACAGATACGGTTATGCCCGGATTGACACATTTAAAAAATGCACAACCTATTTCATTTGCTCATTATTTGTTGTCATACTATGAAATGCTAAAAAGAGATAAAAAAAGATTTGAAAATAATCTTGAACTTTTAAATGAGTGTCCTCTTGGATCAGCGGCTCTCTCAGGAACATCTTATAAGATAGATAGAACTTATGCTGCAAAAAAACTTGGTTTTAAAAAACCTACAGATAATTCCATAGACTCTGTATCTGATAGAGATTTTACAATCGATTTTTTATATGCTTCAGCTGTTTGTGCAATGCACTTATCAAGATTAGCTGAAGATTTTGTTATTTATAATTCTGATGCCTTTAATTTAATTTCATTTAAAGACAGTATGCTTACAGGATCTTCAATTATGCCACAAAAAAAGAATCCTGATCCTGCAGAATTAATAAGAGGAAAAGTTGGAATAAATTATGGAAAGTTAAATGCAATGCTAACAATAATGAAAGGTCTTCCCATGTCATATTTTAAAGATATGCAGGATGACAAAGAATTAGTTTTTGGCGGCTTTGATACTTTAAAAGATACTCTAATTATGAGTGCTGAGTTAATCAGTGCTGTAAATGCTAATAAAGTAAATATGCTTATTATGGCTAACCAAGGATATACAACAGCAACTGATTTTGCAGACTATCTTGTTAAAAATAAAAATTTATCGTTTAGAGAGTCTTACGCTATTTCAGCAAAACTTGTGAATTATGCAGAAAAAAATAAAAAGATGTTATCTGAATTAAATTTGGATGAAATCAAAAAATTTTATAAAGATTTAGATAAAAGTGTTTTAAAAGTATTTGATGTAAAGAATTCTATGAATGCAAAAAAATCTTATGGAGGAACATCTGTAATTAATGTTAAATCAATGATAAAAAAATATAAAAGGGAAATTTAATGAAACTAATAATTGCTTTTTTCCTGGTGATTTTTATTTTAACTAGTTGCGGAAAAAAATCTGAACCTAAATACCAAGGTCAAATTGATCAGGTCAATATAATTTCATAATCTTATGCAAAATTTAAGATATGTAGGTAAAAATTTGTTTGTTGAAAAACTGTCAATCAAAAATATTTTAAAAAAAAATAAAACACCTTTTTATATTTATTCGGAAAGTCAAATTGCTTTCAATTTTTTGAAATTTGCTAACACATTTAAAAAAACAAATCCTTTAATTTGCTTTGCAGCGAAATCTAATAGTAATTTAAATATACTAAGAGTTCTTAGTAAATTAGGTGCTGGAGCCGATGTAGTTTCAGGAGGTGAATTATTAAAAGCCTTAAAAGCAGGTATTAGACCTAATAAAATTGTTTTTTCTGGGGTAGGTAAAACTGAAGAGGAACTTAAAATTGCAATTAACAAAAAAATATTATTAATCAATTGTGAGTCTGAAAGCGAAGCCAAATTAGTAAATAATTTATCAAAAAAATTAAGAAAGAAAGTTTCAATAGGATTTAGATTAAATCCAAATGTTGATGCCAAAACACATAAAAATATATCAACTGGTAAAGCTGAAAATAAATTCGGCTTATCGATTAAAAATTTTAAGGTTTTTCTAAAAACAGTAAAAACTTTTAAAAACGTAAAATTAGAAGCTTTAAGTGTACATATCGGTAGTCAAATATTGAACGATACACCTTTTAGAAAAACTTTGAATGTAATGAGTAAATTAATAAAAGAATTAAAACTGAATTTGAAGTATGTAGATTTAGGTGGTGGTTTCGGTATTAATTATACTGATAAAGAAAAGCCAATTAATTTAAGTAAATATTCTAGATTGGTACATAATTTTTCTAAAAAATTAAATTGTAAAATAATCTTTGAACCTGGAAGATCTATTATTGGTAATACTGGTCTTCTAATAAGTAAAATACAATTTATTAAAAAAGGTGCTAATAAAAACTTTATTATACTAGATGCTGGTATGAATGATTTTATGCGCCCTGCTTTGTATGAAGCTTTTCATAAAATTATTCCTATTTCTAAAAAATCATCAAGAATGAAAGGTAAAATAGAATTTGTTGGACCAATATGTGAAACCACTTGCAAATTCGGAGTTTATAAAAACTATCCTAAAATAAATGAAAATGAATTTGTGGCTATAACTAATGTTGGAGCTTATGGTTCTTCCTTATCCTCAAATTATAATACAAGGCCGCTAGTTGCTGAAATTTTAATCAATAAAAATAAACTTAGATATATAAGAAAGAAACAAAATTTACTTAAATTGATTAATTCTTAATGCAATTAATTAGATCATTAATTTTTAATATTTTTTTATACGTTGGTCTCATTACAATTTTTATTTTAGCTATACCAACCTTATTTTTACCAAGTAAGTTCACAATTTTTTTTGGTAGATTATCTGCAAAATATATAGTGCTGATTTTGAGAATTATCTTAAATACAAAGGTAATTTTTCATGGGGTAGAAAATCTTAAAAAAGTAGAAAATTATTTTGTCGCTTCTGCACATCAGTCTATGTTTGAAACTTTTGCTCTACAAATACCTTTAGATGGTCCAATTTTTATTTTAAAAAAAGAACTACTTAATATTCCATTATTTGGTTGGTACTTGAGAAAAATAGGTTCAATAGCAATAGTTAGAGAGACAACAACAAAAGAAAATTTAAATTTTTTTGATAAAGTGAAAGAAAAAATTGAGAAAAGTAAAAGACCACTTTTAATATTCCCCCAAGGAACAAGAGTAAAACTTGATGAAAATCCACCTTTTAAAAAGGGAGTTGGTAGAATTTACAAAGCTCTAAATTTGCCTTGTATCCCTGTAGCTCTTAATACTGGTAAAGTCTGGCCAAAGAATAGTTTTATGAAATATCCGGGTGATATTCACATTTCATTTTTAGAGCCAATCATGTCAGGTAAAGATAATGAAGAATTTACCAAAGATATAGAAAATCAAATTTATAATGAAATAAGAAAGTTCTCTTAATTATTTTCTTCCAAATCCAGGTTTGTCAGTATCTTGACCAGCTTCGATAATTTCTTTTCTCACTTTTTTAGTTGATGAAAAAATCTCTAAAAGTTTTTTACTATCTTTATTTTTTATTGCATCTTTAATTTCATTTAGATTCTTAGAATAATTGTCTAAAACTTTTAAGATATTTTCACTATTATCAATAAATATATCTTTCCACATTAAAGGGTCTGATGCTGCTATTCTCGTAAAATCTCTCAATCCACCTGCGCTATATTGAATGACATCGTCCTTAAATTTGTCTTCTTTGTTAATTGCTGTTCTTACAATACTGTAAGCTACGGCATGTGGTAAATGGCTAGTTAAAGATAAAACATAATCATGATCTTCAAATGTCATACGTTTAGTCTTGCTTCCAAGCTTTGACCAAAAATTTTCTAAAGATTTTATTTTATCCTCGGCTACTTTTTTTTTATCAACAGATATTATGCACCATCTATTTTTAAATAAACTTGCAAAACCTGCTTCTGGACCACTGTATTCTGTTCCAGCTATAGGATGTGAAGCAATCCAATTTACATTTTTAAGATTTAAATTGCTGATAATTTTATTTACTTCTTTTTTTGCAGAACCTGTATCGGTTAAAATAACATTTTCTTTCAAACTAGTATGAATAGATAAAAGTATTTCTTTATAGCCACTTAAAGGAGAAGCAATCACTACTAAATCGGAATCCTTAACAACATCTGAAATGTTGCTACAAATTTCAACTGAAAAGTTTTTTTTCAAATAATCATTAACTTTCGATGATTTATCGTAAGCACTAATTTTAGTTGCTAATTTTTTTTCTTCTACTGCTCTCAAAATAGAAGAACCAATTAAACCACATCCGATTATACTTATTTTATTAAACATTTAATATTCTTTTCATTTTAGAAATTAATTTTCTATTTTCTTCACTTTTCCCAATCGTAATTCTTAACGAATTCTTAATACCATAAACATCCATTTTACGAACTAAAATTCCTGCTTTCGCTAATAATTTAAAAACTCTTGATGAATTAATTTTTACTTTATCAAAATTTATTAATAAAAAATTGCAATAGCTTTTATTAGTTTCAATTTTCATTTTTTTAAATTCATTAAACATTTTTTTATTCCAATTATTAACGTGTTTAATTTCTTTATTTAACCAAACACTATCTTTTATTGCGGCAGATGCGGCGAACAAAGCTGCTTTATTTACATTAAAAGGTGGCTTAATTTTATTTAACGTATCAATAATTTCTTTTGATCCATATCCCCACCCCACTCTTAATCCTGCTAAGCCATAAATTTTTGAAAATGTTCTTGTCATTACCACATTTTTAAAGTTTGAAAACAATTTTAAAGCTGAAGAATAATTTTTTTGTTTTACATATTCAAAATAAGCATCATCAACTACTAACAAAATATTGCTTCGTAGTTTTTTTCGTAAAAACAATAAATCTTTTTTTTCAATATAGGTCCCGGTTGGATTATTAGGATTAGCTAAAAATACAACTTTTGTCTTAGTAGTTACTTTTTTTAAAATATCTTTTACTGAGACTGTAAAATTATTTTCTTTTGAATAAATAACTTTTGCTCCATTCATTTTGCTATAAATTCTATAAATAATAAAACTATATTTAGGCACAATTACCTCATCACCTTTTTTTAGGTATGCTTTACAGATTAATTCAAAAATTTGATCTGAACCTGATCCCAAAATAATTCTATTTTTATCTAGTTTAAATTTTTTTGATAAAGTTTCTCTTAAAAAAGTACCATTGGTGTCGGGATATCTTGCAAAACTTTTTGATACTTTTATATATTCTTTTTTTGCTTTTGGACTAGGTCCAAGCGCAGACTCATTAGCTGATAATTTTATCTTAGCTAGTCTATTTTTAAATACGCTCATTCCTACTACGTATTTTTCAGTTATTATGTTATTTGGCTTAGGTAATCTCATTAATTAATGTAATATCTAAATTGTTCGAGTTTTTCTAGAAGTCTTTATCTTATATAAAATTGACAAGTTTGTGATGATCTAGTAAATAGATATCGCGCTGATTTAACCATATTGCAAGCGCATAATAAATTTAGCTAAAAAGGGAGATGCCCAGTTTAGCTGGGCTTTTTTTTTGGATGAATAGAAAAATTGAGAATATAAATAAGATTACTATTACTAAACCACTCAAGCTTGATTGTGGAAAAACCATTAAGAATTTTCCTCTAGCCTATGAAACCTATGGAAAACTTAATGAAAATAAAGACAACGCTATTTTAGTATTCCACGCTTTAACGGGCGATCAATTTGTAACTGGCACGAATCCTGTAACAAATAAAGAGGGCTGGTGGGTCACTGCTGTTGGTCCTGGCAAGGCTATTGATACAGATAAATATTTTGTGATTTGCGCAAATGTAATTGGTGGATGTATGGGATCTCTTGGACCAAAAGATACAAATCCTGTAAACAACCAGCCCTACGGTTTAGATTTTCCAGTTATCACCATTAAAGATATGGTGAAAGCTCAAGAGTCTTTACTGGAACACCTTGGTATAAAAAAACTTTTATGTGCTACTGGCGGATCAATGGGCGGAATGCAGTTATTACAATTTTGCGCAACATTTCCTGATAAAGCTTTTTCAGCTATTCCGATAGCTTGTAGTTCGAGTCATAGTGCACAAAATATTGCACTTAACGAACTAGCACGCCAAGCTATAATGGCTGACCCTGTATGGGATAATGGAAAATATGTATCAAAAAATGTACAGCCTAAAAATGGCTTAGCAGTTGCAAGAATGGTTGGACATATAAGTTATTTATCTGAAAAAGGTATGCAAGAAAAATTTGGAAGAAAATTACAAGAAAAAGCTGATTACGAATTTAGTTTTAACGCAGATTTTCAGGTGGAGAGTTATTTAAGACACCAAGGTTATGCTTTTGTGGAAAGATTTGATGCAAATTCAATTCTTTATATAACTAGAGCAATGGATTATTTTGATCTTTCTAAACAATATAAAGGCGGGTTAGTTGAAGCTTTTAAAAATCAAGACACAAAATTTCTAGTAATATCATTTTCTTCAGACTGGCTTTATACAACAAAAGAAAATAAGGATATAGTAATTGCATTAAATGCATCTGGTGCTGATGTTTCCTATTCAGAAATAGTAACAGACAAGGGACATGACTCCTTCTTATTAAATGAACCAGAATTTTTAAAAACTCTTAAAGGTTTTATAGATTCAATGTATGAAAAGTTTAAAAATGAAAAAAGAATTTAAAGTAATAGCTGAATTATTACCTAACAACACAAGAGTCTTGGATGTTGGTTGTGGAGATGGATCTCTAATGAATTTCCTAAAAAAGGAAAAAAATATAGAGGTTCGTGGATTAGAACTTAATCAAGAAAATGTGCAACAATGCATACACAAAGGTTTGCCAGTTATACAGGGGAATGCTGAAACTGAACTTCATCAATTTCCTGATCAATCTTTTGACTACGTTGTGCTTAGCCAAACATTACAAGCTTTTTATAATCCAGAAGAAGTTTTAAAAAATCTTTTGAGAATAGGCAAAGCAGTAGTTGTTTCAATTCCAAATTTTGGATATTGGAAGGTAAGAATGAAACTTTTATTTTTCGGTGAAATGCCAGTTACAAAAACATTACCAAATACTTGGTATAACACTCCTAACTTACATATGTGTACTATTAAAGATCTATTTAAGTTTTGTTATGAGAAAAATATAAATATTAAACAAGTAGTGGGGGTTAATGAAGATAAAACTTCATTAATAAAAAAAAGCAATTTGGAAATAAAAAATCTCTTTTCAAAATTAGGAATTTTTTTAATAGGGTAAATGATTATAGAAATTATTCCATGCTTAAGTGACAATTACAGTTATTTAATTCATGAAAAAGAAACAGGCACTGTTTCAATAGTAGATCCTTCTGAATTTAAAGCCTGTGATAAAATAATAAATAAATATAAAAAGCTAGATTTTATTTTAAATACTCATCATCATGCTGATCATGTTGGTGCTAACCTTGAACTTAAAAAAAAATATAACTCGAAAATTTTAGGCTCAAACTCAGATAAAAATCGTATTCCAGGAGTAGATATATTGCTTGAAGAAAATCAAAAGCACAAAATTGGAAATTTAGAATTTGATATAATTTTTATTCCAGGCCATACAAAAGGCCATATAGCTTTTTTCTTTAAAAAGGAAAAAATTGCTTTTACTGGAGATACATTATTTTCTTTAGGATGTGGTAGAGTATTTGAAGGCACTCACGAGGAAATGTTTAATTCTTTAAATAAAATAAAAAATCTTCCTCCTGATACAAAAATATATTGTGGACATGAGTACACAAATTCAAATTTAAATTTCTGTTTAAAGCATGATCCAAAAAACACCTATTTAAGAGACAAAAAAATTGACATTGAAAAAAAACTAAACTCTAACCAGCCGACTATTCCGTCTACTATAGCTGACGAAATTAAAACGAATATTTTCCTTAGGTGTGATGACCCTGAAATAAAACAAAGCTTAGGCTTAAAAGACTCATCCGATGTTGAAGTTTTTTCAAAATTACGAGATTTAAAGGATTCTTTTTAGCTTCAATAATCTTGACTTGCTAGTATTGAGGGCTATATTGCGTGGAAATTAAAAAAAGAGATTTTATGTCATTTGCTATAATAGAAACTGGTGGAAAACAGTACAAAGTAACCACAAGTAAAATATTAGAAATAGAAAAACTTAACGCTAAAGTCGGCGAAACTATTAAATTTGATAATGTTTTACTTTTAAACGACGATAAAAATACTGAGGTTGGAAGTCCTAAAGTTGACGGAGCTACAGTAGAAGCTAAACTTTTAGACAATGTCAAAGATAGAACAGTATTAATTTTTCATAAAAGAAGAAGAAAACACTCAAGAAAAAAGAATGGTCATAGACAACGTCACTCTAAGATACAAATAACAAAAATTTTAGCAAAAGGTGGAAAAATTGTAGATGAAGCTAAAATTATTGAAAAAAAGAAATCTGTTACAAAAGAAAAAAAAGTTATAAAAAAGGAAGCAAAAAAATAGGAAATTAAATGGCAACTAAAAAAGCAGGTGGATCATCGAAGAACGGCCGAGATAGTAAAGGTAGACGTCTTGGGGTAAAAAAATATGGTGATCAAGTAGTGATACCTGGAAATATTATAGTTAGACAAAGGGGCACGAAAATTCATCCTGGTGATAATGTTGGTATGGGTAAAGACCACTCAATTTTTTCTTTGATTAAAGGAAAAGTAAAATTCAAAAAATCTAAATTAAACAGAACTTTTGTTTCTGTGATCCCCAATTAAATCTATATAAATAACCTAAGTTATTTATATTATAATAATAATGAAATTTTTAGATCAAGCAAAGATTTATATTAAAGCCGGTAATGGCGGGTCAGGTTCGGCAAGCTTTAGAAGAGAAAAGTTTGTGGAATATGGTGGACCAGATGGGGGCGATGGTGGAGACGGTGGATCTATAATTGTTCAATCGGACAGAAACCTTAATACGTTAATTGATTTCAGGTATGCTCAACATTTTAAAGCTCAACATGGAAAACCTGGAAGTAAAAGAAATAAAACTGGAGCTAATGGGGAAGATTTGATTTTAAAAGTTCCATTGGGGACTCAACTACTTGAAGAGGATAATAATACCTTAATTTATGACTTTACTAAAAATAAAGAGAAATATCTTGTGGCATCGGGTGGTAAGGGTGGACTAGGTAACGTAAGATTTAAAAGTTCGACAAATAGAGCGCCAAGAAAAAAAACTAATGGAAAATTAGGTGAAGAATTTTGGATATGGCTTCAATTAAAAATAATTGCTGATATTGGAATTATTGGTAAACCAAATGCTGGTAAATCTAGTTTGCTTGCAGCATTAACAAGAGCTAAGCCAAAAATAGCAAACTATCCTTTCACGACAATAAATCCAAATTTAGGAGTGTCTTACTATGGAGGAAAAGAAATTACTTTAGCTGATATTCCTGGTTTAGTAGAAGGTGCACATAAAGGTATTGGTCTCGGAGATAAATTCTTGAGACATATAGAAAGATGTAAAATTTTACTTCATTTAATAGATTTATCAGAAGATGATTTATTGAATTCTTATAAAAAAATTAAATCAGAATTATCTAATTATGATAAAGATTTAATAAAAAAGAAAGAAATCATTTTTTTTAATAAATCAGATTTATTAGATGATAATGAGATAAATGAAAAATTAAAAGAATTTAAAAAAAAAATTAAAACCAAATATGAGGTAGTATCTATTTATTCTAACAAAGACATTCAAAAAATAAAAAAATTATTGATTAAATATGCTAATTAAAAATGCCAATAAAATAGTTTTAAAACTTGGATCTGCAACTGTCATTGACGGTAAAGGTATTTTCAAAAAAAAGTGGGTTACTTCTCTTATTAAAGATATAAAAAAATATGGAAAAGGAAAAAACTTTGTAATTGTCTCATCAGGTGCAATAGCTCTTGGCCAAAAATATCTAAAGATTAAAAAAGGAAAAATTAAATTAGAAATGAGCCAAGCTATTGCAGCAGTTGGCCAAATTCATCTAGCAGGAGAATTTCAAAAACTGTTTGATAAATATAAAATCAAAACTGGTCAAATTTTAATTAGCCCAGATGATACTGAGCAAAGAAGAAGGGCTATTAATGTGAGAAGAACATTTGATAATTTGTTTAAAATTAAAGCTATCCCTGTAGTCAATGAGAATGACTCAACGGCAACTAGTGAAATAAAATATGGAGATAATGATAGACTAGCTGCAAGAGTAGCTCAAATTATTGGGGCAGATATGCTGATTTTGTTTTCTGATGTTGATGGACTATACGATAAGTCGAAAGGTAAAAAGATTGTAAGAGAAGTAACCTCAATTAATGAGAAAATTATTTCTATGATAGATAATAAGAAAAATAAATTTGGCTCAGGGGGAATCACTACAAAGTTGGATGCTGCAAAGATTTGCATGAATTCAGGAAGCCATATGTTTATCGCTAATGGTAAAGTAAATAATCCGATTTCAAATATGATTAAAAATAAAAAATATACACATTTTCTACCAAAAATTTCTACGTTAGACGCTAGAAAAAAATGGATTATCGGGTCTCTTAACTGCAATGGAACTATTTATATCGATAACGGCGCGGCTAAAGCTCTATCAAATGGCAAAAGCTTGCTTGCACCTGGTATAATTAAGATTAAAGGATATTTCAAAAAAGGAGAAAATGTCTTAATTTTAGATCAGAATAATAATCAGTTAGCTCGAGGATTATCCTCTTTTAGTTCCACTGAAATAGAGAAAATTAAAGGTAAACAGAGTAAAGAAATTGAAATAATTCTAGGTTATCTGAGTAAAACTGAAGTCATTCACAAAGATGATATGGTATTATTATAAATGAATTATTTACAATCAATAGGTAGGAATGCAAAAAAGGCGTTTGAGGACTTAAAGAACATAAAACATAAAAAAATAAAAAAAGTTTTAGAAAATTACAATCAATCTCTTCTAAAAAATACAAATAAGATAATTAGAGAAAATTTAAAAGATGTAAAAAATGTTAAAAGAAAACATTTAGTTGATAGACTAATTTTAAATAAAAAAAGAATAGAAGGGATAAGACATTCAATAAATGAAATAACAAAATTTAAAGATCCTGTTGGAAGAGTTATTGAAACATGGCGTAGACCAAATAATTTGACTATAAAAAAAGTAACAACTCCAATAGGAGTAATAGGTGTGATATATGAGAGCAGACCTAATGTAACTGCTGATGTCGCGGCATTATGTTTAAAATCAGGTAATTGCTCTATTTTAAGAGGTGGATCAGAAGCCTATAATTCAAATAAATTATTAGCTAGCTTATTTAGAGATAGTTTAAGAAAAAATAATATTAATCAAAACTGTGTTCAGTTTATAGAAAATAAAAATAGAAAAATAGTAGATCAGCTATTATCAAAAATGAGTTTATACATTGATGTAATTGTTCCAAGAGGAGGTAAAGGACTTGTAGAAAAAGTACAAAAATTTTCTAATGTACATGTAATTGGTCATCTTGAAGGCTTGTGTCATATATATTTAGACAAAAGTGCAAATATAAGTATGGCAAAAAAAATAATCATTAATGCGAAAATGAGAAGGACAAGTATTTGTGGTGCCGTAGAAACACTTTTAATTGATGAAAAAGCAATAAATTCTCATGCAAAAGAAATAATTCAATCACTCATCAATTCAGGCTGTGAGGTAAGAGTGGATCATAAGATTAATAAATTGTTTAATGGAAAGCTTAAAAAAGCAGGAGAGAAAGATTGGAAAACAGAATATTTGGACTCTATTATTTCAATTAAGACTGTAAAAAATGTAAAAGAAGGTATTGATCACATTTTAAAATATGGAACCATGCATACTGATAGCATAATTACAAATAATAAAAAAAATGCTCAAATATTTTTAAATGGCGTTAATAGTTCAATAGCAATGCACAATGTGTCAACGCAATTTGCAGACGGCGGAGAGTTCGGTTTTGGGGGTGAAATTGGTATCTCTACAAACAAATTACCGCCAAGAGGTCCTGTCGGTATAGATCAATTGACTTCTTATAAATATTTAGTTTCTGGAAAAGGAATTATAAGACCATAATTAATGGCAAAAATTTTAGAGAAATCGTTCGGAGTGTTAGGTGGAAGTTTTGACCCGCCACACAATGGGCATTTGAAAATTTCTAAAATTGCAATTAAAAAGTTAAATTTGAGCAAGTTAATATGGGTGGTAACCAAAAAAAATCCTTTTAAACAAAAACCTCTTTATTCAATTTCACAAAGAATTAGCAAAGCAAAAAAAATTGCAATAAATGTTAAAAATATAAAAGTTGCTTACTTGGATAAAACTTTAAAATCATCAAGAAGTATAAATTTAATTAACTATTTGATAAGTAAGAAAAAAATTAAAAACATCTATTTTATCATTGGATCTGATAATTTAATCAAGTTTCACAAGTGGAAAAACTGGAAAAAAATTGTTAAATTAGTAAAATTAGTTGTTTTTTCTAGAAAGGGATATGATAGGAATAGTAAGAAATCAATAGTGGCTAAATATTTAAAAAATAAAATTATTTTTATTAATAATAAACCTATTTTAATATCTTCAACAAAAGTTAGAATAAAATTAAATAAAAATCGTTAATGAAAATTATTGAAATCAAAAATAAGATTGAAAAAATCCTTGATAACAACAAAGCTCAAAGTATTACGTCAATAAATCTTGAAAATAAATCTTACATTGCTGATTATATGATTATAGCTTCAGGAACATCATCAAGGCACCTGCAATCGCTCTCTGAAATTCTTGTTGCTGAATTAAAAAAACTTGGTTTAGAAAATTGTCGTATTGAAGGTAAAGATAGTAACGATTGGAAATTAGTAGATGCTCAAGACGTAATTGTACATATGTTTCATCCTGAAAAAAGAGAATTTTACGATTTAGAAAAAATGTGGTCAGAGGAGATTCCGAAAGAAAAGGCTATGATATGAAAAAAATTTATATCTCATTAATCTTAATATTAATTTTTTTCAATAATTCACTTAATGCCAAAAATGACTTATATGAAAAAATCGATCTTTTTGGAGAGGTTATTGAAAACATAAAAAAAGATTATGTTGATGATGTTGATCAAGCCGAGATGATGGACTCAGCGATCAACGGTGTTTTACAATCCCTAGATCCTTATTCTGCTTATATGAGTCCTGAGCTATTCAAAGAAATGCAAACAGATACAAGTGGAAAATTTGGTGGACTAGGAATTGAAATTGGTATGGAGTCTGGTGTGGTAAAAGTGATTTCACCAATAGATGGAACTCCTGCGGCTGAAGCAGGAATAAAGGCGGGAGATTACATTGTAAAAATTGGTGAAGATCAAGTTCAAGGCAAATCTTTAATGGAAGCTGTTAAATTAATGCGTGGACCAGTTGGTACGTCAATAAAACTTACAGTAAGACGAAAAAATATAAAGAAGCCATTAGAGTTTAAAATTAAAAGGAAAATAATTGAAGTTCAATCAGTTAGTTCTAAAATAATTAGCAAAGAGAAGAATATTGGTTATGTTAGATTAAAGTCTTTTAATGAAAATAGTGATAATCAATTCTTAAAATCTTTAAAAAAATTTGAAAAAAATTTAAAAATCAAAGGTTATGTAATTGACCTCAGAAATAATCCTGGGGGGTTATTAACTCAAGCTATAAACATTACTGATTTTTTTTTAGAAGATGGTGAAATTGTTTCTACAAAGGGAAGAAAAATTTCAGAAACAAGAAAGTTTTTTGCGAGAAAAGGAGATGAAATTAAAGGCAAACCTATAGTTGTTTTAATTAACAGTGGTTCAGCCTCTGCTTCGGAGATTTTAGCGGGTGCTTTAAAAGATCACAAAAGGGCAATCATTCTAGGTGAAAATTCTTTCGGAAAAGGTTCTGTTCAATCTATAATACCTTTAAAAAATGGTGGAGGTATGAGATTAACAATTTCAAAATATTATCTGCCCTCTGGCAAATCTATTTCAGAAGTAGGTGTGACTCCTGATATTCTTGTAGAAGAGATTGGTGATGATTTTAAAATCAATTCTGATAAGGATAATCAGCTAAATTACGCAATAAGACTATTTAATTCATAAAAAATGAATAAAAAAAAACTCCCCATGCGTACTGGCGTTGGGATTATAGTATTAAATAAAAATAATCAAATATTTGTGGGTAAAAGAAAAGATAATCCAGGTAATAAATGGCAAATGCCGCAAGGTGGTGTTGATAAAGGTGAAAGTTATATCAATGCAATGAAAAGAGAACTGTTTGAAGAAACAAGCATTAAAAATATTAAAATTATTAGAGAAATAGATCGTATTTATGAATATGAACTTCCAGATAATTTAGTGGGAATTATATGGAAAGGTAAATTTAGAGGCCAAAAACAAAAATGGTTTATAACAAAATTTTTAGGTAACGATAATGAAATAAATTTAAATACAAAACATCCAGAATTTATTGATTGGAAATGGATTGAACCTAAATTGTTACCCGAAGTAATAGTAAATTTTAAAAAAGATTTATATCTCAATCTTCTTACAGAAATTAATCTCGTTATTGACTAATTTCTTTTAAGGTATCTATTTTGTAAGATACTACATACCTTTCTTTATCAGTGGTGTCAGTTTTATCTAGTTGTGATTCTGCTTTTTTTAGTAAATCATTTACCGAAGCTTTTTCAAAATTAGCTAAATCTCTCGCTGTAGATGTTAAAATCAAAAGATTATTATTTGAAAACTCAACAGTGCCCTCTTCTACATAAAATTTTTTTTCAACATTAGTCTTAATTGTAATAATTCCAGGTCTTAAGAATGTTATTAAAGGAATATGATTATTTAAAATCCCCATTTGACCTTCGTAAGAGGGAATTGTTACCTCGTGTGCCTCTTGTTTTAAAATTGTTTGATCTGGGCTTATTATTTCGACTGTAAATATTTCTGACATCACTTGCTGTCTTTAGATAATTTTTCTGCTTTTTCAATAACCTCTTCTATGCCGCCAACCATGTAAAATGCCGCTTCGGGTAGATGATCGTATTCTCCTTTACATATAGCGTCAAAACCTTTTATCGTATCATCAAGGTCAACTAATTTTCCTGGAGATCCTGTGAATACCTCAGCAACAAAAAACGGTTGAGATAAAAATCTTTGTATTTTTCTTGCTCTTGCTACAGTTAATTTATCTTCTTCAGAAAGTTCATCCATTCCAAGAATAGCAATAATATCCTGGAGAGATTTATATGCTTGTAAAATTTTTTGTACATCTCGAGCTACTCTGTAATGCTCTTCACCAACTACTCTTGGATCTAAAATTCTCGAAGTCGAGTCTAACGGATCTACAGCGGGATAAATTCCTATTTCAGCGATTTGTCTCGATAATACTGTAGTAGCATCTAAATGTGAAAAAGAGGTTGCGGGTGCTGGATCGGTTAAATCATCAGCAGGAACGTAAATAGCTTGTACAGAAGTAATAGAACCTTTATCCGTAGAAGTAATTCTTTCCTGCAAATTACCCATATCTGTAGCTAAAGTTGGTTGATAACCTACCGCTGAAGGAATTCTTCCTAATAAAGCTGATACTTCTGAACCAGCTTGGGTGAACCTAAATATATTATCTACGAAAAATAAAACATCCTGACCTTCTTTATCTCTAAAGTACTCTGCAACTGTCAATCCGGTTAATGCAACTCTTGCTCTTGCTCCTGGTGGCTCATTCATCTGTCCATAAACAAGTGCTGCTTTTGATCCTTTACCATCAGTTTTAATTACTCCTGACTCTATCATTTCATGATACAGATCATTTCCTTCTCTAGTTCTTTCTCCAACTCCTGCAAAAACTGAAAATCCTCCATGTGCTTTTGCAATATTGTTTATAAGTTCCATTATCGTAACTGTTTTTCCAACTCCAGCTCCTCCGAATAATCCAATTTTTCCACCCTTTGCGTATGGTGCTAGAAGATCGATAACTTTTATGCCTGTAACTAACTGTTCAGTTTCAGTGGCTTGATCTGTAAATTTTGGGGCTGCCCTGTGTATTGGCCATTTTTCTTTTGTTTTAACATCACCTTTTTCATCTATAGATTCACCAACAACATTTATAATTCTTCCTAGTGTTTCAGGGCCAACTGGTACACTTATTGGCGCCCCAGTATTTAAAACTTCATCACCTCGTTTGAGTCCTTCAGTTGCATCCATAGCAATTGTTCTAACGTCGTTTTCTCCTAAATGTTGTGCAACTTCTAAAATTAATTTATTTCCTGAATTGTTTACCTCTAAAGCTGTATAAATTTCTGGCAAGTCTGATTCAAAATTTACGTCAACTACTGCGCCAATGATTTGTGTTATTTTTCCTTTTTTACTCATGATTATAAACTTTCTGCTCCTGATATAATTTCTATTAATTCTTTTGTAATAGAGGCTTGTCTGCTTCTATTATAATCAATTGTTAGTTTATCAACTAAATCTCCAGCGTTTCTTGTTGCATTATCCATTGCTGTCATTCTTGATCCTTGCTCACTTGCTGCGTTTTCAAGCAGTGCTTTGAAAACTTGAGTTGAAATATTTTTTGGCAATAAGTCTTCTAAAATTTCATCTTCCTCTGGTTCAAATTCATATGAAAAATTTTGGTCGTTTCCTTCTTTTAAATTTTTTGTCTCTGCTGGAATTATTTGTTGAGCTTGCGGTATCTGTGTAATTACATTTTTAAAATTATTGTAAAATATAATACATTTATCAAATTTATTTTGATTGAATAAAGAAATTATTTCTTTTCCTACCTCATCTGCTTCGTTGAAGCTTATATTTTTTTTATCTTTAAAACTGAATTTTTTAATAACATATCTTCCATATTCTCTTTTAATTTGATCATGTCCTTTAGATCCAACGGTAATAATATTAAGTTCTTTTCCTTCACTTAGAATTTTTTTAAAATTAGTCTTAGCTAATTTACAAATATTTGAATTAAATCCTCCACAAAGACCTCTGTCTGCGGTTAAAACTACACATAAATACTTTTTATCTTCTCCTGTTCCAACAAGTAGTTTTGGCGCATTTTGAGGATCATTAATGGATTTAGTCAAATTCAATATTATGTTTTGCATTTTTTGACTGTAAGGTCTGCCTTTCTCTGCGCTTTCTTGGGCTTTCCTTAGTTTTGCTGCAGCAACCATCTTCATTGCCTTAGTAATCTTTTGCGTAGATTTTACACTTTTAATTCTTTTTTTTAGATCATCTAAACTAGGCATTTTTTTTCTTGTATTCCTCTATAACTTGTTTTAATTGATTTTCTGTATCTTCATCTAATTTTCCTGATGATTGAATAGCTTCAATAATTTCTGGTTTATCATTTTTAATTTTTTCGATTACATCTTTCTCAAATCCTTTAATTTTTCCTAAATCAACGTCATCCAAGTATCCTTTTACTCCAGCAAAAACCGAAATTACTTGTTCTGCGACAGTCATTGGAGAGTATTGGTCTTGTTTTAATAATTCTGTTAATTTAGCTCCTCGATTTAATAATTGTTGAGTAGAAGCATCTAAGTCTGATCCAAATTGAGCGAAAGCAGCCATCTCTCTATATTGAGCAAGTTCTAATTTAATTGAGCCAGCTACCTTTTTCATTGCTTTAGTTTGTGCTGCAGATCCTACTCGCGATACTGATAAACCAACGTTAACAGCAGGTCTAATTCCTTGGTTAAATAATTCAGTTTCTAAAAATATTTGTCCATCAGTAATAGAAATTACATTTGTAGGAATATAAGCAGAAACGTCACCTGCTTGTGTCTCAATAATTGGCAATGCAGTTAATGATCCACCTCCATTAACATCACTTAGTTTTGCAGATCTTTCTAAGAGTCTACTGTGAAGATAGAAAACATCACCAGGGTAAGCTTCTCTTCCTGGAGGTCGTCTGAGTAAAAGTGACATTTGTCTGTATGCTACTGCTTGTTTTGACAAATCGTCGTAAACTATTAAAGCATGCATTCCATTGTCTCTAAAATATTCACCTATTGTGCAGCCAGTATAAGGAGCTAAAAACTGAAGTGGTGCAGAGTCTGATGCTGTTGCAGCGACTATAGTTGTGTATTTAAGTGCGCCTGCTTCTTCTAAAGTTTTTGTTATTTGAGCTACAGTTGAACGTTTTTGTCCAATAGCCACATAAACACAATAAAGTTTTTTCTTCTCATCAGATGACTCGTTTATTTTTTTTTGGTTTATAATTGCATCAATTGCAACTGCGGTTTTACCTGTCTGTCTGTCACCAATAATTAATTCCCTTTGGCCTCTGCCTACAGGTATAAGAGAGTCGATGGATTTCAAACCTGTCTGCATTGGTTCACTAACAGATTGTCTTGGAATTATACCTGGGGCTTTTACTTCAACTCTTTTTCTTTCTTTAGAAGAGATAGCTCCTTTTCCATCTATTGGATTTCCTAAACCATCAACAACTCTTCCTAATAATTCTTTTCCAACTGGAACATCAACAATTGCATTGGTTCTTTTAATTGTATCACCCTCTTTAATTTTTCTATCATCTCCAAAAATTACAACACCAACATTGTCATTTTCTAAGTTTAATGCCATACCTTTTGAGCCATCTTCAAACTCAACCATTTCTCCAGCTTGAACATTATCCAAACCGTAAACTCGTGCAATTCCATCACCAACTGATAAAACTTTTCCGATTTCTGAAACTTCAGCTTTTTCACCAAAATTTTTAATTTGATCTTTAAGTAATTTAGTAATTTCTGAAGGGTTTATAGACATATTAACTTTCTAACAATTCTTGTTTGTATTTATTTAATTTATTTTTAATCGAGGTATCAATCATAAAGCTTCCAAGTTGAAGTTTTAATCCTCCAATAAGTTCTTTATCAACCTTGTAGTTAAATTTTATAGTTGAGCTCGTTGAAGAAGATAGTTCTTTACTTATATTCTCAAGTTCAGTTTCTGATAATTCTTTAGAGGATATTAAAGAAGCTTTAACTTCTCCTCTTTTTTGTGCACATAATTTTAAAAAACTATCAATAATTTTTTCAACGAAAAATATTCTTCTTTTTTCAATTAATAAAAACATAAAGTTTTTTAAATTTTTTGAAAAGTTAAGCTTTTCAGCTAGTAGGTTTAATACGTTGTTTTGATTATCTTTACTTTGAGTTGGATTGTGTATGAAATTTTTTATCTCTAGGCTGTTAATCAATAGAAAGTCAAAGTTCTTGATGTCATTTTCTATTTTCTCTAATTCACTGGCTTCTTGCGCTACTTCAAAAAGTGCGCGCGAGTATCTTTCTGAAGTTTCCGTTGAGAAAGATTTATTTGTGATCATTTTTTATTGAATTTATTACGAAATAATGAGCGTGTCGTACCATAAGAGTTTACCTTGATCAAGTTTCCAAATAATCGATTAACCAAAATTTACGGGATCGACATCAACCGTAAGTTTAATTTTGCGTGAGATTTTCAATGAATTTAGAAGGTTAGAAACCATTTTTTGCTTTAGGCTTTTCTCATTAAACTTAATTAATAATCTTGACCTGAATTTTTTTTTTATCTTCAGTAAAGGCGAGTCTACAGGGCCCATGATTTCTAAACCATTAATCTTACTAAGACGTGTTTTAATTTCTCTAGCTCCTTCAATACTTAAAGATTGATTATTAGCTGATATGATTATCGCGATAAGTCTACAAAAAGGAGGTAGGGAATTTTCTTTTCTCAAAATAAGCTCTTTTTTTAAAATTTCATCAGGATTATTTTTTATCAACTCATTTAAAGTAATGTTCTCAGGAGATAATGTTTGGTAAACAATTAGAGACTCGGAGCTAAATCTACCAGCTCTTCCGCTTAATTGATTATACAATTGAATATTTTTTTCAGTAGTTCTTAAGTCGTAACCTCTTCCTGAAAAATCTGCATCAATAACAACTATGCAATTTAGTTTAGGAAAGTTAAAACCTTTTGAAATCATCTGAGTTCCAACTAAAATGTCTACTTGATTATTTCTGATTCTTTTAAATAAGGAATTCGTATGATCCTTTTTTTTCATATAATCACTTGAAAAAATTTCTATTTTGCTAGTTGGAAATAATTTAATTACTTCCTCATAAATTTTTTCAACACCTGGCCCATACATTATAAAATCACATTTTTTTTCATCTTTACATTTATTAAATATTTTTTTTTCAGAAGAACAATGATGACAGACAGCTTTGTTTTTACTTTTGTGGAATGTTAAATACATCGAGCAATTATTACAGATCTGTTTATATCCGCAATTTTTACAAATTAAATATGGAGCATAACCTCTTCTATTTAAAAAAAATAAAACTTGTTCCCCTTTCTCAAGAAATTTTTTAACAATTTCAATGCTTTCATCAGAAACAAAGCTATTTTTTATTTTTTTAAAATTTAAATTGACAATTTTTGTTTTTGGTAAAGGATAGTCGGCATATCTCTTATTAATTTTAAAATGTCTGAATCTTCTATTTTGAATATTATTAAAAGTTTCTAGTGATGGTATGGCGCTGACTAAATGAATTGGTATTTTTTCAAAAGAAGCTCTCGCTATTGCCATATCTCTTGCATGATATATTACACCTTCATCTTGCTTGTAAGAAGTGTCATGTTCTTCATCAACAATTATAATCCCAAGTTTTCTAAAAGGTAAAAGTAAAGAGGATCTTGCTCCAACGACTAATTTAATATTATTATTAATTATACCATTCCAAATTATTCTTTTATTTTTTGGCGTTATTTTTGAATGCCAAATTGCAGGTTCGAAACCAAAGAAATCATAGAACCTTGTCTTAAATTCATTAGTTAAAAAAATTTCAGGAAGCAAAACTAAAGCTTGTTTATTTTCAGCAATAATTTTTTTTATTCTCTCAAAATATACAAGTGTTTTACCTGAACCAGTTGTTCCTTGAAGGACGGAAACATCAAATCTATTATTTTTTGAATTTAAAAATTTTAAAGCATCATTTTGCTCTTGATTTAATTTGAATTTTTTTGCTTTGATTGGTTTAAGGTCAAAATTTTTATCATTTTTAATGAATAAATTTTTATTACCTCCAATAACCATTTTAAGAACGAGCCCTACGGGTGTTACGTTGTACATCGCAAACCATTTCATAAAATTAATGAAATTTTTATTTAAAGAAATTTTCCCAATCTTCTTATGAATATTTTTAATTTTTATATCTCTTGGCGCAAAACTTTCGCTTGGCCACACAACACCAATCGCCTTTTCTTTCCCAAAAGGAACTTCAACGATATCACCAGGAGTCAATTTTTCCTTGTTAGTATTGTATGTAAATGAAAAATTAAATACTTTTGGCAGCAAAACTTGTGCTCTCATATTTTAATAGTAATTGAATTTTTTTTTTTTAAAAATGAATTGGTCTTTTATCAACAGCTAAAGCAGCTTCTTTAATTGCTTCTGTGTGAGTTGGGTGGGCATGACAAGTTCTAGCAATATCTTCTGCGCTAGCACCAAACTCCATTGCTAATGCCATCTCTGCTATCATATCTCCACAATGTGGTCCGATAATGTGTACACCTAAAACTTTATCAGTTTTGCTATCTGCTAAAATTTTAACGAACCCCTCTGTTTCATTGTTAACTTTTGCTCTTGAGTTTGCCAAAAAAGGAAATTTTCCTATTTTGTAAGATCTTTTTTCATCTTTTAATTGTTCTTCTGTTTTTCCAACTGTGGCTACTTCTGGAGAAGTATAAATGACACCAGGAATCACATCATAATTTACATGTCCTGCTTGCCCTGCTAATATTTCAGCAACTGCAATGCCTTCCTCCTCTGCTTTATGAGCAAGCATCGGACCTTTAATTACATCGCCGATAGCATAAATATTGCTGACTGATGTTTGTAGTTTATTATTTACTTCTATTCTGCCTTTATTGTCTTTTCCTACCCCAATTTTAGAAAGATTAAGTCCTTCGGTGTAGGGTTTTCTTCCAACAGACACTAAAACTTTATCAACTTCTAATACTTCTTTCTTAGAGTTCTTAACATTTATATATGAAATTAAAACTGATTTGCCTCGGTCGTCAACTGACTCAACCTTTGAACCCATTTTAAATTTGATTCCTTGTTTTGTTAATATTTTTTGAAACTCATTAG
>CACLTL010000004.1 GCA_902609855.1 uncultured Pelagibacteraceae bacterium
ACGGGTAAAGCTGCTCTATTCTTACAAAAGTTACTTCATTATTTTTACACTTTTCTCTTTCTTCAACTAAGTCATAATAAATCTTCCCTGAACACATCACTACTTTTTTAATTTTATCATCTCTTTTTTTCAGCTCTAACAAATTATGTATATTTGTATATGCATCGTCTTCGAGGACTCTGTGAAAGGTACTTTTTTTTGTAAACTCTGAGATATTTGATACGCATTTTTTATGTCTCAATAAAGATTTTGGTGTCATAACGACTAAAGGTTTTCTAAATTCTCTATGCATTTGACGTCTTAACACATGAAAATAATTTGATGGGGTCGTACAGTTTACAACTTGAATATTTTCGCCTGCACATAATTGTAAAAATCTTTCTAGTCTAGCTGATGAATGTTCTGGACCTTGGCCCTCATAACCATGAGGTAACAAAAGAACTAAACCACTTGCTCTTCCCCATTTTGACTCTCCCGAAGATATGAACTGGTCAATAATTATCTGTGCTCCATTAGCAAAATCACCGAATTGTGCTTCCCATAAAACTAATGTTTCTGGCTCAGACAATGAATATCCGAATTCAAATCCCAGTACCGCTAATTCAGAAAGTAGACTGTCAATTATTTCAAAATTTTTTTGATTACTTGAAATATTGTTCAAAGGTACATATCTTTGATGATTATCTTGATTTCTTAACACTGCATGTCTTTGGCTAAATGTGCCTCTCCCTGAGTCTTGGCCAGATAACCTCACCGAAAAACCTTCGGTTAGCAAAGTACCGAAGGCTAAACTTTCAGCTGTAGACCAATCAATTGATTTTCCCTCATCTATAATTTTAAGTCTATTAACAAAAACTTTTTTTAATGTCTTATGAATATTAAAATCTATCGGCACACTTGAAATTTTTTTTCCAATTTCAACTAATTTTTTTTTATCAACTCCACTTACACCCCTCTTATCTTTTCCAAGATCTGGTTTAAATCTTGACCACGCTCCATCAAACCATTTTAGCTCTGATTTATAATTTTTTGATATTTCGTACTCTTTTTCCAAAAAATTTTTAAATTTTGTTTTTTCTTTTATTAAGTCTGATTCTGATGTTAATCCTTCTTGACTTAATCTTTTTCCATAAATTGACAGTGTAGTTGGATGAGATTTGATTTTTCTATACATTATTGGTTGAGTAAAAGACGGTTCATCTCCCTCATTATGGCCAAATCTTCGGTAACAAACCATGTCTATAACAACATCTCTATTAAATTTTTGTCTGTACTCCGTAGCTATTTTCGCACAATGGACAACTGCTTCTGGATCATCTCCATTAACATGAAAAATCGGTGCTTGTGCAGTTTTAGCTACATCTGAGGGATAAGGAGAAGATCTTGCAAATCTTGGAGCTGTTGTAAATCCAATTTGATTATTTACAATAATGTGTATTGTACCTCCAATATTGTGTCCAGGTAAACCTGACATTGCGAAACATTCTGCGACAATTCCTTGTCCTGCAAAGGCGGCATCTCCATGCATTAAAACTGGAATAACTTTTTTTCTTTCTTTGTCTTTATGAAAAAATTGCTTAGCTCTAACCTGGCCCAAAACAACAGGATTTACTGCCTCTAAATGTGATGGATTGTCTGTCAAACTTATGTGGACAGAGTTTCCATCGAACTCTCTGTTTGAGGAAGCCCCGAGATGATATTTAACATCTCCTTCGAAGTCTTTACCAGTGCCAACTGTCTTACCGAAAAATTCACTGAAGATAGCTTTAAAAGGCTTTCCCATAACATTTGCTAGTACATTCAGCCTACCTCTGTGAGGCATTCCAATTTTAATTTCTTTTGCACCTAAATTTCCACCTCTTTTTATTATTTGTTCTAATGCAGGGATTAAAGACTCTCCTCCGTCAAGCCCAAATCTCTTTGTTCCAACAAATTTTACATGTAAATATTTTTCAAATCCCTCCGCTTGAATAATCTTATTTAAAATCGCTTTTTTCCCGTTTACAGTAAAGGTTACATTTTTTTCAGGTCCTTCAATTCTATCTCTTATCCACGATTTCTCTTCTGGATCACCCATGTGCATAAATTCATAACCAATATTTGAACTATATGTTCTTTTAAGTATTTTTAATATTTGATTTAAATCTGCATATTGAAGACCAAGAACACCATCTAAAAAAATTTTTCTATTGTAATCTCCTTGAGTAAATCCATAACTCTCTGGTTTCAACTCTGGATGTTCTTCTTTTTTCTGAATTGATAAAGGATCTAAATTTGCTATCAAATGCCCTCTTATTCTATAAGCTCTAATTAACATAATAGCCCTTACAGAGTCTTTTGAGGCTTGTTTAACTGAATTTGACTCTAAATTTGTTTGATTTTCTTTATTTACTTTTTCATTTTCATTCTTAATTATTCTCTTTTTAATTTTTTTTTGCGGAGACCAGCTAGGTCCTCTAAGATTTTCATAAACAAGTTTTTCATCATCACTTAATCCATCAAAAAATTTTCTCCACCCTTCGGGTAATGAATTAGGATCAGAAATATAATCAGCATAAAATTCATTTATAAATTCGGTATTATTTCCTGCTAAAAAGGAAGTTTTCTTAAATATTGTATTGTTATTTGAAGAAGACATTAAAAATTTATTTTAACATAAATTTATAAAAATCAACCATTTAGTTTTTGATAGAGCGTTTTACCTATATCAGCGGGTGATCTTGAAATCATAATACCAGCGGATTTCATGACTTCTATTTTATCCTCAGCACCGCCTTTTCCGCCCGATATAATAGCACCAGCATGACCCATTCTACGACCAGGGGGGGCCGTCAACCCAGCTATAAAACCAACCATAGGTTTTTTAATCTTTTCTCTCTTTAAAAAATCTGATGCTTCTTCCTCTGCTGAACCGCCTATTTCTCCAATCATAACAATTGATTTAGTTTCATCGTCTTTCAAGAAGAGCTCTAAACAATCAATAAAATTCGTTCCATTTATTGGGTCGCCGCCAATTCCTATGCATGTAGATTGACCCATGCCGTTTGTTGTCGTTTGAGCCACTGCCTCGTATGTTAATGTTCCTGATCTTGAAACTATTCCGACTGAACCCTTTTTATGAATATTTCCTGGCATTATGCCAATTTTACATTCATCTGGAGTAATAATTCCAGGACAATTAGGGCCTATCAATCTTGAATTACTTTTGTTTAAAACTTGTTTCACTTTGAGCATGTCTAAAACGGGTATACCTTCGGTAATACAAACAATTAATTTAATCTCAGCCTCTATAGCTTCAATAATTGCGTCGGCAGCAAATTTTGGAGGAACATAAATCATCGTGGCATCTGCAGATGTTTTTTCTTTAGCATCTTTTACAGTATTGAAAACTGGTAAGCCTAAATGTTTTTGTCCACCTTTTTTTGGAGTTACTCCTCCAACTAATTTAGTTCCATATTTTAATGCCTGTTCAGAGTGAAAAGTTCCGTGAGTGCCAGTAAAACCTTGACAAATTACTCTTGTATTTTTATTCACTAATATTGACATTATTTAATTGCCTCAACAATTTTTTTTGCTGCATCATTTAAATCAGATGCAGATAATATTTTTAAATTTGATTCGTCTAAAATTTTTTTTCCTTCTTTAAAATTTGTACCTGCCAATCTTACTACCAATGGAACTGATAAATTTATTTCTTTTGCAGCATCAACTACCCCTTGTGCAAGAACATCACATCTCATTATTCCGCCAAATATATTTATTAAAATACCTTTTACATTCTCATCCGAAAGAATTAATTTAAAAGCAGCTGCTACTTTTTCCTTTGTTGCACCCCCACCTACATCTAAAAAATTTGCTGGCTCTTTTCCATATAATTTTATTATATCCATCGTTGCCATAGCTAAACCTGCTCCATTGACCATACATCCTATTGAGCCATTAAGTTTTATATAAGCTAGGTCATGCTTGCTCGCTTCTATTTCAGCAGGTTCTTCCTCATTAAGATCTCTTAACTTTAATATTTCTGGTCTTCTAAAAATTGCATTATCATCAAAATTCATTTTTGCGTCTAAACAAATTAATTTATGGGTTTTAGTAATTATTAAAGGATTAATTTCAATTAAGCTTGCGTCCTTTTTTATTAAAATTTCGTAAAGTGCTTTTATTAATTTAGAGGCAGTTTTTTTTTGGTCAGTGTTTAAATTAAAAACTGAAATTATTCTCTGAATTTCAGTTTCATTTGGTCCATCAATTTTAAGATCTATCTTATTAGTAAGAATTTTTTCTGGAGTTTTAGATGCAACCTTTTCAATATCCATACCTCCCTCGACACTGCTTATAAAAGCTATTTTTGATGACGCTCTATCTATTAAACAAGAGAGGTAAAATTCTTTTGAAATATCTGAGGCTTCTTCGATGTATAATCTTTTAACTTTTTTTCCTTCAGGTCCTGTTTGGTGAGTAAACAAAACTTTGCCTAACATTTGTTCAGCTTCCTTTTTTAAATTTTCTATATTTTTAATAAGCTTGACCCCGCCAGCCTTTCCTCTTCCTCCAGCATGGATTTGTGCTTTTAAAACAAACTCTTTGCTTTTTAATTTAGTAATCTTCTTATTAATTTCTTCTGAATTGTAAATTACTATTCCATTAGATACTGGCGCTCCAAACTCTTTTAGTATTTCTTTTGCCTGATGTTCGTGAATATTCATTTCTTATTTTATTTTACAATTTACTAGTTTATGAGATGAAAATTTATTTTGTATAAATGTTTTACTTTCAAAACATGTGTCGGTAAAGTAATTTTTTACATTTTCAAATTTAATCATATTTTCCTGCCCTAAAAGATAAATTACTTTTATGTTATTTTTTTTTATATTTTCGTTTACTAACAACTTGTAAAAATTAAAATATTTATGATTTTCTGTGGGATGAGTATTATTATCCCATAAGTACCATCTATTTAATATATAGATTGGCTTGTCAAGAATAGTAGATACAAATTGGTAATGGGTAATTATAGTTTTTTCTCTTGGATCGTTATCAATTACATTAATAGCTTTTTTTATAACTTGTAATTCAGTTGATGGATCAACGTATTTACTTATCCACTTCAAATCTTTGAAGTTCTCATTTATTGTTTTTGCGTTTATGGCTTTGCTTTTATCTATCTCCTCTAAGTCAAGAAATTTTCTATCAATATTAAACCTTAAATGAAACTTAACAGTAGCGAATAAAACAACAAATATTAATAAATAAAATATTTTAAAATCAATTTTATAATTATTTAAATTAATATGAAGTATAGCTGCTAAAACAGGTATTAAACTAAAAATATATATTTGATTTGCTGTTATTAGCTGATTGAAAAAAAATGCTATCACAGATAAAATAATTGTAAAATTTAATATATTCAAATTTTTACTATTTTCTTTTGCTTTGTATATTGAAAGAAAAATTAATGGGATCAAAAAAATATGAATAAATTTAAACTCTCCCATTAACCTTTTTAGATTGAATTGATCAATTAAACTTATATAGGCTATCTCTTTACTTGTTATTCTTCCTTCTCCAATCGTTAAAGGAAATAAGATATATTGATACATGAAATTAATTATTGGCGTTTTAGTTAATATGAAAAAAAGAAATAAAGAAATTATACTGACTATTCCACCTAGTAAAAAAAATTTTAAATCTTTTACTTCTGTTTTATCTTTGAAATGATAAATTAATAAAATAGATAAAATTCCTAGAATGTATACTGTTGGTGTCTGCATAGAAAGAAAAGCAAAAAAACAAACAATTGGGAAAATAAACCATAATAATTTATTTCTTTTTTTTATGGCAATTAATAAATTAAAAATTGCAAGTAATGAAAATATAAATGCATGTAAGTATGCGAACGGTGTTCCGCTAAGAGGATAACAAAGGGTAGCGAAACATAGACAGTAAAAAAAATTATGAGAAATATTTAAATTATATTCCTTCAAAAAAAAATAAAATCCAATTGTAGCTACTATATTCATAAATGAACTATGAGCTAAATGGCTATTCCAGTTGTTTCCAAATAAAAAAAGGAAAATTGCTTCCATATAATCTACCAATAGACCTGTAAAAATCCAAAAATCTCTTATTGGCAAATGTCCGTTAATAATGCTGTATCCAGTGTCTAAAAAACCAAAAGAATCGATAGGAATTATTCCGATATTTCCGCTATGCCAATTAATAAAATAAGAATATATTAAAATAGCGATTAATATTAGAGCTTCTACAATTAGTTTTTCTTTTTTTAAAAACATGTTCAGAGATGAAAATTAATAATATAAAGTTAATATTAATTACTTATAACTTATATCACAATCCTAATGTTTAAAATTTTTAAAAAAGTACAGTTTTCAAGTGAAGAAAATAAGATGAATTCTATTGCCAACACAAAAATTGCTAGAGATTTATATTATAGTTCAAATAATGAAAATGTTAAATTTCTTCTAGAAAAGAGATTCTCTTGGATGAACAGCTTCATCAATGATAGTGACATGGGTATCGAAGTGGGATCGGGCGCTGGTTTCACCAAAGATTTTATAAAAAACAAGAATTTTAAACTAACAGATTTAGGTAATGATGAACATTTAGATATTAAAAATATAGATGCTCAAAATACTTGCTTCGAAGATGAAACATATGACTATGTCATAGCGTCAAATATGATACATCATATTCCATATCCAATGAAATTTTTCAAAGAAATGAACAGAATTTTAAAAAAGAATGGAAAATTGATTATTTTTGAATCCCACTGTTCAATTATTTTTCAAATTGCAACTACAATTATGAAACATGAGGGATTCGATTTCACTTTAAATGTTTGGGATGAAAAGATACCTAAAAGTGATGAAAAAAATGCTTGGCATGGAAATATCGCTGTTCCTCATCTAATATTTGACGATAAAGAAGGTTATAACACCTATTTAGGGAACTTATTTAAAATTGAGCATGACAAGCTTACTGAATGTTTTATTTTTTTAAACTCTGGAGGGGTTACTTCGAAAACTAAATGTATACCAATGAATAAATTTTTTCTTAATATTCTTGATTTTATTGACAGAATTCTTGTAAAACTTTTTCCGAATATTTTTTGTATGGGAAGAAGAATTGTTTTAAGAAAAATAAACTAAAGAGTTTGGTCTATTTTTTGAGCTGCACTAAATAACTCTTTCACGGTATCAACTGATTTTTCGAAGTTTATTTTTTCTTTATCAGATAACTCTAACTCAATAATTTTTTCAACTCCACCTGATCCAATTATAACTGGAACTCCAGCATAAATATCTCTGGAACCGTATTCTCCATCTAAATAAACTGCACAAGGAAGCTGTTTTTTTAAATCTTTAAGATAACTTTCAGCCATCTCTACACCTGAGGCTGCAGGAGCATAAAAAGCCGAACCCTTTTCCAAATATTTAACAATTTCGGCGCCACCTTTTTTTGTTCGTTCAACAATTTGATCAAGTTTTTCTTTTTTTAGTTTACCTTTTTTTACTAGCTCACTAATTTTCACTCCGTCAATCTCTGTTGCCTCTAACATTGCTACCATGCTATCTCCATGACCACCTAATACAAAAGATTTTATTTTTTGTACTGGTACGTTAAGTTCTTGGGATAAGAAATAAATAAATCTTGAGGAGTCTAAGATTCCAGCCATGCCAACAACTTTGTTTTTTGGTAATCCTGAATATTTTTGTAAAGCCATTACAATTACATCTAGCGGATTAGTGATACAAATAACGAAAGCGTTAGGTGATGTTTTTTTTATTCCTTCTGCTACTTGTTTTATTATCTTAAGATTAATGCCAAGTAAGTCATCTCTGGTCATTCCTGGTTTTCTAGGAACACCCGCCGTTACAATTATCACATCTGAATTTTTTGTATCCTCATACTTATCTGTGCCAGATAAATTTACATTAAATCCATGAACTGGAGATGATTGTGCTATATCTAAAGCCTTACCTTTAGCAATACCTGCCGCAACATCAAACAATACAACATCAGCTAATTCTTTTAATGCAATTAAATGTGCTAATGTACCTCCAATTTGTCCAGCTCCAATAAGTGTAATTTTCTTTTTCATTTATTTCCTTCTAATTATTTCATTGTTGGCATTACAAATTCTGGATCAGATCTCAAACCAGATGGCCATCTTGAAGTGATTGTTTTTAATTTAGTATAGAATCTCACTCCTTCAGGTCCATGCATGTGTTGATCTCCAAATAATGATCTTTTCCATCCACCAAAACTATGGAAAGCCATGGGAACAGGAATAGGTATATTTATTCCTACCATTCCTATTTTAGCTCTGTTTGAGAATGTTCTACCTGAATCTCCATCACGCGTAAATATACTTACACCGTTACCGAATTCATGATCGTTAACTAGTTGTAATGCTTCGTCGAAGTCTTTAGCTCTTACTACTGATAAAACCGGTCCAAAAATTTCCTCCTTATAAATTCTCATATTTTTTTTAACATGATCAAATAAAGTTCCCCCTATGAAGTATCCATTTTCATATCCCTGCATTTTAAATCCTCTTCCATCAACAACTAATTTGGCACCCTCCTTTTCCCCTATATCAACATAACTTTTAACTTTTTCTAAATGTTCTTTTGTTATCAAAGGTCCCATTTCAGATTGTTTATCCATACCAGGACCAACTTTTAATGCTTCAACTTTTTTGGCTAATTGATTTACTAATTTATCTCCAACGCTGCCTACTGCAACAGCAACAGACTGGGCCATACATCTTTCTCCTGCGGAGCCATAAGCTGCTCCCATCAAACCGTTGACTGCCTGATCTAAGTCACAATCAGGCATCACAACACAATGATTTTTTGCACCACCTAATGCTTGAACTCTTTTTTCATTTTTAGCACAGTTTTCATAAATATATTTAGCGATTGGAGTCGAGCCAACAAAACTTACTGCTGCTATATTTTTATTATTTATTAAAGCATCGACTGCTTCTTTATCTCCGTTTACAATATTAAAAACACCATTTGGTAGACCAGCATCTTTTAAAAGTTCAGCTAGTCTCATTGAGCATGATGGATCTTTTTCAGATGGTTTTAAAACAAAAGTGTTTCCACATGCTATAGCCATTGGAAACATCCACATTGGAACCATAGCAGGAAAATTAAAAGGCGTAATTCCTGCACAAACTCCTAAAGGTTGTCTTATAGACCAACTATCAACATTAGTTCCAACATTTTCTGTAAATTCTCCCTTAAGCATTTGAGGAATGCCACAAGCATATTCAACCACTTCTAAACCCCTAGTTAATGAACCTCTTGCATCTTCATAAACTTTACCATGTTCGGCAACTATAATTCTTGTTAGCTCGTCAGAATTTTTCTCAATCAATTCCTTAAATTTAAACATTATTCTTGCTCTTTGTAGTGGGGGTGTATTTGCCCAAGACTCAAAAGCTTTCATAGCGTTTTCTACTGCTTGATTGACATCTTTCGTCGATGCAAGTTTTACTTCTGAACTTTGTTCTCCTGTTGCTGGATTAAATACTTTACTTGTTCTTTTAGAGTCTCCATTAAATGATTTACCACCAACAAAGTGTTCAATTGTTTTCATGATGATATTGAATAAATAAGCTTTTAACTTGTTGCAAGCATTTTCTTAATAGATCCAATGGCTTTTGCTGGATTTAGTCCTTTTGGACAAGAATTAGTACAATTCATTATTGTATGGCATCTGTATAATTTTAATTCATCTGCAACTTTTTTTAGTCTCTCTTTTTTATCACCGTCTCTGCTGTCATTAATCCAACGATATGCTTGTAATAAAACTGCAGGCCCTAAGTATTTGTCACCATTCCACCAATAACTCGGACAAGAGGTTGAGCAACAAGCACATAATATACATTCATAATAACCATCTAATTTTTCTCTATCTTTTTGAGACTGCCTAATTTCCTCTTTTTCTTTTCCTGTTTGTTCTGTTTGAAGCCAAGGTTTAATGGACTCATACTGTTTATATAGTGTAGTCAAATCTCCAATTAGATCTTTAACTACTTTTAAATGAGGTAAAGGATAGACATTTAAATCTCCATTAATATCTGAGTGAGATTTAATGCATGCCAAGGTATTTACTCCATCTATATTCATAGCACATGAGCCACAAACCCCATGTGCACATGATCTTCTGAATGTTAATGAAGGATCTAACTCATTCTTTATTTTGAATAAAATATCTAATACCTTAGGTCCACAATTATCCATATCAACTTCAAAAGTGTCTACTCTAGGGTTTTGTTTCGTAGATGGGTCCCATCTATAAACATTTACTTTTTTTAAATTTTTTGAATTTGTTTTATCTTTATAAAACTTACCAACTTCTATTTTTGAGCTTTGAGGTAAGTTAAATTTTACCATTCTTAATAAACTCTTTCCTTAGGAGGAAAATATTGAACATCGTTTGTTAGTGTTCTGGAATGAACATCTCTATATTTAATCTCTACTTTTTTATCCTTTTGCCAGGCTAAAGTATGCTTCATAAAATTTTTATCGTCTCTCTCACTGTAATCCTCTCTTGCATGTGCTCCTCTACTTTCCTTCCTGCTGTAAGCTGAGTCCATTGTCGTTAACGCTTGTCTAATTAGATTGTCGAATTCTAAAGTTTCAACCAGTTCAGTGTTAAAAAGAAGAGATTTATCCTTCACAGAAATATCTTCCATTCCTTCATAAGGCTTTCTTATTTGATCCACACCCTCTTTTAATGTTTTTTCTGTTCTAAATACCGCGCATTTTGATTGCATTGTTTTTTGCATATTTAACCTAAGTTCTGCAGTCTTACTAGAGCCTTTCGAATTTCTAATTTTATCAAATCTATCTAAACATTTGTCTGTTTCTGTTTTAGAAACTTCTTCGTGAGGCATACCTGGTTTAACAAGTTCAGCCGCTCTTTTTGCTGCTGCTCGTCCAAATACCACAAGGTCAATTAATGAATTTGATCCCAGTCTATTAGCTCCATGAACTGATACACAGGCTGCTTCTCCTATTGCCATAAGACCTGGTACTGTTTTCTCTGAACCATTTAAAGTTAGAACTTCTGCTTTATAATTTGTAGGAATACCACCCATGTTGTAGTGAACTGTAGGTACTACTGGAATTGGTTGTTTATTAACGTCGACATTTGCAAATGTTTTTGCGGCCTCTGTAATGCCTGGAAGTCTTTCTTCTAAAACTTCTTTGTCCAAGTGATCTAAATGTAAATTTATATGATCTTTATCTTTTCCAACACCTCGACCTTCGTTAATTTCCATTTCCATTGATCTACTTACTACGTCTCTAGATGCTAAATCTTTTGCATTTGGTGCATAACGTTCCATGAATCTTTCACCTTTACCATTTACTAAGAATCCTCCTTCTCCTCTTGCACCTTCAGTTATTAAACATCCCACACCATAAATTCCAGTTGGATGAAATTGAACAAACTCCATATCTTGTAAGGGCAGCCCAGCTCTTAATACCATTGCATTACCATCTCCTGTACAAGTATGCGCTGAGGTAGCTGAATAATAAACTTTACCGTAACCACCTGTTGCGATTATTGTAATATGCGATCTAAATCTATGAATTGTTCCATCGGTTAAGTTCCAAGCTATAACTCCTTTGCACTCACCATTTTTCATTATTAAGTCTAGTGCGAAATACTCAATAAAAAATTCTGTGTTATGTTTTAATGCTTGGCCATAAAGAGTGTGCAAAATTGCGTGGCCTGTTCTATCAGCTGCAGCGCATGTTCTTTGGGCTGTACCGTTACCATAATTTTTTGTCATTCCGCCAAACGGCCTTTGGTAAATTTTTCCATCATCCGTTCTACTGAAGGGGACACCATATCTTTCTAATTCAACTACTGCTCTTGGAGCCTCTTTACATAAATATTCTATTGCATCTTGATCACCTAACCAGTCAGAGCCTTTTACTGTATCGTACATATGCCATCTCCAGTCATCCTCTCCCATATTTCCAAGTGCAGCCGAGATACCTCCTTGAGCTGCAGATGTGTGGCTTCTAGTTGGAAATACTTTTGAAATACAAGCTGTTTTTAATCCAGCTTCTGATAGGCCAACGGCAGCTCTTAGACCAGATCCTCCTGCCCCTAAAACTACAACGTCATATTCATGATCTATAATTTTATATGCGCTCATTATGATAAATTATATATTCCTGTAATAGTTATTAAAGGCATAATTATAGCAAATATATTCAATACTTTATTTGCGACATTTTTGATTTTTTGATCTTTTATATAGTCTTCGAATATCTCGCTGACTGTTAAAGCTGAAAAAAAGAAGGCAATAATAATAAATATTGAAAATAAAATTTTTGATGATTGTTGTGAGAAGAAAAGAAATACTGTTTGATAATCATTCTCATAAATAGAAACAAAATTTAAAATAAACCAAATCATTAAGGGAATAAGTACAAAGGAGCTTATTTTTGTAAGTAACCACTTTTTTGTAGAAACATGCATATTAAAATATATTTTTTCCGATTAAATAAAATAAAACTGTAAGTACAAAAGATCCAACTAAAGCCAAAACTCCGGTGATCTTTGAAATTTTTAAATCAAAACCATATCCTAAATCCCAAACTAGATGACGTAATTCGTTTAAAATATGAAAGCTGAAAGTCCAACAAAGACCAACAGCCACAAATTTACCAAAAAAACTTTGAAAAAAATTATTTATTATTAAGTAGTTTTCAGCGCCAAGCAATAAAGACAAGCTCCAAAAACAAATTATCGTAATGGCAATAATATTTATTACTCCAACAATTCTATGTGTAATTGAAAGTAGAGAAGATATTTGCCATCTGTAAATTTGAAGATGAGGGCTTAAAGGATTATTTTTTTCTTCCATACAAGGTTTATAAACTAAAGTTATAATTTTTTCACTAAGTGCTCGGCGATCTGAACAGTGTTTAAAGCCGCTCCTTTTAATAAATTATCAGACACTACCCATATATTAATAGCTTTTACATTTGAATTGTCTTTTCTGATTCGAGAAATATAAGTTGTATAATCTCCCTCTGCTTCAATTGGGGTAATATATCCACCATCTTTTCTTTCATCGATGACTTTACATCCTGGTGCATTTTTTAAAATTTTTATAACATTTTCAAAATCATATAAATTATCAAATTCAATATTAATAGACTCAGAGTGTCCTGTTCTAACCGGCACCCTTACACATGTTGCGGTAACATCAATGTCTTTATCAAGGATTTTTTTTGTCTCATTTGTCATTTTCAATTCTTCTTTTGTGTAACCATCCTTATCGAAAATATCGATATGTGGAATTAAATTGAATGCGATTTGTTTAGTAAAATTTTTTGACTTAGTTTGTTTATTTTCTAAATAATCCTTTGTTTGCTCAAATAATTCATCCATTGGGGCTTTACCTGCACCGGATACTGCTTGATAAGTAGAAACGACAACTCTGTTAATTTTATATTCATCATGCAAAGGTTTTAGTACAAGAACCATCTGCATTGTTGAACAGTTAGGATTTGAGATAATATTTTTATGGTTATTTAATGCTTCAACGTTTACCTCAGGAACAACCAAAGGAACATCTGATTGCATTCTGAAATAACTTGAATTATCAATTACTATAGTTTTCTTTGCAGCTTTAGGGACCCACTCTTTAGCGATTTGGCTGCCTGCAGCAAAAAAAGTTATTTGAGCTTTTGAAAAATCGTAGCTTTCTAAATTTTCAATAATAATTTCTTTTCCTCGAAATTTAATTTTTTTTCCGGCACTTTTTTTTGAAGCAACTAAATATAGTTCTTTAAATGCAATCTTAGATTTCTCTAATATTTCAATTGTTTTTCTTCCTACATTTCCCGATGCTCCGATAATTGCAAAATTCATATAATTATTACTTTATTTTAATTTTGCTATAATTGCATCACCCATGACAGAAGTAGAGACCTCTTTCATATTTTTTGACATAATATCTTTTGTTCTTAACCCGTCATCAAGTACACTTTGAACAGCTTTATCTAATTGTTCTGCCTCTTTATCTAAGTCGAGAGAATATTTTAATGCCATAGATAAGCTTAAAATTGTAGCGATAGGATTAGCAATATTTTTTCCGGCAATATCTGGTGCCGACCCATGAACAGGTTCATACATTGATCTTATTTTTCCTTTTTTATCCCTAGCTCCTAAGGAAGCTGATGGTAATAAACCCAAGGAACCAGTTAACATCGCAGCTTCATCTGAAAGAATATCGCCAAACAGGTTATCAGTAACAATTACATCAAATTGCTTTGGGTCTCTTAATAACTGCATTGCACAATTGTCTGCTAGCATATGGCTTAATTCAATTTTTTTGTACTCTTTATCTTTAAGTGCCTGAACTTCTTCCCTCCATAAAATACCTGCCTCCATTACATTAGACTTTTCACAGGAAGTTACTTTATTTTTTCTTTTCTTTGCTAAATCGAAAGCTACTCTTGCTACTCGCTGAATTTCACTAGTAGTATAAGTATGAGTATTAACTCCTTTTCTCTCATTATTTTCGATTGGTTCAATACCCCTAGGTTCACCAAAATAAATTCCACCAGTAAGTTCTCTTACAATCATTATATCTAGACCAGATATTATTTCGGGTTTCAGCGAGGATGCTTCTACTAATTGTTTAAAACATATTGCTGGTCGTAAATTAGCAAATAACTTTAATTCTTTTCTTAATTTTAATAACGCCCTTTCTGGTCTCTTAGAGAATTCCAAATTATCGTACTTGGGTCCTCCAACAGCACCTAAAATTACTGCTTCACTCTCAAGTGCCTTATAAAAAACCTCATCTGTAATCGGATTTTTATGTTTATCGTATGAGGCTCCACCAACAAGACCTTCTTCGATTTTAAAGTCCAATGATTTATTTTTATTAAACCACTCAATAATTTTTCTTACTTCTCTAATCACCTCTGGGCCAATACCATCACCCGGAAGAAGTAAAAGTTTTCTATCTTTTACTTTAATCATTTTTTATTAGCCAGGGCTTTTCTTGAATAAGTTTTTTTTCAAAATTATCGATTTGAGATATTTTTTCCATTGATAAAGCAATATCATCTAACCCTTCCATCAAACATTTTTTTTTAAATGCATCTACTTCAAACTTTGCAACTTTGTTACCGTATTTAATTTCTTGCTTTTCTAAATTTATTTCAATTTCTTCTTTTCTTTTTGAGTATTCAGCAAGCTCTTGAACTATTTTATCATCAATTTTAATTGGTAAAATTCCATTTTTAAAACAATTGTTATAAAATATATCTGCAAAACTAGAGCTAATCACACACTTGATCCCAAAATCTAACAAAGCCCAAGGGGCATGTTCTCGTGATGACCCGCATCCAAAATTTTTTCCCGCTAACAATATCCTTGATTTATTGTAAGGTTCATTGTTTAAAATAAAATCATTTTTAATTTTTCCATTTTCATCATATCTCATTTCATAGAATAAGCTTTTACCTAATCCTGTTCTTTTAATGGTTTTTAAAAATTGCTTTGGGATTATCATATCTGTATCGATGTTCTGAAGTGATAAATAAGATGGTATCGATTTTAAGTTAGAAAATTTTTCCATTTATATGTCTCTCACGTCTGTTAAATGACCATTAATTGCGGCAGCAATAGCCATACCAGGACTAACTAAATGAGTTCTCCCTCCTCTTCCCTGTCTACCCTCAAAATTTCTATTAGATGTTGAAGCACATCTTTCTTTTGGCTTTAATTGATCTGGGTTCATTCCTAAGCACATAGAACAACCAGGCTCTCTCCATTCAAATCCAGCTTCTATAAAAATTTTATCAAGTCCTTCTGCTTCCGCTTGCTCCTTAACTAATCCTGATCCAGGAACAACCATAGCACTTACATTATTTGCAATTTTTTTGCCTTTCAAAAGTTCCGCTGCTACTCTTAGATCTTCAATTCTTCCATTTGTGCAACTACCTATAAATATTTTATCTATTTTAATATCTGAAATTTTAGTATTTGCTTTAAGACCCATGTACTCGAGGGATCTTTTCATAGCGATTTTTCTATCTTCATTTTTTTCTTTTTCAGGATCTGGAACAATGCCAGTTACAGGCGATACATCTTGCGGAGAAGTTCCCCAAGTTACTAACGGCTCGATATCTTTACCATCAATATTTATTTCTTTATCAAATTTACATTCTTTATCTGAGTATAGTGTTTTCCAAAATTTAACTGCTTTTAGCCAGTTTTCTCCTTTGGGTGACATAGATTTGTTTTTTAAGTAATCAAATGTTTTTTCATCTGGTGCTATTAATCCTGCTCTCGCTCCAGCTTCTATTGTCATATTACATACTGTCATTCTTTCTTCCATGCTCAAGTTACGTATAACGTTACCAGCAAATTCTACAACATACCCGGTCCCACCAGCTGTACCTATCGTTCCAATAATTTTAAGAATTACGTCTTTAGCTGTAACTCCCTTAGGTAATTCTCCATTAACATTTATTCTAAAATTTTTTGATTTTTTTTGAATTAAAGTCTGGGTAGCAAGTACGTGTTCAACTTCTGATGTTCCGATTCCAAATGCTAAAGCTCCAAATGCTCCATGGGTAGCTGTATGACTGTCTCCGCATACTATCACTGTACCAGGTTGAGTGAATCCTTGCTCAGGACCAATAATATGAACGATACCTTGACGTTTGTCATTCACATCAAAAAGTTTTACATTAAACTCTTTGCAATTACTTCTTAGGGTTTCTACCTGAATTCTTGACTCCTCATCGTCGATCCCTTTAGTCCTATCGGTAGTTGGAACATTGTGATCAGGAACAGCTAAAGTTAATTCTGGTCTTCTTACTTTTCTTTTTTGCAATCTCAATCCCTCAAAAGCTTGGGGGCTTGTAACTTCGTGAACTAAATGGCGATCCACATAAATTAAAGTAGTACCATCATTCTGTTCGTGAACAAGATGGTTTTCCCATATCTTATCGTATAGAGTTTTTGACATTTATTTTTATTTTTTTTCGCTAGTTTGCTTTTCAGCTTTAGCTTCGACTTTTTTGTCTTCTTTTTTTAGTTCTTCAGTTTTAGGCTTTTCCTCAACCGGCTTGACTGAAACAACTTTTGGTTCTTCTGGTTTAACAGATACATCAACACCAATTTTCTTTTTAATTTTTTCTGCAATTCTAGCAGATTTACCTTTTCTATCTCTTAGATAATAAAGTTTGGCTCTTCTAACTTTTCCTGATCGAATTACTTTAATAGAATCTACATTGGGGCTATATAAAGCAAAGGTTCTCTCAACGCCTTCACCAAAAGAAATTTTTCTTACTGTGAAAGAGGAATTTATATCTCTATTCTTCTTTGCAATACAAACGCCTTCAAAATATTGAATTCGTTCCCTTTTACCTTCCACAATTTTTACACCAACTTTAATGGTATCACCTGGAGAAAATTCAGTAATTTTCTTGTTAGCTGTTATCTTTTGAATTGCTGCTTTATTTATATCTTCAATATTTTTCATTTTTTTTCTCTAAGTATTTTTTCCAAAGATCAGGTCTTTGGCGTTGTGTTATAGCCTCAGATTGAGACAAACGCCACCCCTTAATTTTAGCATGATCACCAGAAAGTAGCACTTCTGGCACTTTTTTGCCCTCCCAGTCTCTTGGTTTAGTGTATTGAGGATATTCCAAAAGATTATTCTCAAAACTTTCATCTTTAGCAGAATTAGCATTACCCAAAACACCCGGAAGAAGTCTAACTAATGCATCGACGAATACAAATGATGCACTTTCACCCCCAGATAAAATAAAATCTCCAATGCTGTATTCTTCTATATTTCGAGTCTCTAAAAGTCTTTGATCAATACCTTCAAAATGACCACATAAAATATTTATTTTATTTAGCTTACTTAAGTATTTCATTTCTTTTTGATCTAGTCTTTTACCTTTAGGAGATAGATAAATTATCTTTTCTTTACCTTTTATGTTTTTATCTAAAGCAGATGCTACAACATCTGGTTTTAACAACATACCGCTTCCACCACCAAAAGGTGTATCATCAACTGTCCCATTATCATCAAAAGCATAGTCTCTTATATCTATAATTTTGAGATTCCATTTTTGTTTTTCCTGAGCTTTTTTATAGATACCAATGTCTAATAGCCCAGGATATAAATCTGGATACAAAGTAAATATTTGTACTTCGAGCATATTTTAAAACCTTATTTTTTATCTTTTGGTTCTTCCTTTTTAGGCTCTTCCTTTTTTGCTTCTGCTTTAGGCTGTTCCTTTTTAGGCTCTTCCTTTTTTGCTTCTGCTGCAGGCTGTTCCTTTTTACCTTCTGCTTTAGGTGCTTCTTTAGTTTCTTCAGCACTTTTTTTTCTGTCCTTTTTAGGAATAGCTTTTTGAGGATTATTACCCGGCTTAGGCATTGGCATTATTTGAAGTTCACCTAAAAGTCTAGAAACTCTAAGAGTTGGTTGAGCGCCTTTACTCATCCAATATTTTACTCTCTCAGCTTCTATTTTTATTCTTTCCTTTTTATCTTTTGGAAGCAATGGATTGTAAGAACCAATTTTTTCAATAAATTTACCGTCTCGTGGATATCTGCCATCAGCGATAACTATTTTATATATAGGTCTTTTCCTTACTCCTCCCATCGATAGTCTTATTCTTAACATGTTTTACCTTTCATTTAAGTTTATTGAGCATTTCATCCGGGATCATTCCAGATGGAATTTTTTTTCCTTGTGACATCTTTTTCATCATATCCGACATCATTTTAAATTGTTTAAGTAACTTATTTATTTTGGAAACATCTACTCCAGCGCCTTGAGAAATTCTTTTTCTTCTAGAACCGCTAATGATTTTTGGATTTTCTTTTTCACTTTTAGTCATAGATAAAATTATCGCCTCATTTTCAATAAGCATTTTTTCATCTATGTTAGCTTGATCCATTTTAGCTTTCATTTTATTTACACCAGGCAACATGGACATAACTCCTTCCATGCCCCCCATTTTTTTCATTTGTCTCAATTGAGACAGGTAGGAGTCCATAGTAAAAATACCTTGTTTAAGCTCTTCCTCAGTTGCTTTAATCTTTTCTTCACTTAAATCTTGTGCTGCTTTCTCGACAAGCGTAACCACATCTCCCATACCAAGAATTCTGTTAGCCAGCCTTTCAGGATGAAACATTTCAAAGTCAGAAACTTTTTCTCCAACTCCAATATATTTAATTGGTTTGCCAGTTACCTGTTTCATGCTCAACGCTGCTCCACCTCGCGCATCACCATCAACTCTTGTTAAGATAATTGATGAAAGATTAACTGCGATATCAAATTCTTTTGCAACGTTTACAGCTATTTGACCAGTTAAAGAATCAGCAACAAGAATAGTTTCGGCTGGTTTTGTTAATTCTTTAATTTGTTTAATTTCAGACATCATTGGTAAATCTATTTGTGTTCGGCCAGCTGTATCAAAAATTATAACATCTGAACCACTTAGATTTGCGGCGTTAAGCGCTCTATTAGTAATATCAATCGGCTGTTGATTTTCAATAATCGGCAAATTTTGTATATTATTTTTTTCTGCTAATAATTTTAGTTGTTCTTGTGCAGCAGGCCTGTAAACATCTAAACTCACAAGCATAACTTTTTTTTTATGATTTTTTTCAATTAACTTAGCTAATTTAGCAGCTGAAGTTGTTTTTCCTGACCCTTGTAAACCAACTAATAGTATAGAAACTGGTGGAACTGCTTTTAAATTAATCTCCTCATTCTTTGTACCAAGTATTTTTACTAATTCATCGTAAACAATCTTTACTATCATTTGACCAGGTGAGGTTGATCTAATGATTTCCTGGCCAATAGCTTTTGGTTTTACATTTTTAATAAAATCTTTCACAACTGGCAACGCTACGTCGGCTTCCAATAAAGCTAAGCGTATTTCTTTAAGGCCATAGTCCACTTGTTCTTCCGTTAAGGAAGGAGCGCTTTTTAATTTAGAAAAAATATTTTCTAATTTATTTGTTAAGTTTTCAAACATTTTTATAACGTCCAACACCTATCGCACTAGTGGGCGAACCTTCGCTGACTAGTGTCGACACTCTTGTTTTTAAGAGCACCGCAAAAACTTAAGTATTTGCGGAAAGTTTGTGGAAACTACAATTTGGGGTTTTAAAAGTCAATGAATAATTATACTAATCTACTTATATGCCTTTGATTAATGCTTTTAGAATGGATGGTTTAGGTAATAGATTTATTATCATAGATAGAAGAGAAAAATTCATAGATATACCTAAAGAAAAAATACTTCATTTGGGAAATCTAAAGTCTTTTCATCGTAATATTGAATTTGATCAAATTATATTTATTGAAAAAGAAATTAATAATACTTTTCCAATAACCATTTTTAATTCAGATGGAGGCGAGGTAAGTGCGTGTGGAAATGGAAGTAGATGTGTAGCTTACCTGTTAAGCAAAGATTTAAACAATAAAGAAATTAAATTAAAAACAAATAATAGACTGCTTAATGCAAAAATTGTTGGGGAGTCCGATGTTCAACTGGAAATGGGGAAACCTGTATTTGAGTGGAATAAAATTCCATTAAAAGAAAAGTTAGATCACAAAAATATAACTCTTGATATTGACGGTAAAGAATTTACTGATGGATTTAGCCTCAACGTAGGGAACCCTCATATAGTTTTTTTTGTTAAAGATTGTTTTAAGTTTGATCTAAAAATATTAGGACAAAAAATAGAGAATCACGAATTATTTCCTGAGAGAACTAATGTTACTTTTGCTCAAATAGATGATGAAAATAATATTACAGTTAATGTTTGGGAACGAGGCGCAGGATTAACAAAAGCGTGCGGAACAGCTGCTTGTGCTACTGCTGTTGCGGCGTTTATCAAAAAATTAACTAAAAATGATATCAATATTAAATTTGAAGAAGGAAGTTTAAATATTAAAATTGATGTGGATCTTAATATATTTATGAGAGGTCCAGTTTCAGAAATAAAGCATACTAGACTTGAAATCTAAATGAGTTTATTTGATAAATTTAAAATAGGATTAGATAAAAGTTCAGATGGGCTCTCTACTGGCTTTAAAAATATATTTTCCAAAAAAAAAATTGATGAAAATGTTCTTACAGAATTTGAAGAATTAATTATTACATCCGATGCGGGAGTAGAAGTCGCAAAAGAACTAAGAAAAGATTTTGAAAACTTTAAAGTTGATAAAAAGTTAGACGATCATAAAGAAATTTTAAAACTAATAGCGGATAAATTAGCAATTAAACTTCAAAAGTACGAAAAAGATCTTAGACTGATGGGAAATGCGAAGTCTGCTGTAATAGTTGTGTCTGGAGTAAACGGAGTTGGAAAAACAACTAGTATCGGAAAACTTGGGAAGTATTTTAAAGACAATAATAGATCTGTTGTTTTTGGAGCAGCAGATACTTTTAGAGCAGCTGCCATAGATCAATTGCAAGTTTGGGCTGCGAAAGTCAAAGTTGATATTATTAAATCTGAAATCAATAGTGATCCAGCTTCTGTAGCTTTTAAGACTGCAGAGTTTGCAAAAAAAAATGAAATTGATGTAGCTTTGATTGATACAGCAGGAAGATTACAAAATAAAAAAAATTTAATGGAAGAGTACAAAAAAATTATTAGTGTGCTTAAAAAAATTGACCCTTCATATCCTAACGAAGTAATTCTTGTTTTAGATGCAACTACAGGACAAAATGCAATTAATCAAGTTGAAGAATTTAGTAAGATACATGATTTGACAGGTTTAATTATTACTAAACTTGATAGCACAGCAAAAGGTGGTGTGGTTTTAGCTATTTGTAAAAAATATAATTTACCTATAGTTGCAGTAGGGATGGGAGAAAAAGAAGATGACTTACAACCCTTTAATGCTGAATATTATTCAAAAGCCCTGTTAGGTATTGAAACCTAAAAACTTTTTTAAAGAATTTAAAAGTTGATCATTAAACTCCATCATATGATCATCGATATCAGAAAAATAACTAAACTTAGGTTGATTGGCATTTTCAAATAATTTTACCCCCATTTTGAAAGGGACTACATTATCTTTCTTACCGTGCATCACCAAGACAGGAACATTTATATTTTTGATTTTTTTTAAAGAGTCGTATCTGTCTTTTATTAATATATCGATTGGCAGATAAGGATAATAAATTTTTGCCGCATCAGCAATAGAGGTAAAAGGTGACTCTAAAACAATTCCTGCAAAAGTATTATCTTGACCCAATTCTGTAGCTACACCTGTGCCTAGTGACTCGCCATATAAAATTATATTTTTATTTATAACGCCAGCCTTGTTAAGCCATTCGACTGACTTTCTAGCATCATTATATAAATTTTTTTCTGTGGGCTTGCCTGGATTACCGCTAAATCCTCTCCATGAAATTATAAGAATATTTACATCTATTTTATTTAGTTCATTAAGCTTATGAACCCTATTAGTTAGATCACCTGCATTGCCATGAAAGTATAAAATAGTTTTATTTTTTTTTAAGTCTTTTTCCAAAAACCAAGATTTAAGTTTTATATCTTTATCAACCTCAATAAAAACTTCTTTATAATCAAATTGAATTTCATCTCCCGTGTAGTTATTTTCACTTGGGTGATAAAGTAATTTTCTTTGGTATAGATAAGTGAATAGCACAATTATAATGTATGCTAATATAATTGATGATAGAGCTAAATAAAGATACTTCATACTTTTTTCCTAGCGAAATAAACTCCAGTAAAAACAAGTAAGCCGCCTAAATAATGAAAACTGAGAAGAGGTTCTTCAAAAATTATAATTCCAAAGATAGATCCATAGACTGCGAATAAATATAAAGTAAAACCGGCAAAGGAAGCGCCTACGTATTTTTGTAATCGTGTATACAAGGAAAAAGCTATAATGCTAGGAGAAATAGCTGCAAATATAATCCAGAACAAAAATGTCTGATTATAGTTTGTCTTTGCAAAATAAATATTTTCTAAAATAAAAAATGGCAAAAGCGATATAAATCCAAACATGGCGATCAAAGTAAATCGGGCCATCAAACTAAATTTTGATTTCCAATTTAATAAGTAAATTGAGTAAAGAGCCCAGCCTAAAGCTGCTCCCAAAACCCATAGATCGCCTGTAGTAAAATTTAGGTTAATTAAAAAATCTAAATTACCTTTAGATATAATTGTAAAAACACCTGTAATACAAATTAATAAGCCTAATATCCTTAAAAAATTAATTTTTTCTTTAAAGAATAGAATTGATAAAAAAATTATTATTACTGGTGAAGATGTATATATTATTCCAATATTAGCCATTGTTGTTGTCATGCCTGCAAGATTTGGGAAAGCTCCACATATACCACAGCCCATTGAGCCTAAAAAAAACAGCTTAAAAAACTCTTTATTAAATTCTTTTTTATATTTTAAAATTTCATTAAAAAAAAAAGGAAACAATATAATGAATACTGTAAACCATCGCCAAAACGCTAAAGAAATAGGAGGCACGGACTCCACGCCTCCTCTTGCAACAATAGTATTTGTAGCCATAAAAATTGGCTGAATTAACAAAAGTAAATAAGGAGCGTAAGAATTATTTTTTGTCAATGAAGGCTTCATAGAACATCATTACAATTACCATACCCATTAAAATATAAACAGGAAGCACATCAAAAAAACCTATCATCATTGATCTAGTTAATGTCGTAGCTAGACCAATTAAAAAAAACGTACAGAGTGCAACTCCAATAATTATTGTAACTTTATCCTTCATCTTTGCAATTTTTCTCTAGCCAGTTCGCTGTTCCCAAAAATCTTAAGTCATCAAGTTTGTCGCCAACAACCTGGACGCCTAATGGTAGGTCATTTTCACCTGTAAGTAAAGGTAAGGAAATTGTGGGTAATCCAAGGTATGTCCAAATTTTTTGGAAGTCTGCACTACCTGTTGATTTCAATCCCTTATCTGCTACTCCGCTTGATGAAGGTGTAATAATTCCATGATAGTCCTCAAAAACTTCTTTGTATGAGTCATAGCTTTGCTTCATAAAATCTGCAGCGTCTCCATATTCTTTTGCTGAATATTTTAATCCTCTGGAAATAGCTTCTCTCATTTCTTTTGATAGTTTTGTTTTATCTTTTTTATAATAAACCTGAAAATTATTTGCCATATCAACTTCATGAATTATTTGATGATACTTTGGAATATCTTCAAAATATGATGGTGTATCAAAGACCTCGATATTCTTTTTAAATTTTTTTATTAAAAATTCAAAAGCCTGCTGCGATTTTTTATTAATATTTTTCCAATTTTTTGTTTTGTAAAAGATGAACTTAGGGTCAAAAACAGGACCTTTCTCACATTCCTCAACCATCTTTTCAGCAGCAAAATAAACCGTTGAAGGATCGTGTAAATCTTTTCTAATTAGTGACTTAGCAAGTAAAGCAACATCTTTTACTGTTTTGCCAAATACACCCATTGTATCTAATTTATCTGAAACTTTTAGGACGCCATTTCTTGAGATAAGTCCATAAGAAGGTTTATAGCCAACAACTCCACAATATGATGCTGGCCTAATTACTGAACCTCCAGTTTGAGAGCCCACTGATAAAGGGGCCATGTGAGCTGCAACTGCAGCTGCTGATCCACTTGATGAACCTCCTGGAGTTCTTGAATAATCATGAGGATTTTTTGTTTTAGAGGGGTGTATGTAAGCAAGTTCACAAGTAACAGTTTTACCCATTATTATTGCACCCGAATTTTTTAGTAAGTTTACAATTTCAGAGTCTTGTGAGTTGGACATTTTTTTTCTAAAAACTGTTCCACATTCAGTTGGCATATCATAAGTTCCTATAATATCTTTTATTGCAACTGGCATACCATGCAATGGCCCAAGTGGTTTACCAGATTTTCTGTAAGTATCCGCTTCTTCAGCTTTTTCTATTAAAAGTTTTTTATCTATAAATTGCCAAGCTTGGACATCCTTTTCAAATTTTTTTATTCTGTCTAGATATGCTTTACAGAGATCGACGGAAGATATTTCACCTGAATGAAGTTTTTGAGATAACTCGTATGCACTTAAAGATGTAACGTCTATCATTTAAATTTGTTAATTAGCAAATAATGTATCTGGCAACCAAAGAGCTATTCCTGGGAAGAGGTACATTAAAAACATAGCTAATATAACTATACCTAGAAAAGGCATAATACCTTTAAATATTTCCATTAACTCTACATTTTTACTCTGTACGCCTTTTAAATAGTACGCGGACATCGCCATGGGTGGAGTTAAAAATGAAGTTTGTAAATTTAAAGCTATTAACATTGCAAAAAAGTAAGGGTTAACTTCAAAAAATGCCACCAAAGGTAAAAATATCGGTACAAAAATGATTAATATCTCTGTCCACTCTAATGGCCAGCCCAGTAAGAAAATTATAATTTGAGTAATAACCAAGAACTGCCAAGGCTGTAGGTTCATTGATTTAAAGAAATGTTCAAATACTTCGTGTCCACCTAAATAAGAGAAAACAGAAGCAAAGGTCCATGAACCAATAAACAACCACATGATCATCGCAGTTGTTTTTGCAGTTAAAAATACCGACTCTTTAAAATTTTTCCACTTAAGTGTTTTGTAAAAATATGACAGCACTAACGCCCCAAATGCTCCAACCGCTGCCGCTTCTGCAGGAGTTGCAAGTCCTCCTAAAATAGTTCCTAATACTAAAATAATTAATGAGAAAAGCGGTAAGAAGGAAACCATTACCTCTTTTAGAATAACTGATCTTGGTGGAATATCTTCTTTAGGTGGTTTAGGTGCGATCGAAGGATTAAAGTAAGCTAAAGTTACCGCATAAGCTATATATAATCCTGCTAACAATAATCCTGGAAAAATTGCTGCAGCAAATAATCTTAAAGGAGAGAGTTGAGCAATTACAGAATAAACGATTAACATAATACTAGGCGGAATTAAAATACCCAAACAACCTCCAGAACAAATTACTCCAGATGCAAATTTTTTATCATATCCAGCTCTGATCATCGCCGGCCAAGCAAGAAGTCCCATTAAAGTAACTACGGCACCAATAATTCCAGTTGCTGTAGAAAATAAAGCACAAGTAACTAATGCAGCTACTGCCATTGAAGCTGGTAGTCTGTGTGAAGCTAATCTGATTGCAAAAAATAATCTTGAAACTATTCCAGCTCTTTCAACTAAATACCCCATAAATAAAAAGAGTGGGACCGCGGTCAAAACTGTATTATCCATAACAGTATAAGTATTTTGGACGAATAATTGAAATATTCTATTATCTAGAAGGTGTTCCATCCTTGTTGGATCAAAGTATGCGTAATAACCAAATCCAACTCCCATTGCCATAAGCGTAAAAGCTATAGGAAAACCAAGTAGCACTGCAAACAGGAATATTCCCATCATTAAAATTGCGATTTCAGGATTAGTTAAACTAAATAACATCTTTTTGATCCTCGTCTTGTGAAGTTCTCATTAACATTTTTTCTGTTTCCTCTGCTACAACCATTCTTGCAGGCCAGTGTCCTGTTTGAATACAAATGATTGCTCTACAAACTTCGCTGATACCTTGAATCGTTAATAATATTCCTGCAGCAGGAATTAAAGATTTAGCCATGTAAATTTGAATTTGTGCAGGGCTGTTCCAACTAGTTTCTTTTATCTTCCATGCAAGCGAAGCGTACTCATAACCATAAAATGCAAGAGCAAGCACACCTGGAAAGAAAAATATAAAATATAGAATTAAATCGATGTAACCCTGAGTTCTTGGTTTAAAAAGTCTGTAAATTACATCACCTCTCACATGAGCCTCAGTAGAAAGAGTATAAGCACCTGCCATCATAAAAATCGCACCGTACATTTGTAAACTAAAATCAAAATTCCATAAGGTAGGGGCATTAAAGGCATATGCCATAACTACTTCGTAGCAAGTTCCGCCCATTAAAATTACGATACACCAAGAAAAAGCCTTGCCAACGGAAGTGCTTAAAGTATCTGCAAAATGAATAAATCCCCTCATGAGTTTTTAAACTATGCTAATTTTTTTGTTATTTCCATAAAAAAAGGGGGTGAAAAATCACCCCCTTTTAATGTTTAAAATATAATTAAATTTTAACTTTACCTATAGAGCCGAATTCGTTCTCGTAAGCCAACTTATAATTAGGTTGGTTCATGAGTAAGTACTTCATAACTCTCTTAGCGTAAGCTTTTTGTGAATCTACAATCTTTTTAAAGAATGGATCTTTCTTATTGAAATCACCAATTACTTTATCCCAACCTTTTAATTGTTGAGCTAAGATCGCATCAGATGTTTGATACACATTTACTTTATGCTGGTTCATCAATTTAGATAAGTCAGCAGAGTATCTTACTAATGCTTTAAAGTAGTTATCACTGTTCGCAGCATAAGCAGCATTTTTTAGAATAGCCTGATGTTTAGGCGATAATCCATTAAATGTCTTCTTATTAACTGGGATTTCAAACATCTCTTGTGATTGGTGGAAGCTTCCTAAGTGATAATGCTTAGAAACGTCTTGCATACCAAATTGAGAGTCTGATGTTGGGTTGTTAAACTCAGCAGCTTCGATCAAACCTGTCTTCATCGCAGGCTGAATTTCACCTCCTGGTAATTGTCTTACAACCATTCCCATTGCTGTTAATACGTTAGTAGCTAAACCTACGGTTCTGTACTTCATACCTTTTACATCAGATACTTTTGTTACGTTCTTTTTGAACCATCCAAAAGGCTGTGCAGGCATTGGCATATGGAAGAAACCAATATAATCGAAACCAACTTTTGCAAGTGTTTCATCATAAAGTTTTCTACCTCCACCATACTCAATCCATCCCATAATTTCTTGAGATGACATTCCGTATGACGGACCAGTACCGAATAGAGAAGCTGCTGGATTTTTTCCATACCAGTAAGCTGTTACCCAGTGTCCCATATCAAGTACACCTGAACTTACTGCTTGTCCAATCTCCGAAGTCTTAACTACAGCTCCAACTGGCTGAAGATCAATTTTTAATTCACCTCCAGACATGTCGCCTACCATTTTTGCGTAGTCGCCAGCCATTTCAAAGAAAATGTTAGCGCCTGACGGCCAAGCCGCTTGCATCTTTAAAGTTTGAGGAGCACCTAAAGCAATGTTTGGCATTGCAACAGTTGCTGCCGCTGCAGCACCCGTAGCTGCTGCTGCTTTAAAGAACTTACGTCTTGATGGAGTTTTTACTCCTTTTATTTTTTTTGACATATGTCCTCCGTTAGTTAATTAACTTAAAGATTTAAGCATAAACTCAAATCAGAGTCTCCATATATTTTTAGAATTATTTTAAAGTAAATTTATAAGATTCAATCTAAAGGTGTATTAGTTTACCTGATCTTGTGGTTTTTTTCCTGAAAAAAAATCTTCCAAATTTTTTGTAGCTCGGTATGCCATATCCCACCTTGTTCTTTTAGTCGCACTACCTAAGTGGGGAAGTAAAAAAATATTTTTTAATTTTAAATATTCTGGATGAATTTTTGGCTCACCATTGTAAACATCTAAACCATAAGCAAAAACTTTCCCATTTTTCAAAGCATCAACCATAGCATCATCATCAACGACGTCTCCTCTAGCTGCATTTCCAATAACAGTATTATCCTCTAAATAACTCAGAGTTTCTTTATTTATTAAGTTTTTTGTTTCTGGTGTGGCAGGACAATTAATTGATAAAAATTCACTTTTTTCAAACAAACTTTTTATATCTTTATGATAAATTGCACCATCTTCTAAATCAGAAGAAAGTTTAGATCTATTATGATAATGAATTTCCATGCCAAAAGCCTTTGCTCTTTTAGCAACTGCTCTACCTATTCTACCCATCCCAAGGATTCCTAATCTCTTATTTGACATTTGTTTTCCTAATAAAAAATCCCAAGACCATTTCCAATTCTGAGTTTCAGCTGCAATACGACCTTCATAAGCTTTTCTAGAAGCTCCTAGCAAAAGTAATATTTGAATATCAGCAGTTGCGTCAGTTAAAACATCCGGCGTATTTGTGACGGTTATTCCTTTTTTTTTTGCAGCTTGAATATCTATATTTCCAAAACCAACTGCACCGTTTGCAATAATTTTAATAGAGCTTGATAATTTAGATATAGTATCAGCGTTAATTGGATCTGTAACGGAACTTAAGATTCCATCATAATTTTTAGATCCATCAATAATTTCTTGTGCTGAATAAATTTTATCATCTTTATTTAAAGTCACTTCAAATAAGCTTTGAAGCTTCTCCTCGTTTTCTTTAAGAAGCCTTCTAGTTACAAAAATTTTTTTTTTCATTTTAGAAATTATTTAATTTATATGGTTTTGGTCCTCCTGTGAACCAATCAAGTAATTCAACTGTATGAATAATGGGAATTCTAGTTCCAGAGGAAATTTGAGTCATGCATCCTATATTGCCAGTTGAAATAAAATCTGGAGAAATTTTTTCAATATTTTTTACTTTATTCTTTAATAAAGATTTAGCCATTTTCTGGTGCAGAATATTATATGTACCAGCAGAGCCGCAACATAAATGTCCTTCTGGTATTTCGAGAACCTCGTTACCAGTTTTTGAAATTAAATCTTTAGGTTGTTGGTGAACTTTTTGTCCGTGTTGCATCGAACAAGCTGAATGATAAGCAATTTTATATTTTTTCTCAGTATTTACATTAATATTTAATTTTAAATTCTCATCAAGATACTCGGTGATGTCTTTTGTTAACTCAGAAATTTTTTTTGCTTTTTTTTTCAAATCTTTATCGTTTTTAAAAATATGACCGTAATCTTTTAAAGTTGTACCACAGCCTGATGTATTACTAATTATGGCATCCAAACCATTCTTCAGATATTCGTCATGCCAGCTATTTATATTATTTTTAAAAGACTCGTGTGCTAATTTTTTTTTACCTAAATGATGATTTAAAGAACCACAGCAATAGATATCTGGCATCACAACAACTTCAACATTATGTCTATTTAGAAGTCTAATGGTCGACTCGTTTATTTCGGGAGAGATGACTCTTTGAACACATCCAGTTAATAGTGCTACTCTTGAAATTTTTTTACCTTTTGTGACTTCATAAACTTTTTTTTCTTTTAATTTCTTACTGGGTATTTTGTCTGGCATTAAGTTTAACGCGTTTTTAAGGAATTTTGGAAATAAAAAACTAAATGGTTTTATAATTTTTGAGGACCAAGCCATTAATAGAAATACTTTTGGTCTTGGTAGTACAAAAGAAAGAATATTTCTAAATAATCTATCAAAGAAAGGTCTTTTATAAGTTTCTTCTACATAGTTTCTTCCATGATCAATTAAGTGCATATAATTTACACCTGAAGGACAAGTTGTCATGCAAGAATAACAAGATAAGCAGCTATCAATATGTTTTGCAATTTGTTTAGTAGCGGGTTTTTTATTCTCTAACATATCTTTTATTAGATATATTCTTCCTCTTGGACCTTCTAATTCTTCTCCATTAATTCCATAAGTTGGGCAAGTTGCATTACACATTCCACAGTGAACACATTTTCTTATAATTGTTTCACTGGTTTTGTTATCTTTGTCTTTTAATTGGTTCTCTGTAAATGATGTCTGCATTTAAATTCCTGTATACATCTTACCTGGGTTAAAAATTCTTTTTGGGTCAAAACTTTTTTTTATTTTTTCACTGATTTTATACTTAATTGGATCTATTGTAAAAATGTCGGCAGAGGCCTTAAAGTTATCCTCTATTTTAATTAATGTGTAATATCCTTGGTGATTTTTTGTAATTTCCTTAATTTCTGCTAGAATTTTTGAATTTAAATGATCAAAGGCCATCCAAATAAGGCTGCCACCCCAGTCAATAAAATAATTTAAATCATCTTTTTTAAGTTTTTGAATAACTTGTAACGTTTCACTTATAGGCACGACTATTCTTATTAAATTACTTTTTGAATTTTTAAAAACTTCTAAGTTTTTTGTTTTACTCCAAAAAATTTCTGTTTGGACGCTATCTAAAACTGAAAACTCATTGTCAATAAGATCTAGTTCTTTTGAGAGTCTATCGATCCTCTGGTCAACTGAGTTCATTGGACCTTCTATTCTTATACCAGTCAAGCCACCATCGTGCGTAAGATCATTTAAAATGAAATTTTTTCCAAAATAATCTGGATAAAAAACACCTCCAGAGGGATCAGTTGATGATGATAAAGATTGTCCTAAATAATCAAGTGCCTTTTTAACATGAGGATTTTTTATAATTAGTGTTTTACTTGTCTCTGGTTTTGGTAGAACTTTAATTGATATTTCTGTTAAAACTGTGAGTGTTCCAAAAGATCCAGATAATATCTTGCACAAGTCGTAGCCAGTTACGTTTTTTACAACTGTTCCACCTGATTTTATTGTTTCACCTTTTCCATTAACTCCTTGAAAACCAAGAAGATGATCTCTAACACTTCCAACTTTAAATCTTCTTGATCCAGCAAAGTTACAAGCAACCACACCTCCAATCGAACCGCTGTTGCTCTCTCCGGAAAATAAGTAACCAAAGTCATTAGGCTCAAACGCTAATTGTTGATTATTTTTTTTAAGCGCTTCTTCAATTTCATTTATAGGGGTACCTGCCTTAACTTTAATATAAAGTTCTTCAGGTTTATAATCAATAATCCCTTTATAATTAGAAAGATCTAAAGTTTTCTCTGCCTGAAAATTTCTACCAATTTTATTTTTTGATTGTAAACCGCTTATTTCTAAAGGAATACTTTTTTTGTAGCAATTTTTTACAATTTCTACAATTTCTTCTCTAGTAGATGGTTTAAAAATATTTTGGTTAAAATCTAGGGATGTCTGGAAATTTTGTTTTTCCTCCATGGACGTGAACTCTCCCTTCCTCAGCACATTTTCTAAGTATTGGATAAACTTTTCCTGGATTTAAAAGTGAATTTGGATCTAAAGCTACTTTTATAGTGAGCTGTTGCTGAATGTCTTTGTCATTGAAAGCCTCGCACATTAATTCTCTTTTCTCTATTCCTACTCCATGCTCACCTGTAAGAGCTCCACCAACTTTAACGCAATATTTTAATATATCAGCTCCAAAGTCTTCGCATTTCTTAAGAGAGTTCTTATCATTAGCATCAAACATAATTAATGGATGAAGATTTCCATCGCCTGCGTGGAAAGCATTAGCAACTGGTAAATCATATTTTTTTGATAGTCTTGTGATTTCTCTAAGTACTTCTGCAAGTTTACCTCTTGGTATTGAACCGTCCATGCACATATAATCTGGGGCTAAAACTCCACATGCTGGAAAAGCTGCTTTTCTCCCTGCCCAAAATTTTAATCTCTCTTCATTAGATTTACTTACCTTTAAGCTAGAAGAATTATTTTTTTCTGCAATTTGTTTTGCTTTTTCAATGTAGGCTTCTACCTCATGCTCAGTTCCATCAAACTCAACTATCATCATCGCCTCTGCATCTGTTGGGTATCCTGCCTTCGAATAATCATTGGTCGCTTTTGTTAAGGCTTTGTCCATAATTTCCATCCCTGCAGGTATACATCCCTCTGCAATTATTTCTGCTACGCAATTACCTGCGTCCTCAATTGTTGGAAAACCGATTAATGCAGCCTTTACAATTTCTGGTGACTTAAGAATTTTTACTGTTACTTCTGTTATAACTCCTAGTAAACCCTCTGAGCCAGTCATTAAACCTAAAAAGTCATAACCTTCTGAGTCCATTGCCTTGCCGCCAAATTTAGTAATTGTTCCATCCATGAGCACAACTTCAATACCTAAAAGATTATTTGTTGTAGCTCCATATTTTAAAGAGTGCACACCTCCAGAATTTTCAGCTACATTTCCACCAATAGAACATGCAATTTGACTTGAAGGATCTGGGGCATAGTAAAATCCTTTATCTTGAACTGCGTGAGTGATTGCCAAATTTGTTACACAAGGTTGTGTTACTACACATCTATTCTCGAAATCGATTTCTAGAATTTTATTAAATTTTCCCATCGCCATTAGTACACAATCTTCTAAAGGCAACGATCCACCCGATAAACCAGTTCCAGCTCCTCTTGGTACTACTTTAACTTTATTATCATTACAATATCTTAATACATTACTAACTTCCTCTACAGTCTCAGGCATAACTACGACTAAAGGCATTTGTCTGTAAGCGGTTAAACCATCAGTTTCGAAAGGTCTTAGTTCATCTGGATGTGAAAGAACATTTTTTGGATTTATTATTCTTCCCATATCAGAAACAATTTTATCTTTTTTCGATAAAATTGAATTGTCAACTTTCGGCATTTGTAAACTACTCATAAGTTACCTTACTTAAGCATTTTTGATATTTTATCTAGTGCTTTTTGAATATTATCCTGAGAAGCTGCAAAGCTAAAACGTACAAAATCAACAGATGTCTTACCAAAAGCTGTTCCAGGAACAATTGCCACACCAGCCTCGTGCATACATTTTTTTGAAAATTCAGATCCGCTCATCCCTGTTCCGCTTACATTAGGAAAAGCATAAAAAGCGCCTCCAGGCATACTACAAGTAACTCCTGGCAAATCGTTTAGACCTTTGTGAATTAATTTTCTTCTTTGATCAAATTTATCCATCATGTGGTGAATAGAGTCGTCAGGACCATCTAATGCAGCTATCCCAGCAAATTGTGATGGTGCGTTTACACATGAAAAACTATTTATTGCTAATTTTGTTACATGTGAGATTAAACTCTCAGGCCATACGCTCCAGCCCATTCTCCAACCAGTCATAGAGTAAGCTTTACTCCAACCATCTAAGACTATTAATCTGTCTTGTAGTTCAGGATAATTAAAAAATGTTGGCATTTCTTTTCCATCAAAAATTTGTCTACTGTAAATTTCATCACTTAATATGTAGACATGTGGGTGTTTCTTTAAACCTTCAGCAAGAAAATCTATTGCAGGTTTTTCAACAAAACTACCAGTTGGATTGTTCGGGTTAATTAAAATTACTAACCTTGTTTTGTCGGTGATTGAGGATAAAATTTTTTCTGGATCAAACTTTAAATCTTTTTCCTTTGTTAAATCATAAGGAACAGCTTTTGCTCCAGTATAATTAATCATCGACTCATAAATTGGAAATCCAGGGGTAGGATGAACTATCTCTGCACCAGGTTCTCCAATCATTTGAATTGCGTAATACATTGTGGGTTTACCACCTGGCATAATCATAATTCTCTCCGGATCTACATCTTTTTTGTATAAACTTTTTATTTTTCTAGAAACAGCTTGCCTGCATTCTGTAATACCGTTCGCTAAAACATATCCATGATGTCCATCATCAATAGCTTTTTTAGCTGCATCCATTATGTGTTGGGGAGTTTTAAAATCGGGTTGTCCTAAACCTAGGTGGATCATTTCTTTTCCCTGTGCCTCAAGTTTTTTAGCTTCAGCTAATACACTGAAAGCAGTTTCAGTGCCCAATCTTTCTAAATTTTTCGCAAGTTTCATATTTCTAGCCTAAAATAAATTGTCACTTTTGCATATTAGTTTTTTTGCATCACCTATATGCAATTTTAGAGCTATTTAGCTCTTTTATACTCTTACAACCTAGTAAAATCATATCTCTTCTTATTTCTTCTCTCATTCTTTTTAAAATTTGCTCTACACCAGCTTGCCCACCAGCACCTAGTGCAAATAAAAAACCTTTTCCAAAGCTGCATGCTGTTGCACCTAGTGATAACGCTTTTAGAACATGGGTCCCTCTTCTTATTCCTCCATCTAAAATTATTTCTAATTTATCTCCAACTGCTTCCTTTATTGCTGGCAGTTGATCGAAAGGTGATCGTGAGCCATCAAGTTGCCTTCCACCGTGATTGGATAATAAAATTGCAGTAGCTCCAATATCAATCGCTCTTTTTGCATCTTCGACCGACATAACACCTTTTAATGCAAATGGTCCTCCCCATTTTTTTACAACATACTCAGCATCTTTCCAGCTCATCGCTGGATCATATTGTTCATTGATATAATCCATTACTCCTTTCGCGATACTAGATCCTTTTTTTGTCCAATGAGAAACATTTGCTAACTCAAATTTTTTATTAGTCAAATAATTGAATGCCCATTTAGGATGCATTGCAAAACTCATGATACTTTTTAAAGTTAATTTTGGTGGCGTGGTAAAACCCCATTTATGATCTCTTTCTCTATTCCCTGCTACAACTGTATCAACAGTTAAACACAAAGATTTAAATCCTGCTGTTTTGCATCTATCAATTAAATTATCTGTTAAACCTTGGTCTTTGTGAATATAAAGTTGAAACATCTTAGGACCGCTTGCAACATTGGCTATTTCTTCAATAGAAGAAGTTGCCATGGTCGACATACTGTAAAATGTTCCAAATTTTTCTGCAGCTCTAGCGGATGCTTTGTCTCCATCGTGATGATATAATCTTTGCATGGCAGTTGGCGCCAAAAATAAAGGCATATCAATTTTTTGACCAAAAACAGTTGTTGAGAGATCAGGTTCTCCTACACTTGCCAGTATATTAGGTACCAAATCACATTTTAAAAATGACTCTGTATTTCTTTTTAAAGTAGTCTCATCATCAGAGCCTCCATCTATGTAATGAAAAATTGGAGCTGGTAAATTTTTTTTTGCTAATCTTCTAAAATCTTCAAAATTATAACAATCTTCAAGATTCATTATTATTAAAAGTTTTTTGAAAAAGTAATATGTTGATTATCTGTTCCTGGATTAGTATCGCCCCAGTCATTATTTGAAATATGACTGTAACTGTAACTCAATTTAGAATTTTCGAAAATGTCCAGACCTATTTTAACTTCACTTTTAAATTCTAGTGCACTACCTAAATCTTTTCCGTCACCTTTCTCATAATAACCAGGAGTAAAACTCGGCAAAATTTTTAAGGGACCAATTCCATACTGTCCTTCAATCCCTGTGTAAAGATAAACTGAACTATTACCTGTCATGAAAGCTCCAGAAACAGGTTTGAACTTTCCAATAAAAGTATCTCTAAATAAGTTTGGATTTTTGTGTTCTATTCCAAATAGGGTGGTTTGATCATCCCCCTCTTTATCTATTACATCAAAAGTGCCAGTGTAAAATGAGATATCTGCATCTCCCTGTTCTGCTTGTGCATGAGCAAAAATGATGAAAGTAGATAATAAACTTATTAGCAGTTTGAATTTCATATAAAAAAATACAACTAAATGTTTAATATGTACAGTTTCCTTTAATGCTTTATTGTCTTTTTTTTAGAAAAGTGAAAATGAAAAAACCTCCAAAAATTAGTGCTATATAAGGCAAAATCCATAATAAGGAATTTTGAGTATTAAATTGAGGCTTAAACACAATCCAGTCTCCATATTTATCAGACATAAACTCATAAATTTCATCTTCTGTTTTGCCCTCATCAATTAAATCTTTAACGACTAATTTTATTGTTTGAGCAAAATCAGAATTCGAATCTGAAATTGATTGTCCTTGGCAGACTAGACAGCGTAAATTTTTATGAATTAAATTTGGATCAACGGTCTTTTCTGCTGCAAAAGAAAATTTTGAAAAAAAAATAAATAATAATAAAATTAAATTTAATTTCATGATTTCTCTATAATTTTGATAATATTATCATAATCATCAACTGATAGCGGTCCTATAAATTTTTGTATAATTATTAATTCTTTATTTATTAATATACTCTCTGGAATTCCATAAATACCAAATTTCACTGATTGTTTACCATTTTTGTCTTTCGCTAATAAATCATAAGGATTACCTAACTCATTTAAAAAAGTTCTAGCTTGGGGATCTTTATCCTTAAAATTGATACCTAGTATCATTAAATTTTTTTTTTGGGATAGTTTCATTAATATAGGATGCTCAATTTTGCAAGGCGCACACCAGGACGCCCAAAAATTTATTAGTGTGTAGTTATTTTTTTTTATATCGTCTCTTGTATAGGTATCTGACTCATCAAAAGAAATAATTTTAAATTCAGGAGTCTCTTTATTAATTAAACTTGAGGTATTATAATTTGTATCTCTTGATAGGCTTATATAAAATATTCCTATTACAAATAAAAAAATGAATAAAATTGTTATCTTAATTATTTTTTGCATTACTAAATAGTCTGATAGATCCACCAACAACAATCATAATTACCGATATCCAAATCCAAGCCATTGATGGTTTTTTTTGAAACTTAATGTTGTAATAATCTGATCTATCAATATTGCTCATAGTTAGATAATAATCTTTTATTAAACTGGTTTTAATAGCTGCCTCATATGTTAAAGTTTTAGGATTGTCGTAAATTCTTATTTCAGGATTTAAAATATTAGTTTGATTTGAATTTATATTTTTTATTTCTAATTTTCCAATAACTGCTTGATAATTTTTATAATTTTTTAAATCTAAATTCTGTAACTCAATAGAGTAATTATCAAATTTTTTTGTTTCCCCTAATTTGATATTATAATCTTTTTCCAACGAGAAAATATCATTTAATCCAATGAACAAAACTAAAAAACCAAAAGACATATGTGAGATAATTCTGGCGAAATCTAATTTATTTTTTTTAAAAGCTTTTGTTATATCCATAAAAGAGGCGATAATCAAAAATAGAGCGCTGATAATAATAAAATTAGATAATAGTGAATAGCTTTTAAAGAAAAATATTATTGCTAAATTTAAACCAATCGCTCCGGTTAATATAAGAAAATAAATTCTAATATTTTCAAATTTGTTTTTTATCCATTTTGCTTTAGGTCCTATGGCCATAAATAGAAGAAATACAACAACTACCGGAAATATAATTGCATTATAAAAAGGTGGGCCTACAGAAATTTTGTTTTCTGTTAAAGCATCAGTAAAAATTGGGTAAATAGTTCCTAGCAAAACGGTAATTAAGTAAAACATCATAAACCAGTTATTAACTAAAATAAATGTTTCTTTACTGTTACGATTTAAATCATAATTTTCTTTTTTATACTTTTGAAAGAGGAAAAAAATAGATCCAAATATCATTAAACTTAAAAATATTAATATATAAATCCCTCTAGATGGATCGCTCGCAAATGTATGAACAGAATTTAAAATCCCAGATCTTACTAAAAAGGTTCCCATAACACTTAAAGTAAATGTAATTAAACATAGAATTATTACCCAAAAATAAAATAGGTTTCTTTTTTCAAAGACTATTAATGAATGAAATAATGCAGTCATAGCAAACCAAGGTAACAAAGAAGCATTTTCTACTGGATCCCAAAACCAAAAGCCTCCCCAGCCCAATTCATAATAAGCCCATATAGATCCAACAAGAATTCCAAGTGTTTGAAAACACCAAGATAATAAAACCCAATTTTTTATAGAAAGAGAAAATGATTTTTCTGAATAATCAGTAATTAATGATGCTATTGCTGCTGAAAAATAAATAGATGCGCCGACAAAACCTACATAAAGTAATGGAGGATGAATAGCTAAAGCAGGATCTTGTAATATTGGATTTAAACCTAAACCCTCTGATGGAATTGGAGAAATTTTACTAAAAGGATTTGAATTGAAAAGAATAAAAAAAAGGAAACCTAGTATTAAAATATTTTGAATTATTAAAGTTAAAAGTCTAAAATTTTTTGGGTGATTTTTGTTATAAACTAAAAATAAAAAAGAAAATATTGAGAGAATGATGGCCCAAAGTAATAGGCTTCCTTCATGATTTCCCCACGTTCCTGCGATCTTATAAAATAAAGGCTTCAAAGAATGTGAGTTTTGGTAAACTGTAATTAGAGAAAAATCTGAGGTAATAAAAGCAGCTATCAAAACGAAAAAACAAATTATTATTGTGGTGCTTTGGATTAAACTTAATTGAAAAATATTCCTGTTTACTTCTCCAAAAGTTTTTAGATTTTTATTAGCACTATAAATAATACTTAAACTTAAGACTACGTTTAAAAATAATAATATATTTCCTAGATTACTTAGCATTTTTTTTCATTATATCTTTCAATTCTGGAGGCATATAATTTTCATCATGTTTTGCTAAAATTCTATCGGCTACAAAAAAAGTCTTATCTTGTAACTTTCCTTCAGCAACAACACCTTTTTCCTCTGAAAATAAGTTTGGAACTGTACCGCTAAAGCTAATTTTAAGCTCATTATTAAAATCAGTGATTATAAACTTTATTTCTTCCTCATTAATTATTAATGAATTTTTTTTAACCATTCCTCCTACTCTAATCTTTTTATCAAAATTAATATTTTGATTATTTTTAATATCTGTAGGAGATTTAAAATATAAAATATTTTTATTTAATGATTGAAGTATAAAGAAAATTCCTGTTACTGATACTAGTAACGTTATTGCTAAGAGTGATGCTCTTTTTTTTACTTTTTTTGGAAGCATTAACTACTTTAAATAGTTTTGCTAGATGAGGATAAAACTTGTGAAGCTATTTTTGAATTCTCTATAACTACTTTTTTTCGCTCAGATGAAAGCTCATTAATCTCTCTCGCAAATTCTCTTTCGTACTTTTTGAGTGTTTTAAGTGTTTTGTAGTAAAGCAAACCGCACGCAATAAAAGTAATTGCGAAAGATCCCCATACAAATAAACCGTAACTGTTCATTGATAAAAAATTTTGAATCATAATCTATTTAAGTTTTTTTTCTTTATTCTAATGATTTCTGTCTTGTATTTCATCAGAAAAATTAGCGCACAATACAATATTAAGACAAAAAACATTAACAATAATGGCATTAACATAGATGAATGTATTGAACTCTCTCCAGTTAACTTGATACTGGCAGGTTGATGAAGTGTATTCCACCAATCAACAGAATACTTAATTATAGGAATATTGATTAAACCTATTATCGCAATGATACTAGAAATTTTGTTTGCTTTGTTTTCATCTGTAATAAATTTGTGAGTAGAGATAAATCCAATGTAAAAAAGAGCGAGGATTAACATTGATGTTATTCTAGCATCCCAAACCCACCACGTTCCCCATGTTGGTTGACCCCAAATAGAGCCTGTAACAATTGCCAAGCATGTAAACATAAGACCTATTGGAGCGATACTTTTAGTTATCAATTTAATATTTTTAATTTTAAAAATGAAATGTGCAATTGACAATATTGCAATTGAAGAAAAAGAAGCTAAACCAATCCATGCTGAAGGAACATGTACATACATTATTCTTACACTATCTCCTTGCAAATAATCAGGTGGTGAAAAAATTAAAGCAAAGGAAAGTGCAACTAAGAGTAAAATAAAAAAGATTGAATTTATAAATCCAATTAATTTCTCAATCCAATAAAATATATTGCTTAGGTTTAAAATTTTAAACATTTAACTTTAACTACTATAATATTTTTTTTATGTGAAGTTATATTATGGGCCCAACTGAGAATTAGGAGGGAGTATAACTAAAGAAGTTTATCCTCAATTGGGCTAAAACATCAAAATTATATAGATTCTCTGTGTCTGAGGTTTGAATAAAAATTGTTAAATTTTAGGCAGTAAATATTAGTTGGATATTTTGAGGTAACTTGAGCCTTTTTTTCCTGAAAAGATCTCTTCTATAAGTGGGTGCTTAACTGGTTTTTTTGATTGATCTAAAAGAAGATTTTGTTCAGAAACATACGCTTCATAGGTAACATCATTGCTCTCAGCAAGTAAATGATAAAATGGTTGATCCTTTCTTGGTCTAACTTCCTTCGGTATAGACTGATACCATTCCTCTGAATTATTAAATTCAAAATCCACATCATAAATTACGCCCCTAAAATCAAAGTGCCTGTGTTTAACGACTTCACCGATTGAAAATTTAGCTGTATTACTTGCGCCCATACCAGATAGTTAATAATTTTTATTCAGAAATCAATATCTAATTTAATAAAATTTTATTATATGCTAATAATTGTTTGTGAATAAGTCGTTTTTGAAATTTATTACAGACTTTGGCCCATTATTAATTTTTTTTACTATTTACTATAAAAGCGGCAATAACTTAAGTGCAGCTATTCCTCCATTAATAATTTCAACATTAATAGCAGTAGCTATCATGTACTTTGTTGAAAAAAAAATTCCATATGTGCCTTTAATTGGTGCTGTAGTTATTTCTTTATTTGGTGGTTTAACATTATATTTTAATAATCCGATTTTTATTTACATGAAACCAACAATAGTAAATTTAATATTTGCAGCTATTCTTCTTGTCAGTAAATCCTTTTTTAATAGAAATTTTTTAAAACTCTTTTTGCAGACTGCATTCCAATTAAATGAAGAAGGATGGGGAAAGCTTAATTCAAGATGGGCTTATTTTTTTATATTTTTAGCTTTATTAAATGAAGTTGTCTGGCGAACTCAGCCTGAAGCAACTTGGGTTAATTTTAAAGTTTGGGGTATGTTACCAATTACAATAATTTTTACTGCGATGCAATTGCCACTAATAAATAGGTATAAGTTATGAATAAAATAAAATTAGTGGTTAATAATGAATCTAAAAAAAGTGAAAGAGAAAAATTTTTTATTAAAAAAGAATTACAAAGTATCTTAAATTTGTATGCAAAAATGGTTTCGAACGGTTCATGGAAAGATTATTCGTTTACTTCTGGTATAAAAGAAGTTTCGTTCGATATTTATCAAAGAGCTTCTGAGAAACCTGTCTTGAGAATTTTAAAGAATCTTAAACCAAGATATTTTAATGAAAAATATCTCATTAAGGATAAAAACGGAGCAATTCTTAAAAAATCTGAAAATTTAAATCGGCTGATAAATAAAACTAGTTGGAATAAATTAAAATTAGTTAAATAATTATCTTCTTTGACCGAAAAGTCTTAAAAGCATTATAAATAGGTTTATAAAGTCTAGGTATAATGTAAGAGCACCCATGACAGCTTTTTTACCCATCATCTCTCCACTATCACTTACTAAATACATATTCTTAATTTTTTGAGTGTCATAAGCTGTTAAACCTACGAAAACCAATACACCAATTATAGAAATTACAAAGTACATCATAGTTGATTTCATAAAAATGTTTACCAATGATGCAATTATAATTCCGAAAAGACCCATCATTAAAAAAGATCCTAACTTAGTTAAATCTCTTTTCGTAGTGTAACCGTAAATACTCATTGCACCAAATGTTCCAGCAGTTATGAAAAAAACTCTGGTTATACTTGCTCCGGTATATATTAAAAAAATTGATGAGAGCGATGCACCCATTAATGCTGCGAATATCCAAAATGTAGTTTGAGCTTTTGTTGCAGACATTTTTGCAATTCCAAAACTCATATAAAAAACTACCGCTAAAGGAGCTAACATGATCACCCATTTAAGTCCCGAAGCGTAAATTGTATTTCCAAAGTTTGTTAAACCAATGATCTGTCCTTCGTTTGAAGTTACAACAGCCATTTTAAAAAATGCTAGAGCTATAAAACCTGTCAATAAAACACCAGAAGCCATGTAGTTATAGACTTTAAGCATGTAAGAACGTAAGCCCTGATCTATAATTGCTTCAGAAGCTGATGATTTTACAGTTGATGTTTGTTTGTTAAATTCCATACCTCATATATATGTTTTTTTAAAAACTTTTCAATAGTCAAAAATTGACCTAAAAATGTGCCATAAATATTAATTTTTATGAAATTTAGAAAACTCGGAACTACTGATATTGATGTGAGTTTAATCTGCCTCGGCACAATGACATGGGGAACTCAGAATACTGAAAAAGATGCTTTTGAACAGATGGACTACGCTGTATCACAGGGAATAAATTTTTTTGATACTGCAGAAATTTACTCTGTTCCTCCAACTTCCGAGTCTTACGGCAAAACAGAGGTAATGATTGGTAATTGGTTCGAAAAAAGAAAAAATAGAGATAAAATTATTTTAGCTTCCAAAGTTGCGGGGCCGGGATGTGATTGGATAAGAGGTGGAGGTAATAATTTTGATGAAAAGAAAATAGGTGAAGCTATTAATGGTAGCTTAAAAAGATTAAAAACAGATTACATTGACTTATACCAATTACATTGGCCTGAACGTTCAACAAATTTTTTTGGAAGAAGAGACTATTTGTTTAACAATAAAGAAGGAAATTGGAATAGTTTTGAAAGTATACTTGAGGCATTAGGAAAATTCATTAAAAGTGGAAAAATCAGGCATATCGGTATGTCTAATGAAACACCTTATGGATTATCTAGATATCTTGAAATCTCAAAAAATAAAGGTGCTCCAAGAATGATGTCAGTGCAAAATCCATATAACTTAGTTAATAGAACTTACGAGATAGGTATGTCAGAAATTTCTATAAGGGAGAAATGTGGTTTACTCGTTTATTATCCTCTTGCAGCTGGAGGATTGTCTGGCAAATATAGGAATGGTCAAATGCCTAAAGATTCAAGAATGGCTCTTTTTAAAGGTTGGGAAAGACATTTAAATCCTTTAGCTATGAAGGCCTATGATAAATATTTTAACCTTGCTAAAGATTTTAATCTAACAATGGTTCAGCTAGCTCAATCCTTTGTTAATTCTAGACCATTTGTAACAAGTAATATTATTGGAGCAACAACTATGGATCAGCTAAGAGAGAATGTTGAGAGTATTAATATAGAATTTACAGATGAGATGATGGATAGAGTAAATGAAATCCATAACAACAGCCCCAATCCCTCGCCTTAATCGAACATTGAAATCAGATTAATTTAGTATAAAAGCAAATTATGATGGTCAAAAAATTTTTTATTATATTTATCCTTGTAACTTTTTCTTTTAATGCTTTTGCTAATACACCAAGATCAACTGGTAAATATAAAAATTGGGAAAGTTTTGTTGCTGAAACTGAAAAAGGTAAAATTTGTTTTGCTCAAACCGTTCCAACTAAAAGAGCTCCAGGAGCAATTCAAAGGGAACAATCTAAGTTATTTGTAACTTTCAGACCCAGTGAGAATATTAAAGACGAAGTTAGCATTACAAGTGGTCACGATTATAAAAGCTCAACTGTTACTGCTAGCTCAGGAAAAAAAAGATATTCTTTTTTCTCACAAAAAAATTTCGCTTGGCTGTTAGATGATCAAGAAGAAAAAAATTTTATTAAATTAATGAAAAGAGCAACGAATCTTATTGTAAAAGCCAGAACAATAAAAGGTGCTGAAACTACAGATCATTATTCGATGATGGGATTCACAAAAGCATATAACACTGCAAAAAAAACCTGCGGCTAGATGAAAAAAATTGTATTAGCCTATTCTGGTGGATTAGATACTTCAATAATTTTAAAATGGTTGCAAGAAAATTACAAAGCAGAAGTAATTGCTTATACTTCAGACATTGGTCAAGAAATAAATAGGAAAAAAATTATTACTAACGCAAAGCGTCTTGGAGTTAAAAATATAATTATTGAAGATTTAAAGAATATCTTTGTAAAAGATTATGTTTTTCCTATGATCAGAGCGCATGCTGTTTATGAAGGAGTTTATTTACTTGGCACTTCAATCGCTAGACCATTGATTGCTAAAAGACAAATAGCAATAGCAAAAAAATTTAAGGCGTACGCAGTATCTCATGGAGCTACAGGTAAAGGCAATGATCAAGTTAGATTTGAACTTGGTTATGCTTTTTTTGGTGGAAAAAAAATTAAAACTATCGCACCTTGGAGAGAGTGGAAATTACAATCTAGAGCTGACTTAATAAAGTATGCAAAAAAAAATAATATTCCTATTCCTAAAGACAAAAAGGGTGCTCCTCCTTTTTCAGTTGATGATAATATTTTTCATACTTCTACTGAGGGAAAGATTTTAGAAAATCCAAAAAATTCCGCACCAGAATTTATTTTTCAAAGAACTGTTTCACCAGAGAAAGCTCCAAATAAAAAAACAAAAGTAAAAATTACATTTAAAAATAGTGATCCAATTGCTGTAAATGGAAAAAGATTAAGGCCTGATAAACTTTTAAATAAATTGAATATTCTTGCTGGGAAAAATGGCGTTGGAAGAGTAGATCTCGTTGAAAATAGATTTATTGGTATTAAATCAAGAGGTGTTTATGAAACACCAGGTGGAAGTTTGTTATATATTGCACATAGAGCGATGGAGTCGGTGACTTTAGATAAAAAAACAGCACATGATAAAGAGAAAGTTATGCCTGAATATGCAGAATTAGTTTACAATGGATATTGGTTTTCAAAAAAAAGAATTAAACTTCAAAAGATAATTGATAAAAAAAGAAATCAAGTTACTGGTGAAATAGTTTTAAGCTTATATAAAGGGAATATTACGATTCTTTCAAGGAATACAAAAAACAAAGCCTATTCAATGAAAAAAGTTTCTTTTGAAGAAAATAAAACTTTTAATAAGAAAAAAGTTGAAAATTTTATTAAATTTCATTCTAAACAGTTAAATAAAGGTTAAATTTTTGATACAAAGCTATTAAATGAACAATTCGATTCGAAATATTCAGCTAGTTGCCGTTGTAGTTGTCCTAATCTCAACGATCATTGCTTTCTTTTTAGAGATGAAAGAAATGTATGAAAATAGAGATATTACTTTAGCAGACCTGCTTTTGATGTTCATCTACATAGAAGTAATCGGATTAGTCAGATCATATTGGGAAACAAGAGCAGTTAGAATTACTTACCCTTTAGTAATCGCAATAACAGCTTTAGCACGATTTATTATATTGCAAGATAAAGAGAGTGACCCAACAAATTTGATTTATATATCAGTCGCAATATTGATTGTAGCTTTAGCTACTGTAATAATTAGATTTAGAAATAGTAGATACCTAAAAATTGATAAATCAAAGTCTAACGAGCTTTAAAACAATCCAGGGTATTTTTTAGCAAACAAGCAATAGTCATTGGTCCTACCCCGCCAGGAACTGGAGTTATAGCTTTGGATTTTTCTTTTACAGCATCAAAATCAACGTCCCCTACGATTTTATCTCCCACTTTATTTATTCCTACATCAATAACTATTGAGTTTTTTTTTACCCAATCTTCTTTTATTAATTTAGCTACTCCAACCGCAGCAACAAGGATATCAGCCTTTAAACACTCTTGTTTTAAATCTTTCGTTTTTGAGTGAACAATTGTAACTGTACAATTTTCTTTTAAGAGTAATTGAGCCATAGGTTTACCATTTAAATTTGATCTACCAATTATAACCGCATGTTTTCCTGATAAATTTTTTTCAACTTTTTTTATCAAATACAAGCATCCTAAAGGCGTACAAGGAACTAAAGCATGATGTCCGGATGAAAGGTTGCCAACATTAATAGGATGAAATCCGTCTACATCTTTTTTAGGACTTACAGCATTTATAATTTTTTCTTTATTTATTTGAGGTGGTAAAGGTAGTTGAACTAGTATGCCAGAAACATCAATATCATTATTAAGATCTTCAATCTTTTTTAGAACTTCTTCTTCTTTAACTTCTTTTGAGTACCTAACAACTTTTGAATTAATTCCGACCTCTTTTGCACTTTTTTCTTTGTTCTTAACGTAAATCTGGCTCGGCGCAAAATCACCAATTAATATGACAGTTAATCCAGGAACTTTATTATCTATAGATTTTAATGACTCAATTTCTTTTTTAATTTCTTGTCTTAAAATTTCAGCTTCTTTTTTTCCATCAATAATCATCATTAAAATAAACTTGGGGCAAACATTTCAAAAATAAAATTTCTTAAAAACATTAGTGCTAAAATTAATATTACAGGGGAAATATCTATCGAACCTAAGTTGGGCAGAAATCGTCTTATATAGTTTAAGGGTGGAGCAGTTAATCTGTAAGAAAAATCAAGAACTGCGTAAACAAACCTATTTCCTGTATTTAAGATATTAAAAGCAACTAACCAACTTATAACTGCGTTGATGATTAATATCCAAATGTAAAGAGTAATTACGTTATCAAACAGTATTAAAGCTGACTTCATGAGTTTTTCTCCACATAAACCGATGTGCTTGGGAACGCAAATGAAGCTTTATTTTTTTCTACGATGTTTTTAATCTCTAAAGCCAAAGTATCTTTTACATTAAGCCACTCTTGGAATTGCCTTGTTTTTGTAAAACAAATTAATCTAATATCTATAGAACTTGCAGCAAATTGATCTATTTTAACTGATAACAAAGTGTCCTTAGATTTAACAAAATCATCATTTTTTTTAATATAATCCTCAATTTCTTTTTTAATATTTTTTAATTGTTCGCTAGTAGTTCGATATTCTAAACCAATCATCCAATTAATTCTTCTATTTGTTGTTTGAGTGTTGTTAATCACTGCATTTTCAGCAAATTGAAAATTTGGAATCGTTGCTAGAGATTTATCAAATCTTCTTACTACAGTTGATCTAAAGCCGATACTCTCTACAGTTCCTTCAATTACTCCCTCTACGTAAATCCAATCACCAACTTGAAATCTTCTCTCAACTAAAACTAATATGCCTGAGATTAAGTTTTTAAATAAATCTTGAGCTCCAAGTGCAACCGCTACACCAAATAAACCTAAACCAGCAATGATGGGGCCGATTTTTATTCCCCAAAGTTCTAGAACAGCTGCGGCTCCCAAAATGAAAATTAAAACTTTTATGGCTTTTATAATCCAATTGATTAAATCTTTTGAAAGTAGACCTCCGACCGATTTGATAACCACTGATAAAGGTCCAATGACTTGATGAAATGTCCAAAATATTAAAATAGTTATTAGAGATCGATTAATAGTTTCTAAAAATTCAGCTGCTTGTGTTTCAACAGTTAAATAACTTGTAGAGACAAAAAATCCTAAAACTACTGGAAAGAACTTTGCTGGCCCTTCCATTGAAAAAACAAGAGAGTTATCAAAATTATTTGTAGATTTTGACACGTAATTTTCTAATCTTTTGACTACAAACTTAGAAAAAACACCCCTTAAAAATAAAAAAAATAAAAAAATTAGCAATGCAATTATTATCTCTGAAATATTAATTCCAGATATACCTTTGTTCCACACATCAAAAAATAAATTTTTAAAGTTTTGTAGCACTTCCATATGTTTAAACTTTCAATTTTTCTAATTCTTCTCCTGGTTGGAAAACTTCTAATTTTTTCCATCCCAATTTTTTAAAAACACTTAAAACTTTTTCACTTATACATAATACTCTAGAATCTGTCATCAACCCATTAAGAGAGTATTTTTTTACTATTTCAGTAAAGCTCTCTGCGCTTCTTTTAGAATAAATAAAAATTATGTCAGGAGGATGATTATTAATTATTTTGTTATTTTCCTCATTAAGATCAGTAATTTTTTCAGAAGTGTAATTGATAATCTTATCAATCTGAAATCCATCATTTTTAAGTTCAACATCTAAATTGGAAGAAACGTTATCCCCACAAAAATAAGCAATAGATTTTTTTTTATCAATTTGATCTGAATTTAAAATAATATTTTTTAAAGCGTTTACAGTTCCACCTGCAGAAATTGTATTATTATATCCTTTTTGCCTTACAATTTTTTCTGTAATGGAGCCCACACAAAAACATATTTTACTATTATCTTGATTGTTTAACTTTAAATTTCTAATAGCATTGGCGCTTGTAAAAATAAACGCATCATATTTTTTTGCGTCAACTGGGCTAGCATTGGAAGCTGATATTTTTAAAGTTGGGATGTGAATAATCTTATGTCCTAGGGAAAAAAACTTTCCCATTAAATCCTCAGAGTCTATTAAAGGTCTTGTAATTATAATATTCATTTTTTTTTAAATTCCGATCCTGCAAGTTTTAATAGTTTTTCCCCTACTGATTTCCCAATGTCTACTGCTTCACTAGCTTTACCCTGCATCTCATACTCAAAACTTTTCAATCCTGAATCTGAAAATAATTGAGCTACGAATTTAAGATTATTATTTTCTATTATTGCTAAACCACCTACAGCTGTTTCGCAATCGCCTTTAATTGCTTGTAGCATTGCACGTTCAGATTTTGCGCATACTTCAGTATCTATATCATTAATATTTCTCAAAAGATTTCTAATAACGTCGTCATTTGCATTACATTGGACAGCTATAATTCCTTGCCCTACCGCTGGGAGAACGTCTTCGGTTTTAAAAGAAAGACCTATTTTATCATTTAAATGTAAGCTTTTAACTCCTGCTGCAGCTAAGATTATTCCATCTAATTTACCTTCTTGGAGTTTTTTAATTCTAGTATCAATATTTCCTCTCAAACTTATCACAGAAATATTTTTATTAATTTTTTTAAGCTGTAATTCTCTTCTTTTAGAACTTGAACCAATAACTATTTTACCTTTTAGATCTTCTAAGCTTTTAATCTTATCGCTTATAATCACATCTCTATAATCATTTCTCTTTATATATGCGCCAATGATAAGGTTGCTATCTTCCACAGACTCCATATCTTTTAAGGAGTGAACAGCAATATCAATTTCTTTCTTCAAAAGTTTCTCTTCAATTTCTTTACAAAATAAATTTTTGCCGCCTATTTCAGATAATTTTACATTTTGATTAATATCACCAGAAGTTTTGATAGCTTTAAAATCTATATTTTCTTCTTTCAAGTCAGTATTTTTTTGAATTAAAAGCTCTTTCACTTTTTCAACATAAGCAATTGAAAGCTTGCTTCCTCTGGCACCGATTGTAATTTTAGTCATAAATTGATTATATATTTGAAAGATCTAAATTATACTATTTAAATAATTGAAAATATAATGGCAAAAAAAATAACATTTCTTGGGATAGAAACAAGTTGCGATGAAACAGCTGCTGCTGTCATTAGAGAAAATGACAAAGGAACTGCGGACATCCTATCCAATATAGTTTCAAGTCAAATCGAAGAACATAAGAAATTTGGAGGTGTTGTACCTGAGTTGGCAGCTAGAGCTCATCTAGAAAATATTGAATACATTTTAGATAAAGCTTTAAAAAAAAGTAAAATTTCTATTGATGAATTAGATGGTGTTGCGGCAACTGCTGGGCCTGGTTTAATTGTTTGTTTGACTGTTGGCTTAAATATTGGAAAATCAATCGCTGCATTTTCTAATAAACCTTTTATTGGAGTGAATCATTTGGAAGGACATGCGCTTAGCCCTGGCTTAGAAAAAAAAATTGAGTTTCCTTATTTATTATTATTAATTTCAGGTGGTCATACACAATTTTTAATAGTTAAAGATGTAAATGAATATGAACAATTAGGAACAACAATCGACGATGCTTTAGGAGAAGCGTTTGATAAAACGGCAAAAATGTTAGACTTGGGTTACCCTGGCGGACCAAATGTTGAAAAATTTTCAAAATTAGGAGACAAAAATTTTTTTAAACTACCTGAGCCAATTATTAATAAAGCAGGTTGTAACCTATCCTTTGCTGGTCTTAAAACAGCAGTACTAAGGGAGTCAAAAAAGATTAACGGAGAAGATAAGTTGAAATATAATTTAGCAGCCTCTTTTCAAAATACTATTAATAAAATTCTTTATAAAAAAACTAAAGTTGCTGTTCGAATGTTTAAAGAGAAAACAAAAAAAGAAAATTTTCAATTAATAGTAGCTGGTGGTGTTGCAGCCAATGTCTCTATAAGAAAAAATTTATCAGTTTTATCTAACGAAATGAGTTTTGAAACTATTTACCCAGATTTAAAATTTTGTGGTGATAACGCTGCTATGATTGCTTGGGTAGGTATACAAAGATTTAAAAAAAATATGATTGATGATTTCACAGTATCTGCAAAATCAAGATGGCCTCTTGATGAAAACGCTCCTTACATGAAGGGACCTGGATTAAAATTATAATGAAATATTGGTTAATGAAATCTGAGCCTGATGTTTGGTCAATAGAACAACAAATGAAAGCTGGAAAAAAAGGAGCAGCTTGGGATGGCGTTAGAAATTATCAAGCAGCTAATAATTTAAAAGCAATGAAGGTAGGTGATTTATGCTTTTTTTACCACTCGAATATTGGGAAAGAAATTGTTGGCATAGTAAAGGTAATCAAAGAGGCATTTATTGACAAAACTGATAAAAAAAAAAGATTTGTAGCCGTCCAGGTTAGGTTTGAAGAGTATATAAAATACCCGATTTCACTTGAAAAGATTAAAAAAACAAAGACTATTTCTCATTTACCACTTATCAAACAGAGTAGATTATCAGTTATGCCGATTGATTTTAAAAGCTGGAAAATTATTTATAAGATGGGTAAAATAAAACCTGACTAGGAGAAATTGTGGCTAAAAGAAAAAAAAAGAAAAAAAAATCTAAAAAGACAAAAAAGACTAGAAGGAAAAAGTCTAAAAAAATTATTAGATCTAAAAAAAAATCTAGAAAAGTAAAAAAAAGAAAAAAATCGAGATCCAAAAAAAGAAAAAAATCAAAATCTAAATCAAGGAAAGCAAAACCTAGAAAGTTTAATTTTAAGGCACCAAAACTGCTTGAAGATGGTGATGGTAAATCTTTAATAAAAGTTTCAGATAGTTGGGCAAATCATGCCTATGTCAATGAGTCGAAATATAAAAAGAAATATAAGCTTTCAATCAAAGAGAATGAAAAATTTTGGGCTAAAGAAGGAAAAAGAATTACTTGGATTAAAAAATACTCAAAAATTAAAGACGTTAAATACAGTAAAGAAGAAGTAAAAATTAAATGGTTTTATGACGGAACATTAAATGCATCAGCTAATTGCATTGATAGACATCTTAAGAAAAATCCAAGCAAAACCGCAATTATCTGGGTAGGTGATGATCCAGCTGACTCTAAGAAGATATCATACAGAGAACTGCATCAAAATGTTTGTAAGGCAGCAAATGGTTTAAAAAGTTTAGGTGTTCAAAAAGGTGACAGAGTAACAATTTATTTAACAATGATTCCAGAGCTTGCTTACATTATGCTTGCTTGTGCGAGAATAGGTGCGGTCCACTCAATTATTTTTGGAGGTTTCTCACCAGACTCTATTGCAACAAGAATAACAGATTGCGAGTCTGAGTACTTAATCACAGCAGATGAGGGTGTAAGAGGAGGAAAAATAATTCCACTTAAAAAAATAGCAGACGAAGCCTTGGATCAATGTCCAAATGTGAAGAAATGCGTTGTAGTAGAGAGAACAGGAAACCAGGTCAATTGGAACAATGAAAGAGATATTTCATATAAAAAATTGATTTCTTCTGTTCCGACAAAATGTGATCCTGAAGAAATGAGTGCTGAAGATCCTTTATTTATTCTTTATACCTCTGGTTCCACTGGTAAACCAAAAGGAGTTTTACATACAACAGGCGGTTACATGGTTTATGCCTCGATGACTCATCAATATATTTTTGATTATAAACCTAATGATATTTATTGGTGCACTGCAGATATTGGTTGGGTGACTGGTCATAGTTATATTATTTATGGTCCACTAGCTAATGGCGCAACAACAATTATGTTTGAAGGGGTTCCGAATTATCCTGATAATTCAAGATGGTGGCAAATCGTAGATAAATATAAAGTTAATACTTTTTACACTGCTCCTACTGCTATCCGTGCACTTATGAGAGAAGGAGATGGACCGGTGAAAAAAACTAGCAGAAAATCTTTAAAATTATTAGGTACAGTAGGTGAGCCAATAAATCCAGAGGCTTGGATGTGGTATTACAAAACAGTTGGAGACTCTAGATGTCCTATAGTTGATACATGGTGGCAAACAGAAACAGGAGGGATATTAATCGCTCCACAACCAGGTGCTATCGATTTAAAACCGGGTTCTGCTACAAAACCATTCTATGGAATTAAACCAGTACTGGTAGATAAGGACGGAAAAATAATTAAAGGCGAAGGTCAAGGACGATTGTGTATGGCAAGTTCGTGGCCGGGACAAATGAGAACTGTGTATGGTGATCATCAAAGGTTTATAGATACTTACTTTTCGCAATTTGATGGAAAATATTTTACTGGGGATGGATGTAAAAGAGATAAAGACGGTTATTATTGGATAACTGGTAGGGTGGATGATGTCATAATTGTTTCAGGACATAATCTTGGAACAGCAGAAATTGAAAGTGCATTTGTTGCTCATCCAAAAGTCGCCGAAGCTGCTGTTGTTGGTTTTCCACACAGTATTAAAGGAAATGGTTTATATTGTTATGTTACTTTAAACGCTGGAGAAAGTCCTACAGGTGATTTAGAAAGAGATTTAAAGCAGTGGGTAAGAAAACAAATTGGCCCTATTTGCTATCCAGACATAATTCAATTTGCACCTGGGCTACCTAAAACTAGATCTGGAAAGATAATGAGAAGAATCTTAAGAAAAATTGCAGCCAATGAGCCTGACAATCTCGGAGATACTACAACTTTAGCTGACCCAGGTGTTGTAGCTTCATTAGTTGAAAATAGACAAAATAGAGATTAATTAAAATTTAAATTTTTAGTTAACTTTTTAAATTCATCAATTTTTAAATTCCATTTTAATCTCATTGAGTTTAAAACTATTTCTTTATCTAAAGTCTTCAACTCATCTGCAATAGGGGCCCAATTATAAAGTGCCAAACAACTATCTTTAAATGGATTATCTAAATAATATTTTTGGAAATCTATTTTTTCGTTTCGGTTTAAAAATTCTTGCTTTGCTTTTAGATAAATTTCATCACTCAAACCATTAGCTTTCTCTTTTTCTATTATATCTAAATAAATTGCCTTACAGTCATTTTCTTTAAGATTTTTTTCTGCTATTAAATACGAAAAAACGTAAAAAGTGCAGTCCGCGATCGCAACCATATAAATATTCCACTTAGCAATATTGATCGATTTAGAAAAAACCTCATCTTCAACCATCGCTGTATATTTCACACCAATCCTTGTCTTTAAATAACCATACAAAGTTGTTTGTGTAACATGAGCTGACCTCTGTTGAATAAATTTTTGAAGATCGCTTTTAGATTTTATGCTTTTGAAATAGCTCGTAACCTTTTCTATAGGGAATAAATATTCTCCCATAGTTTTTAGAGTGATTCTAAGTTTTTCTAGATTCAATTTCACGTTGTATTTTAAAAACCCTTATTTTACTTAACTTATAGCATTTCAAATTGGTTTTAGGGTCCTTTTTTCGCTTTAAATTAAACTCATAATGGGTAAGGTTCCTACAACTAATAATACTTTTTACGTAAAAAGTTAAAAATAAATAGGGGGAAATATGTCAAATAAAGACGCATATTGGAATAAGACCAAAAACCATATGATCGTAACATTGGTTCTTTGGGCTTTCTTCTCATTAGTGATCTTCATGTTTGGTTCAGAACTGAACACGATGTCTTTTCTTGGCTATCCACTAGCATATTACATGACTGCGCAAGGTTCACTTCTTGCCTTTGTGATAATTTTGTTTTGGACTGCAAATAAACAAGAAAAAATCGACGAAGAACATGGTTTCTCAGAAAGAGAGGATGACTAATGTTTAAAGGAGATTTTATAAAAAACCTTCCTAAAATATACGGGACCTACACAGGTGGTTTCTTAGTATTCATCATATTGATGGCTATTGCGGAACAAGCTGGTGTGTCAGCTAAAAACATCGGAGTGATGTTCGTGGCTTTCACGGTTTTGATTTATGCCTTAATTGGTTATTTATCACGAACCATACAAGTAGATGCCTACTATGTTGCAGGAAGACAGGTGCCAACCGTATTTAACGGGATGGCAACAGCAGCTGACTGGATGTCAGGTGCTTCATTCGTAGCCTTAGCGGGCGGAGTTTACTTTGGTGGTTATACTTATATGGCCTTCTTAGTAGGTTGGACAGGTGGATACGTACTTGTTGCAACATTAATGGCTCCGTACCTAAGAAAATTTGGATGTTACACAGTTCCTGATTTTATCGGAACACGATACGGTGGTAACCTCGTAAGAGCTTGCTCAGTATTCGTGCTTTTCATAGCATCATTTACTTACGTAACAGCACAAATTAACGCTACGGGTACAATTGCTTCTAGAGCTCTTGGTATTCCGTTCGAAGCAGGAGTATGGGTAGGATTAATAAGTATTCTTATCTGTTCAATGCTTGGAGGAATGAGAGCCGTAACTTGGACTCAGGTTGCTCAGTACATTGTATTAATCATTGCTTACCTACTACCAGTATTCTGGATCAGTAGTAAAGTTGGTGGCGGAGTATTCCCTCACTTAATGTTAGGTGATGAAGTTGCAAGACTTGGTGAACTTGAAAAACAATTTGGACTAGTTAAAAACAGCGCCGCAGATATGAAAGCAGCTGGGGTACCAGGAGGATTGAAATATATCTCTGGTTCTCACTCTGGAGTACCTGAAGGTGGAATGGCTGTCTGGAAATACTTATCGTTAGCGATTTGTATGATGGTGGGAACTGCATCGTTACCTCATATCTTAATGAGATACTTTACAACTCCTACAGTAAGAGCAGCAAGAAAATCAGTAGCTTGGTCGCTATTCTTTATTTTCTTACTTTACTCTTCAGCGCCTATGTTAGCGACATTGTCTAAGTTGGCATTGATGGATCCAAATCTACCAACTGGAATTATCGGAAAATCTATTTCTGAAGTTCAGTCGATAGAGTGGGTACAAAGATGGTCTGAAGTTAAACAGGTATTTATCGCAGACTTTAATGGTGACGGTATACTTCAGTTGAACGAATGGTTCATGAGAGGTGACGTTGTAGTATTAGCTACTCCAGAAGTAGCGGGACTACCGTTCGTAATCTCTGGATTAGTGTTTGCTGGTGGTATGGCTGCTGCTATGTCAACTGCTGACGGTCTTGTGTTAGCGATATCAAATGCTTTATCTCATGATATTTACTACAAAATCATAGATCCAAAAGCTGATACAGCTAAAAGACTTTTAGTTGCTCGTGTACTTCTAGTAATAATCGGAGCTGCTGGTGCTTACATAGCCTCTTTCAGGCTAACAAGTATCTTAGGTTCGGTTGCTTGGGCATTCGACTTTGCAATGTCAGGCTTATTCTTCCCACTTGTACTTGGTGTATGGTGGAAGAGAGCTACTAGAGCTGGTGCGATCGCTGGTATTGTATCGGGAATTGCTTCAGGAACATTATACTTATTGTGGGTGTTCCCTAAATTCTCTGTGCCAATATTCGGTGGTGTAAATACTCCATTCTTAGGTATTGACCACTTAAGATTTGGTTTAATCGGTGCACCAATTTGTTTAGTTGTAATGGTTGTAGTTAGTTTAATGACTAAGGAACCAAGTCCAGCTACGCAAAAATTAGTAGACGATACAAGAATACCTACAGGTAAGGCTATTCTAGGTAAGCAACACTAATTAACAATAATTTAAAATTAAAAGGGGCGAATTTTTCGCCCCTTTTTTTTTACCTAAATAATGATATTTTAAAAATATGATACCTACTTGGGCAATTGTTTTAGATTACGTTTTAGGGACCATAATGTGGACTTTAATAGGCCGAGCATTCATGAATATCTTTCAAAGAGAAGACTCTACATTTTTTTTCATGAGAGTTTTCGTTAAATATACTAATCCAATTATTAATTTATTTAAATTTATAACACCTAGTTTTTTATTCGGTCCATTTATCGCTTTATATGTTGCATGGTTTTTCTACTTATTTAGATTTTATGCCATGCCATATATTTTAGGATATGATGTCTGGGGAATGCTAGCATTTCCACTTGAAAGCGATTTTTCAAGACAGCTTTACCAGTTATTCAACTAAGCTTTTAATTTTTTTGACAAAGTTTTAGTTTAAAATATAAACAAAATATGAGCGGTTTAATTAAAATATCACCTTCAATTTTATCTGCTGATTTTAGCAAATTAGGAAGTGAAGTAATTTCTTTAGAAAAAGCTGGCGCTGATTACATTCATATTGATGTAATGGATGGGCATTTTGTGCCTAATTTAACAATAGGTCCCGAAGTAATAAAAAAACTTAGACCTCTTACAGAAAAAGTATTTGATGTTCATTTAATGATATCCCCAGTTGATAATTTCATAAAAGATTTTGCAGATGCTGGTGCTGATATTATTACTTTCCATCCTGAAGCTACCTCGGATGTTTCTAAAACAATAAAATTAATTAGAGAGCGAAATAAAAAAGTTGGTATTTCTTTGAAACCAAAATCAAAGGTCGAACTTATCGAAGATTATTTGGATAAAATTGATTTGGTTCTTATTATGAGTGTAGAGCCTGGATTTGGGGGGCAAAAATTTATGCCTGAAGTTTTAGAAAAAACAAAAATTATTAGAGACTTGATAGATAAAAAAAATTTAAAAGTAGATTTAGAAATTGACGGTGGAATTAATTTTGAAAATTGCTCAAGAGTAAAGGATGCAGGGGTAAATATACTTGTTTCGGGGTCTACTATTTTTAAAGAAAATAAAGGTGACCTAAAAAAAAATATAGAAATTCTAAGAAACAGTTAATAGATGTTTGGCCTGAAAAGTGTCTATTTTTATTTAATCGCATGTCAGATAATACTAATTAAATTTTTTAAAAAAATTTACTTTTCATCTAAAAACTATAATAAATCTCTAGAATCAAAAACACCTCAACAAGTTTATTATAATCCAAATCCTTTTTTACTATCAATCATAACTTCTTACACTGATCATTCATTTAAAATAAGTGAAATTGACCCAAATATTTTTTGGTTTGATGATAAAAAAAAAGACTCTAAACAAATGCATAATTTTTTCTGGTTAAGTCTTATAGATAGAAAAGCAGATCATACAAAATTAAAAAAAATTATTTATATTTGGATGCTCAAAAATTCTAAATATAAAAAGAAAATATGGGAAACATCAACTTTAAGTGCAAGAATTACAAGCTGGATTCTTAATGTTGATATAATTTTGAACAATAGCACCTTTGAATTTAGGAAAAACTTTTTAAATTGTATTGTAAGTCAAACCAATCACTTAAAGAAAAATGTAAGATTTGAAAAAGATCTTTCCAGAAAAATTGAGATCTTAACTGCAATTATTCTTACTGGCCTTGTTTTTAAAGAATATGAGTCAAACTTCGATAATGGTATTAAGGAATTAGAAATACTTGTTAAAGATTTTTTTGATAATAACGGATTTCCGCTGTCGAGAAATCCTTATGATTTATTTTTTTTTACAAAATATTTAATTTTTTGCAAAGAAATAATTAAAGATAGTCAAAAATATGTTCCGGAATTTTTAGAAGATATCATTGAAAAGAGTTTAAATTGTATAAATTATATTAAAACACCTAATGATCAATTACCTTTATTTAATGGAGCTTCCTCTCTTAACTTGAAACAAATTGAAAAATATTTGGATAAGTCAAATTCAGATAAAAAAAATAGTAACTTAGGCGGCTTATATAAAATAAAATATAAAAATCACTTTTTTATAATTGATATTGATAAACCTCCAAAAAAGAAATTCTCAAAATCATATCAATCTGGGCCTTTGTCTTTTGAATATTTTCTAGATGGAATTAAAATAATAACTAATTCAGGTTTTGGAATTCAGATCTCAAAAAAAATTGAAATGCTCAGCAGGCTTACAGCGTGTCAGTCAACTTTAAATATAAATGACACTTCAATTACTAAATTTGAAAGAAATGAAATGATCAATAAAGTTTTTGGGAATTCAATTCAAGACAGTTTTAAATCATTTGACTTTTTCCCAAAAAATGAAAATAGCATTGTAGGTTGTTCAGCATCTAATAATGGTTATGAGAAAAAATTTGGTTGCACCCACAAAAGAGAAATTTACATTAATAAAGAAGAGAATTATCTCAAGGGTACGGATTATATTTTTAAAGCCAAAGATGGATATCCGATCAGATATACTTTCAGATTTTATGTTAATCCTGAACTTAGTGTAATAAAAACTATGAGTGGGAATAGTGCTCTAATTCAAATTGCTAAAAATAAGTCACTTCTATTTAAGATGTATAATGAGAATTTAGAGATAGAGAAAAGTATATTTTTAGCTGGAAAAAAAATTGTAGATAATGCTTGTATAACTATAAGTGGTAATTTAGTTAATAAAAATAAAATTTTTAATTGGGAGATAAGAAAAAATACTTAATAATGAATTTAAAAGTAAAAAATGCACTTATATCTGTTTCAAATAAAGAGAACCTTATATCGCTGCTCAAGACTCTAAAAAAATTTAATATAAATATTATAAGTTCAGGGGGAACATATTCCTCGATAAAACGATTGGGATACCAATGTACTGAGTTATCTAAGTATACAGGTTTTAAAGAAATGTTAGATGGAAGAGTTAAAACTCTTCACCCAAAAATTCACGCAGGAATTCTTCACGATAGACAAAATAAAAAGCACAAAAAAGAAATGTCAAAGCAAAATTTTCCATCTATTGATTTGATTGTAGTAAACTTTTATCCATTTCAAAAAATAGTTTTAAGCACAAAAAATTCGAAACAAGTAATTGAAAATATTGATATTGGAGGACCAACAATGGTTAGAGCTGCTGCAAAAAATTTTAAAAATGTAACCATAATAACAAACAGAGATGACTATGCGTCCTTGATTAAGGAATTAGAAAAATTGAAGGGAAAAACATCTCTAAAATTTAGGGAACTAATGTCTTCAAAAGCTTTCGGACTTACTGCTTATTATGATGCAATGATTTCAGACTGGTTTAACAAGAAGCTTAAAATTGAATTTCCAGAAAGAAAAACAATATTTGGTAGGAAATTTAAGAAATTAAGATACGGCGAAAACCCACATCAACAAAGCTCTATATACATAAATGACTTTGATGATAAAAAATTAAGATTTAATCAAATTCATGGTAAAGAATTAAGTCACAACAATTATAACGATATTTTTTCCTCATTAGAAATTTTAAACACTTTAAAGAAAAACTCTGGAACAGTAATTATCAAGCACGCAAATCCTTGTGGAGTTGCTGAGAATAAAGTTCCTTTAATTTCTTTTAAAAATGCATATGCCAGTGATCCTGTAAGTGCTTTCGGTGGAGTGATAGCTTGCAATTATAAAGTGAATAAAAAAATTGCCCTTGAGATTACAAAAAATTTTTTAGAAGTTATTCTTGCTAAAGGTTTTGACAAGGAGTCTCTGAAAATATTAAAAAAGAAAAAAAATTTGCGAATTATTGATATAAGTAATTTCCAAATGAAAAATTTATCATCCGTAAAATTATTCGATGGGTCTTTTTTATTACAAAACAAAGATAATTTCGTTATCGATAAAAAAAGATTGAGATGTGTTACTAAGTTAAAACCGAGTAAAAAAGAGTTGGCTGAAATAAGTTTTGCTTTTAATATTTGTAAATACGTTAAATCAAACGCGATTGTAATATGTAGAAACTTTTCTACTATCGGCATCGGTGCGGGTCAACCAAGCAGAATAGATAGTTGTAAAATTGCAGTTCAAAAAGCAAAACAGTTTCAATCTTCTAAAATTAGAAATTCAATTGCTGCATCTGATGCCTTTTTTCCTTTTGCAGATGGTATAGCCACACTTATTAAAGCTGGCGTAAAAACTATTATTCAACCAGGTGGTTCGATAAGAGATCAGGAAGTTATAAATGCTGCTGACAAAGCTAAAATTAAAATGCTTTTTACAGGTATTAGACATTTTAATCACTAAATAATTTTGTCAATTTTTGCTGCTAAAATAAAATCACTTTCTGCAAGTCCTTTAATAGCATGTGTAAAAATTTTAATTTTACAATAGCCCCATCCAAAAGAAATATCTGGATGATGGTTTTCTTCTTCAGCTAAATTACCAACTTTATTAACAAAATTTTGACTTTCTTGGAAGTTCTTAAATTTAAATTCTTTGATTAAATAAAAATTTTCACCATCGTTTTTTTTGACATCCCAGCCGTCAACTTTTTTTAAATACTTATGTATTTCACTTTTATCAAATGGTGGAATATTTCCATCACAAGCAACACATTTTTTTTTAGACAAATCATTCATTATGTAACGTGGAGCGGGCAAAGGGGTTCGAACCCTCGACCTTCTCGTTGGCAACGAGACGCTCTACCACTGAGCTATGCCCGCAATTAAACAAGTATAGTACACACTCTTATCAATGGTCAACCATTATAAAATGTCACTACCTACAATCAAATTATTTTTATATAATAATCTTATGAAAAAATTTCCTGAAGTTATTCCAATTTTTCCATTAAGTGGCGTCATATATTTTCCTGGCACAAATCTACCATTAAATATATTTGAGGAAAGGTATTTGAATTTAGTAAATGATGCTTATAAAAAAGATAAATTAATGGGCATGATCCAATCTAAAAAGAACGGTGACACCGTTTATAATGTTGGTTGTTTAGGAAAGATAAGTGACTACCAAAAAAGTGAGGATGGAAGAATTTTGATTAATCTGACAGGTGTTTTAAGATTTAAAATTCTTAAAGAAATTTCCAGTAACAAATTATATAGAGAATTTAAAGTTGACTATAATAATTTTATTCATGATATAGATAATAAGGAAACTGAGATTAATGTTGAAGGTTTAATGACAAAAGCTAAAGTTTTTTTCAAAAAGAATGGTTTACTTCTTAACTGGAGAGAATTTGAGAAATTAAATCATGTACAAAGAATTAATACTTTATCAATGATTGCTCCGATTACTAATGAAGAAAAACAAAAGCTTCTGGAGTCAGTCTCTTTAGAAAATAAAGTAAAAACTCTTGAAAGTATTATTAGCTTTTATTTACATGAAACAGGGTCAAATAATCAAACAATACAATAATTCTAATTTGCTGATTTATTCATAGAATCGAAAAAGTCAGCATTATTTTTGGTATTTTTAAGTTTAGCAATTAGGAATTCAATACCATCCATTGTCCCCATAGGACTTATAATTCTTCGAAGAACATTCATTTTAGATAAGTCATCTTTTTCAAATAGAAGCTCTTCTCTTCTTGTTCCTGATCTAGTGATATCTAGAGCTGGATAAATTCTCTTGTCTGCAACTTTTCTATCTAGTATTAATTCTGAATTACCAGTACCTTTAAATTCCTCAAAAATTACTTCATCCATTCTACTGCCGGTATCAATAAGGGCTGTGGAAATTATTGTTAATGAGCCGCCTTCCTCAACATTTCTTGCTGCACCAAAAAATCTTTTTGGTCTTTGAAGAGCATTCGCATCAACACCTCCTGTTAAAACTTTACCAGAACTTGGGATTACTGCATTATAAGCTCTACCTAATCTTGTAATAGAGTCTAATAAAATTACTACGTCTTTTTTGTGTTCGACCAGACGCTTAGCTTTTTCTATTACCATTTCTGCTACGGCAACGTGCCTAGAAGCAGGTTCATCAAATGTTGATGCAACTACCTCACCTTTTACGGATCTTTGCATATCTGTAACTTCCTCTGGTCTTTCATCAATTAGTAAAACCATCAAATAACACTCTGGGTGATTAGCAGTTATAGATTGTGCAATATTTTGAAGTATTATGGTCTTTCCAGCTCTTGGCGGTGAAACAATCAATGACCTCTGTCCCTTGCCGATAGGACTAACTAAGTCAATTAATCTAGCTGTATTGTCAGGTTTTTTTTCAACCTTATTGGTCTCTACCTCTAATTTTATTCTCTCATTAGGATATAAAGGGGTTAAATTATCAAATGCTATTTTATTTTTTCCTTTTTCGGGTTCATCAAAATTAATTTTATTTACTTTTAAAAGAGCAAAATATCTTTCTGCATCTTTAGGTCCTCTTATTTCACCCTCAACAGAGTCACCGGTCCTTAAACCAAATCTTCTAATTTGACTAGGACTAACGTAAATATCGTCCGGCCCTGGTAAATAATTAGACTCTATCGCTCTAAGAAAGCCAAAACCGTCTTGTAACACTTCTAAAACACCTGTGGCAGTAATTTGTTCATTCTTTTCAGCTAATTTTTTCAATATAGCAAAAAGAATTTCTTGTTTTCTTAATGTGCTTGGGTTTTCAATACCTAATTTTTCAGCTTCATTAATAAGCTCTGCAGGGTTTTTTTGCTTTAGTTCTTGTAAATTCATGAAATTGTATTGTTAAATAGGAAAGTATTAAAAATATATGACTTTTTAGAAAAAATTCAAGCCCTATATTAAAGGTTTAAAAACAACAACAAACACAACAACAATAAGTGTAATAGTAGGCACTTCATTAATAATTCTATAAAATTTTGATGATTTTTGATTATTACCTATTGCAAAATCATTTAAATATTTGCCTAGTAAAAAATGATAATAAGTTAATATTAAAACTGATATAATTTTAATTTGCATCCATAACTCAGTAAAAATATCAAAACCTAAACTATGAATTAACAAGATTCCAAATAGCCAAGACAAAATCATTGCTGGCATCATTATATAATTGTAAAGTCTTCTTTCCATTGTTTTAAAAACATATTTTTGAGACTCATGCGTAGCATCTGAATGATAAACAAAAATTCTTGGAAGATATAAAAGCCCAGCCATCCAAGATATTACCGCGATTAAGTGTAATGATTTAAAGAGCAAATAAAAATTCATTTTCTAAATATATTTTTTTACAAGCTTTTCAAATAAATTAATATGATCTGAACTATCATTCAAACATGGGATCATATCAAAATTTTCTCCACCATTATTCATAAAGCTTTCTTTGCCTTGAATATTTATTTCTTCTAAAGTTTCAACACAATCTGATGCAAAGCCAGGGCAAATAACCAATAGGTTTTTTATACCTTTTTTAGGTAAACTTTCTAAAGTTTTATCTGTGTAAGGTGTAAGCCATTCCTGAGGTCCAAATCTTGATTGAAAAGTGGTTTGGATATCAACGGATTTGAATGCCTCTTTCATAAGTCTTGTAGTCTTATGACAATAGCAGTGATAAGGATCACCTTTGTCAAAATATTTTTTTGGTATTCCATGATAGGAAGAAATAATTAAGTCTGGTCTCCAACCGATGGAACTAATTTTTTTTTCAATACTTTTTATAAGCGCATTTATATAAATAGGTTCAGATTCATAATGTGGAATTACTTGTAAACTCGGTTGCCATCTCATTTTCATGAGCGATCTATAAACCTCATCACAAACGGTGGCTGTAGTAGCAGCAGCGTATTGCGGGTACAATGGTAAGATAATTATATTTTCACATCCAAAATCCTTAAGTGAATTTAGTTTGGATCTTATGCTCGGATTTCCATATCTCATAGCAAAATCAACAATTAAATTTTCACTACCAATTTTTGTTTTAAGCTTGTGAGCCTGACTTCTTGTAAAATATAATAATGGAGACTCATTACTTTCTTTTCTCCATATTTTTTTGTAGGCATGAGCAGTTTTTGACGGACGGAAAGTAAGAATAAATAAATTCAAAATAATCTGCCAAATAATGGGGTTAACCTCTATAACTCTTCTATCAGACAAAAATTCTTTTAAATACTTTCTTATATCCCACCAGCTTGTTGAGTCTGGTGTTCCTAAATTGATTAGTAACACGCCTGTTTTTCCAAACTTTACTTCTGGGTGATCATTTTTCATTTCAATAATCTCTATAAAATTTTATTAATTTACCAACTTTATCCGGCTGCGTCTCAGGAAGCAAACCATGACCTAGATTGAATATGTATGGTAAATCTTTGAAAATATCTAAATATATTTTTGCCTCATTTATAATATCTTTTTCGGAAGACAGTAAAATTTTAGGATTCAGACCTCCTTGTATCGCCACATTTTTTAAATTTGATTTTGCCCACAAAGGATCTATTGAATAATCAAGACTAATTCCATCAGGTTTTACAAAATCGTTAAACTTTTTATAATTTTTATTAATTCCTCTAGGAAAACATATAATTGGAATTTTTTTTTTCTTACAAAAATTTACAATTTTATAATTTGGCTTCATACAAAAATTTGCGAAATCTTTTTGGGGTATTAACCCAGCCCAAGAATCAAATACCTGAATTACATCAGCTCCAGCGTTTATTTGATTTTCAATATGAATACAAAGGTATTCATTAAGTTTATCTATTATCAAATTTACCTCATTTTCCTTTTCTTTAATTTTTTTGTAATTTATTTTATTTTTATCAAATTTGATCCCCAACATATAAACAAGTAAAGTCCAAGGCGCTCCTACAAAACCAATTAATGATTTTTTTTTATCTAATCTTTTTCTAGTTTTTGTGATTGAGTCGTAAATAGGGTTTAGTTTTTTTGTGAATGAATTAACGTTAATACTCATGAATTTTTTATAATCAAATTCCTCTAATTGCGGTCCCATATTTTTTTTAAAGTCCACTTTCTGCTCTAAAGCATGAGGAACGATTAATATATCTGAAAATATTATTGCAGAGTCCAAGTTAAATCTTTTAATGGGCTGTAAAGTAATTTCAGAACTTAATTCACTGTTTAAACAAAGTTTAATAAAATCTTGATTTTTGGATCTAATTTCCCTAAATTCTGGAAGGTAACGTCCTGCTTGTCTCATAAACCAAACAGATTTACAATTTTTTTTACTTATCAATATTTCTTTCAGTGTACTCATTAAATAATTTAAGTTTATAAGTATAGTTAGTGCTTTAGGCTCTGTTAATTAGTTATATAACCATTTTTACAATATTTATACATTATGAGGTTAATAACTTTGACACGTTTACTGCAATTTTTGGTTTTTATTCATTTTATAAACATTAAAAAAACATTATTATTAACAATCAATTAGTTGTTTAAATAGTGTTAATTAATGTTAATTATTTTTTTTTTATTTGAGTAAAAATGTAAAACATGAACTCATTAATATTTTATTAACAAAGATATGAACGAAAAATACAATGTATATCTTGTGTCTGACTCTACAGGTGAAACTCTAGATAGAATCTTTTTATCATTGAAATCTCAATTTGCAAATTTTGACTATGAAAAAAAAGAGTTTGCTTTTATCAGAACAGAACAGCAAATAGATAAAATTATAAAGGAATGCAGTTCGGTAAGTAATTCTATAATATTATATACGATTGTGGAAACTAGATTAGCAAAATATCTTGCTAAACAAAGTGAAATTAATTCTGTACCATGTTTTGGGGTTCTAGGTAATTTAATCTTAAGTTTTTCAAAGCTTCTCAATCAAAAGGCCATACATAAACCAAGCGCCCAACACGTTCTAGATGATGATTATTATAAAAGGATCGAGGCTATTCAATTTACTATGTCTCATGATGATGGAAAAAAAATAGATGATATAAATAACGCTGACGTTGTTTTATTAGGTGTTAGCAGAACTAGTAAAACACCAACATCAATATATTTAGCTAATCGGGGATTTAAAACTGTTAATATTCCTCTTGTTCTAGATCAAAAAATACCTGATGATTTAAAAGTCAACAAAACTTCTTGTATTGTAGGTCTAATTGCTGACCCGCAGAGATTATCAGATATAAGGCGAAACCGAGTAGCGATAATGCAAGATGAAAATCTTAAAGAGTATACTGATTTAGAGTCTATCACAAAAGAAGTAGATAGTTCTAAACAGTTGTTTAAAAAAAACGGCTGGCCAATCATTGATGTTACAAGAAGGTCTGTTGAGGAAACTGCGGCTTCAATATTAAAAATAATAGAAATTAAAAAAAATAAATGAAAATAATTCTAGCTTCACAAAGCGGTGTAAGAAAAAAAATTTTGGATAAATATAAAATAAAAAACGAGGTCATCATATCAAATGTAGATGAGGACGAGGTAAAGAAATCCCTTATAGAGGAAGGAGCAAACCCCAAAATTATTTCAAAAAATCTTGCAGAAATTAAATCAATAAAAGTAAGTAGTAAGAATCCTGATCGTCTGGTTCTTGGAGCAGACAGCGTTGTTTCTTTAAATAGTGAACTTATTAATAAACCAAAAACCAGAGATGAAGCTTTCTTGATTTTAAAAAAACTAAATAATTCTGTTCATTATCTTATCAGCTCTGTTTGTATTTCAAAAAATGGTTCAATGATTTGGAATTATACCGATGAGTCAGAGTTAAAAATGAAAAATCTTTCAGATCAATTAATAAGTGAATATTTAAAAAAAATAAAAACAGAAACTTTGCTAGCTTATGGAGTTTATCAAATCGAGGCGGAAGGTTTGCAGTTATTTGAGTATATTAAAGGAGATAAAGACTCTATTATGGGATTACCTGTTAAAGAAATAATAAATTATATTAATAAATACAAAGAATGAAAAAAAAATTTGGAATTATTGGAAATCCTATAAAACACTCTTTATCACCAGTGCTTCATAATTATTGGTTTAATAAATACGGTATAAACGCAAGCTACTCAATTATTGAAGGAGATGATAAAGATCTCAAAGACATAATAAAAAAAATTCGAAACAAAGAACTTACCGGAGTAAATGTAACTTTACCATTTAAACAAAAAATTATTAATCAAACCGATATAATAATTAATGATGCTAAATTAACTGGGTCAGTTAACACAATCTTGCTAGATAATGATAAGATAATTGGGGAAAATACCGATGTCTTTGGATTACAAGCTGCTTATTTAAAAGAAATAGATAATTGTGAGAGTAAAAATGCTCTGGTTATAGGAGCTGGCGGTGTATCTCCTTCAGTAATTTTGTCTTTGCAAAAGTCAGGCGTAAAGAAAATTTCAATTACAAATAGAACAAATGAAAAATGTATTTTTTTAAAGAAAAAATTTAATTATTTAAATATTATTTCGTGGGATGACTTGGAGAATCAAATTAAGGATTTCGATATTATTATTAACGCTACAAGTTTAGGTCTTAAAGATGGAGAAGATTTTAATTTTAATTTTTCAAACACCAAGGTTAATGTTATTTATATTGATACTATCTATAATCCTCTGGAGACAAAAACTTATAGTTTTTTAAAAGAGGAAGGAAAAAAAGTTTTTAATGGTCTTGATATGTTTATTTATCAAGGACAAAAATCTTTTTATTTATGGAATAAAATTAATCCAGAAATTGATAATGGAATAATTGAATTATTAAATTCAAAACTTAAATGATTAAAGTTGGAATTACAGGCTCATTGGCATCTGGTAAAACTACTGCCAGTAAAATATTATCCAGTAAACGTGGACCTCTTTTTAGCGCAGATTTAGCAGTAAAGGAACTTTATAATAAAAGTAGCTTTAAATCATTGTTAAGTAAAAAATTTGGCATAAAAAAAAATCAAATAAAAAAAACAGTTAAAAATTTAATCTTAAAGGATAAGTCACACCTTAAAAAATTAGAAAAAATAATTCATCCACTAGTTAGAAAAAAAATGAAAAAATTTACTTTAAAAAATAGTAATAAAAAAATTCTTTTCTATGAAATACCTCTACTGGTGGAAAGTAAGTTGATGAAATTTTTCGATGTTTTAATTTTTATAAAATCTAAGAAAGAAATCAGGTTTAGAAGATTTAAATCAAAGAAAGGGAATAAAAAATTATTTAGTATTCTTAATAATCAACAAATGAGTGATAAAAAAAAAATTAAATTTTGCGATTATGTTGTTGTGAATGAAAAGAATTTAAAGATTTTAAAAAGAGATTTAAATATTATAATATCTAAGTATGAGTGAAATTTTTTTAGATACAGAGACTACTGGCCTGTCTTTTAAAGACGGTCATAAATTAGTTGAGATTGCCTGTGTTGAAACTAATGATTTGATACCGACCGGAAATGTTTTTCATAAGTTTATCAATCCTAAAAGATCAATACCAACTGAGGCTTTTAAAATTCATGGTTTTTCAGAAGAATTTTTAAAAGACAAAGAAACTTTTGAAAAAATTGCTGATGAGTTTGTTAATTTTATTAAAAATAAAAAAATTATCATCCACAATGCGCCTTTTGATTTAAGTTTCCTTGATGGTGAATTAGGACTAATTCAAAGAGAAAAAATTAATAAAAAATTAGTAGTTGACTCTCTAGAAGTTGCTAGAAATAAATTTCCAGGGACATCAAATTCATTAGATGCTTTATGTAAAAAATTCAATATAGATTTATCCCGTAGAACAAAACACAATGCCTTGCTCGATTGTGAGCTGCTTCGAGAAGTATATATTAATTTGCTTGATGTAAAGGAGCCTAAATTTAATCTTTCAAACAGTGCTCCCGAACAAAATATTTCATTAACAAGTGATTATAGTAAAGCAATTGTCAAAATTTCAGAAGCACAAATTAAAAGGCATAAAGACTTTTTAAAGACAGAGCTTAAAAAAAACTTTTATTGAACTTTTCTCATCTTATACAGTTTCTCAAAATCAACAGTTTCATTTATTTTGATATCCTTAAAGCCAGAATTTTGAAATAAAAAAATAAATATCTTTCTTAATTCAGAATAAATTTCGTTCGGAACCTTTATTAGTATAATTTTTTCAATTTCTTCCTTTTGAATTTTCTCATTATTAAATTCAATTATTGTTGAATGAGTTATTTTTGTTTCAATTTTATCAAATTTATCTTCGGTTGGTGTTAAACTTAAGCCAGTTAAAACTTCAAATATATTTTCTTTTACTTGAGAACTTTTTATATCAATATTGATTCTATACTTAGATATATTTTTGGATATAAGAAAAAATGTTTTAGGATTTGGAATTACAAACTTTAAGTCTTTTATGTACTTTCCAATAATTTTATAACTCATCTTTTTTTTTATCTACTATTTCACCCTCTATAGTTTTTTCTTGATTTTCTTTTTCTGATACTGACTTTTTTCTCAAAGCCAAGTTAAATAAGATCTTTCTGGTAAAAGGAATTAATAATAAGAAACCGATGAAATCTGTAAAAAAACCAGGTACGATTAATAATAAAGCAGCAATAGCTATAGACGCTCCTGACATAATTTCATAAAGTGGCATCTTGTTTTGATACAAATTGAGCATTCCAGACTTTAAAGTGCTTATTCCTTGCAGTTTAGCAAAATAAACACCAATTATTGCAGTTAGAAAAATCAACGCAACAGTATTTAAGGCACCTATATTGCCTCCAATTTTAATTAATAGGAATATTTCAAGCGCTGGTATCCCAAGAAATATGATAAAAAATGGGTTCATTTGTCTGATACAAAAATATATGATTAATGTATATTTATCAAATTATGAGTAATAGTTTTGGTTATTTAGATATAATTTTATTAGGAATGATTGCAGGATTTATTATCTTGCGACTAAGAAGCATCTTAGGTAGAAAAACAGGTCACGAAACAAAAATTTATCCTGGTTTTGCTGAAAAAGAATTTAGCATTCCAAAAAATGAAGTTCAGCCAACCAAGCAAAATCTTGAAATTTTAGAAGGCAAAGACAAAAAAGAGTTTTTAAGAGGTGCTGAAATTGCCTACGAAAGTATTTTAACTTCATTTGCAACTGGAGATCTTATTAAATTAAAAAGTTTGTTAACATCTAACATGTTTTCAAATTTTTCGGACGCTATAAAATCTAGAAACAAAGAAGGCATTAAATCTGAATTTACATTTATTGGTGTTAAAGAGTCTACGGTTGAAAAATATGAAAAAATTAAAGATAATTTATTTGCTACAGTTAAGTTTGTTGCTGAGGTCATTTCTGTAAAAAAAGATAAAGAAAATAAAATAATAGAGGGAAATCCAGATAAAATTAAGTTTGTTACTGACAGCTGGAAATTTACAAGAAATATAAAACAAAAAGGCCCCAATTGGCATTTGTCTGAAATTATCAGCAAGTGATAAAAAAGAAAGAACCTAACCAAGAAGATAAGAAGACTTGGGACGAGTACATTAAAAATCCATCTGACATTTACGATAAAGATAAAGGTGTCTCGAACAATATTCAAAGAAAAGGGCGTTATAAATTTGATCTACATGGTTTTACCTTGGATGAAGCTAATAGCAAAGTAAAAGAAATTATAGAATATTGTGTCAAAAATAAATTCAGAGAATTACTACTCATAACTGGGAAAGGCATACATTCAACCAGCGATAATGATGCTTACATATCTAAAAATTTGGGAAAATTAAAATATTCCGTTCCTGAATTCATAAAAACTTCAGAATTAAACAAATTTATTATTTCAATAAATGATGCCGAAAAAAAAGATGGTGGTGAAGGAGCAATAATAATTAGGTTTAAAAATTTATAATATAAATTTTGATAAATCTGTATCTTTGACCAAGTTTCCTAAGTTGTCTTGCACATATTTTTGATCAATTGTGATTGTTTCCCCTGCTCTGTCAGTCGCATTAAAACTAATATCATCCAAAACTTTTTCAATAATAGTGTGAAGTCTTCTGGCACCAATATTTTCGACCGATGAATTTACTTCAGCTGAAATTTTAGCAAGCATATCAATTCCATCATCTGTAAATTCAAGATTTACATTTTCTGTTTTCAATAATTCTTTATATTGTTTAATTAAGCTGTTATCAGGTTCTTTAAGAATTCTTTTGAAGTCTTCTTCTTTAAGTGCATTTAACTCAACTCTTATTGGTAATCTACCTTGCAATTCAGGTAACAAATCTGAAGGTTTAGCTAATTGGAACGCTCCCGAAGCGATAAACAGGATATGATCTGTTTTAATTGGACCATGTTTAGTACTAACGGTCGTTCCTTCTATAAGTGGAAGTAAGTCTCTTTGAACACCTTCCCTAGAAACATCTCCACCTACTCTATCACTTCTAGCAGAAACTTTGTCTATCTCGTCTAAAAATACTATTCCATTTTCCTCAGTTGCTTTTTTCGCTTCAGTAATAATTTTATCTTCTTCGATCATTTTGTCTGACTCTTGAGCAACTAAAATGTCGTGAGATTCTTTTACAGTCATTTTTTTCTTTTTACCTTTTTTATTACCCATAGATTTCCCGAGAATATCCCCAAGATTTACCATTCCTACATTTCCACTAGGCATTCCAGGTATTTCAAAGCTTTGTAGCGGGTTAGAAGTGTTTTGAACTTCTATTTCAATTTCATTGTTATCTAAGTCGCCTGTTCTTAATCTTTTTCTAAAACTCTCTCTTGTTGCAACACTTGCTTTATTACCAACGAGTGCATCTAATACCTTTTCCTCAGCTTTTAACTCTGCTTTAGCTTTAACTTCTTTTCTTTTCTTTTCTCTCTCCATAGCTATAGCAATCTCAATTAAATCTCTTATGATTTGTTCTACGTCTCTCCCTACATAGCCCACTTCAGTAAATCTTGTTGCTTCCACTTTTATAAAAGGAGCCTCTGCTAGTTTTGATAATCTTCTTGATATTTCGGTTTTACCTACACCTGTGGGTCCTATCATTAAAATATTTTTGGGCAGAACTTCATCTTTCATTTCATCTGATAAAGCTTGTCTTCTCCATCTATTTCTTAAAGCAACAGCTACAGCTTTCTTTGCATCTTTTTGACCGATTACATATCTATCTAATTCTGAAACTATTTCTCTTGGAGATAAAGCACTTACTTTAGAAGTTTCTTTATCTTTTTTTATTACTTTTAAATTTGTAACTTTATTAGTTGGTGCCATATTAAACTTTTTCCACTGTAACGTTGTTATTAGTAAACACACATATATCAGACGCAACTTTAATGGACTTCCTAGCAATATCTTCTGCACTCATATCAGTTTCAGCAAGCACCTTTGCAGCTGCAAGTGCGTAGTTGCCACCTGATCCAATTCCAATTATTCCATCTTCTGGTTCTAAAACATCTCCTGTTCCTGAAATTATAAAACTATGTTTCTTATCTGCTACAGCCATTAAAGCTTCTAATCTTCTTAAAAATTTATCACTTCTCCAATCTTTTGCTAACTCAACCGCAGCTCTTTGTAAATTACCTGCATGCTTTTCTAATTTTGCTTCTAACCTTTCGAATAAAGTAAGAGCATCAGCCGTTGATCCTGCAAATCCTGCTATTACTCCTCTGCTTTCAATTTTCCTTACTTTCTTGGCTTTACTTTTTAAAACAGTATTGCCTAAACTAACCTGGCCGTCTCCTGCTACTACAGTTTCACCATTTTTTCTAAGTAAGACAATCGTTGTTCCATGCCACTTTTCAGCTGTATTCATATTGTTATATGTGGAGATTAATTTTGGATCTTCAATAGTAAATCTGATTTATTGATAAAATGACTGATTATATATATATCAAAGATAAATCAGAGTTAATTTATGGCAAGAAAAGCAAAAATTATTAGAAAAACAAAAGAAACTAGTATTTCTGTTTCCGTTAATTTGGACGGTAAAGGTAAATATAAAATAAAAACTGGTATAGGTTTTCTTGATCATATGCTGGAGCAATTATCTAAACATTCGCTAATCGACTTAGAAGTTAATGCTAAAGGTGACACGCACATCGATTTACACCATACAACCGAGGATACAGGTATTGCTATTGGTGAAGCTATTAAAAAAGCTGCAGGTAATCGAAAAGGAATTACAAGATATGCATCAACTATGATCCCGATGGATGAAACGCTAAGCCGTGTTTCTATTGATGTATCTAATAGACCTTATCTAATTTGGAAGGTAAATTTACCAGTGGAAAAATTAGGTGAGATGGACACAGAATTATTTAAGGAGTGGTTCCAAGCTTTTTCACAATCAGCCGGAGTTACTTTACACATAGAAAATATTTATGGTGAAAATAGTCACCACAAGATTGAGTCATGTTACAAGGGTTTAGCTAGATCATTAAAGGATGCTTTAGTGATTGATAAAAGAATTAAAAATTCAATACCTTCGACAAAAGGCTCTATTTAAAATTGATGAACGTCACAATTGTTGACTACCAGTCGGGCAATATAAGCTCAGTCATTAACTCTTTTACAGAGGTAGCTAAAGGTAAAGTTAGTTTAGAAGTAACATCAGATATAAAGAAAATTAAATCTAGTGATAAAATTATTTTACCAGGACAAGGTTCATTTAAAAGTTGTGTAGATTCTTTAAACAACATCAACGGGTTAGTTGAAACATTAAAAGATTTTGCTATTACAAATAAAAAACCTTTATTAGGCATTTGTGTTGGTTTACAGATGTTCGCTGATGTTGGTTATGAAGAAGCTGAAACAAAAGGATTAGGTTGGATTCCTGGTAAAGTTTCTAAAATAGATAATCAGAATGGAAAATTTAAGCTTCCACACATTGGTTGGAACGAAATCGAAATTCAAAAAGAAAGTAAAATATTTAAAGACATAAAAGATAAATCTCATATGTATTTCGTTCATAGTTATGAATTTATTCCTGAAAATAAATCAGTCATTTCAGCAATAACAAACTATTCATCAAAAATTGTTTGTTCCATCGAGAGAGATAATTTATTTGGAACGCAGTTTCACCCTGAGAAAAGTGGTAAAATTGGATTAAAAATAATTGATAACTTTTTAAAATTATAATGAAAATATTCCCTGCTATAGATATTAAAGATAAGAAATGCGTAAGATTAATCAAAGGAGACTTTGAAAGTAAAACTGAATATGAAACTTCACCTATTGATCAAGCAGGTAGATATAAAGATCATGGCTTTAAAAATCTACATGTTGTTGACTTGGATGGAGCATTAACTGGAAAGACGGTTAATTTAGATATTATCAATGAAATAGTAAATAAATTCGACTTGAAGATAGAAATAGGAGGTGGTGTAAGATCTCTCGACAGCATTAAACAATATATAGATGCAGGTGCTGAAAAAGTAATTTTAGGAAGCGGTGCCATTAAAAATAAAGAATTTTTAAAAGATGCCTGTGAAAAATTTAAAAGTCAAATTGCTTTAGGATTAGACGCAAAGGATGGAAATCTCTCCGTGTCAGGTTGGAAGGAAAATCTAAATGTTAAAACCATAGACTTTCTTAAAGAAGTCAATAACTATGGAGTGAGCAGAATTATTTACACAGATATAAATCGAGATGGAATGAAGACTAGCCCTAATTTAGATGAAACTGTAAAAATTGCAGAACTATCTAATTGTCCTGTTGTGATTTCAGGGGGTGTTTCTTCAATAAAAGATATTAAGAAAGCTAAAGAGTTAAATAATAATAAAATTGAAGGTATTATTGTTGGAAAAGCCATTTATGATGGTGATATTAAACTTGATGAGCTAGCGAAGGAGATCAGTGCTTAAAAATAGAATTATACCTTGTTTAGATGTTAAAAATGGAAGAGTAGTTAAAGGCATTAACTTTGTTGAATTAAAAGATGCTGGAGATCCAGTTGAACAAGCTAAGATTTACAGTGATGGTGGAGCTGATGAGATCTGTTTTTTAGATATCACAGCATCAAATGAAAATAGAGATACAATTATTGATATTGTAAGAAAAACTGCAAAAGAATGCTTTGTTCCTTTAACTGTTGGTGGTGGTGTTAGAACTATTCAGAATATAACGGACTTATTATTAGCTGGAGCAGATAAGGTTTCTATAAATACGGCAGCAGTAAAAGATGTAAGATTTGTTTTAGAGGCGTCAAAAAAATTTGGTTCTCAATGTATTGTTGTAGCTATAGATGCTAAAAAAATTTCAGATAAGAAATGGGAAGTCTTCACTCATGGCGGAAGAAACAAAACAGGTATTGATGCTGTAGAATTTGCTAAACAAGTGGAAACAAATGGAGCAGGGGAAATTTTATTAACTTCCATGGATAGAGATGGAACTAAGTCTGGCTATGATGTTGAATTATTAAAAGTAATTACAGATAGCACTAATATTCCTGTTATTGCTTCTGGCGGTGTAGGAACTTTAGATCATCTTTACGACGGCATAATTAAAGGTGGAGCGAGTGCAGTTCTAGCAGCTTCTATTTTTCACTATGGAGAATATAAAATCAAAGAAGCTAAAGAATATTTGAATTCTAAGAATGTATCTGTAAGATTATAAAATGTTTGAAAACCTAGAACAGTTAATGCAAACTATTAGAGAGAGAAAAAATTCCTCTCCTGATAAGTCTTATACGAATAAGCTTCTCAATGATAAGAATTTAACTGTTGCAAAAGTAAAAGAGGAAATAGGAGAATTATTCGAGGCTGTCGAAAAAAACTCTAATGAAATACACGAAGCAGCAGATGTAATTTATCATTTGATGGTTTATCTTGAGGCTAATAATATCAAGATCGAAGATGTTATGAGTGAACTGAAAAAAAGACAAAAATGAGTTACGATAAAAATAATATATTCGCAAAAATTCTTAGAGGAGAAATTCCTTGCAAGAAAGTCTATGAAAACGAGTATGTTTTAGCTTTTCATGACATTAATCCTCAGAAGAAAGTGCACGTATTAGTAATACCAAAAGGAGAATTTGTTGATTTAGATGACTTTAATAATAAAGCATCTGATAAAGAGATTGTTGAATTAAATAAAGCTGTCACACACGTAGCAAATTTAATGGGTTCAAAAGATAAAGGTTATAGAGCATTAACAAATATCGGTAATGATGGAGGGCAAGAAGTCCCCCACTTACACTTTCATATTTTTGCAGGAGAAAAGATTGGAAAAATGGTAAGCTAATGGTTTCAAGAGTAAAAAGATATTTTTTAGAAATAAAAGATTTTTCAAATACAATCGATCTGAATCTTCCTGAAAATTATAAGATTATTTTAGATAATGAAGATAATTTTTATTTAAATAAATTTTTTTACAAGCAAATAGGTTTAGATCATTTTTGGAGAGATAGGTTGTTATGGTCAGATAGTGAATGGGTTAAGTATGTAACAAACAAAAATTTAGAAACTCACGTATTAAAAAAAGGAGAAGATCTCGTTGGTTATTACGAACAAGAATATCATCCAGCTTCTAATGAGGTAGAATTAATAAATTTGGGCGTATTAAAAGAATTCAGAGGTTTAAAATTAGGTTCAACTCTTGTAAATCATGCTATTGCTAGCGCATCGAGAAAGAATCCAGGCAGAATGTGGGTTCATACTTGTAGCTTAGATCACAAACACGCGTTGCAAAATTATAAATCAAAAGGTTTTGAAATATTTAAAGAAGAAGAAATCGATTTTGTAGCTTAATTCATCTCAGGAATTTTAAAAGTTCCTTGTTTAAAAACATCATTTTTAGCAACAATGTTCAAAGAGAAATTTATATTGTTATTATACTGGTCTATGATTTGCCAACCTTTTAAATCCAATGTTTTCTTATCAAAAAAAACTGTTATCTCGTTTTCATCTAAATAAACTAACTTTATAATTCGGTCAGATAACTCTAACTTTCCAGATTTAACAATTTCTAAAAGTTTATCTTTATACAAAATATTTAGGAACGGAGATTTTGAAATGGGATAATAGTAAGTTTTATTATACCTCTTTTGTGTAATCGCTAATCTTTTTTTATTAATTATTAATTCTTTTTTTTTATCATCAAAATAATCACATTTTAATTTTCCAGGAAATTCTAAAAGGCAACTTCCCTTTTCAGTTTTGTCGTTAATTATTTGATCAAAAGTAAATTCTAAAGAATTTAAATTATTTAATTGTGTAATTATTTGATTTTTCTCACTAGCTGAAAGATTTGCTGATAATAAAATTAATAAAATAAATATTTTAAAGTACTTCACGTTTACCAACATGATTTGCTTTACTTACAATACCTTTTTCTTCCATCATATCAATAATTCTTGCTGCTCTATTGTAGCCGATTTGCAATTTTCTTTGTAAGAAACTTGTCGAAGCTTTTCCTTCAGATTTTATAATGTCAACCGCTTGAGAGTACAGCTCATCTTCTTCCCCATCCCCTTCTGCTGTAGATGAGCTTTCGTTACCTGTTTGTGCTGTGATTTCATCCATATAATCTGGCTCTCCTTGTGCTCTGATAGAGCTAACAATTTTTTCTATCTCATTCTCAGAAACAAATGGACCGTGTATTCTAACAATTCTATTTGCTGATGACATGAATAACATATCACCTTTGCCCAATAACTGTTCTGCACCCTGTTCCCCTAATATTGTTCTACTATCTATTTTAGAACTTACTTGAAAAGAAACTCTTGTTGGAAAGTTTGCTTTAATTGTGCCTGTTATCACATCAACACTTGGTCTTTGAGTTGCCATAATAATATGAATTCCAGCAGCTCTTGCCATTTGTGATAATTTTTGAATGTAGTTCTCTATCTCTTTGCCAGCAACAAGCATTAAATCAGACATTTCATCAACTACTACAACGATGTAAGGCATCTTCAATTTATGTTTAGCATTGTAACCATCAATGTTTCTCACTCCTACTTTGCTCATAAGTTTATATCTGCTATTCATTTCTTTTACTGTCCAAGCCAAAGCAGATGTTGCTTTCTTTGCATCGGTGATTACTGGAGTTAGTAAATGAGGAATACCTTCGTAAGTTGATAATTCCAACATCTTAGGATCAATTAAAATAAATTTACAAAGATCCGGATTTAATTTGTAAAGTAATGAAACGATAATTGTATTAATACATACTGACTTACCAGAGCCTGTAGTTCCAGCAATTAATAAGTGAGGCATTGAAGTAAGATCTCCAACAATAGGCATGCCAGATATACTTTTTCCAAGTGCTATAGGTAATTTGATATCTTTCTTTTGAAATTTTTCGTAAGAGATAATTTCTCGAAGCGATACACTTTCTCTTGTCTCGTTTGGTATCTCGATACCTACTGTATTTTTGCCAGGAATAACTGAAACTCTTGCAGAGGTTGAACTAGTATTCCGAGCTAAATCTTCAGACAAATTTATTATCTTCGAAACTTTCACCCCAGGGGCTGGTTCAAATTCATATAAACTAACAACTGGACCATTATTAATAGCTTTAATTTTCCCATCAATACCAAAATCTAAAAGAATTTTTTCCATAAACTCACCGTCAGGACGATTTTTATTTAATTCTGATGCACTAAGTTTTGTGGAACTTTTGTCTAAATAATCTATTGTTGGAAGTTTATATTTTGATTTTAAACTAGTTGTTGGTTTTTTTGATCTAGTTAAGTCACCAAAAGAAAACGATTGTTGTGATCTTTCAATGATTTCACTTTTCTCCTCTATTGGATCTGTCTCTAAATTAACATCAGGAATAATATTTTCTTTTCTCCTAAATAATGAAACTATAAGAGAAAAAGTTCCAGTAATGATTTTCTTAACATTTAAATCAGCAGAAAAAATAAAAAAGATTAAAGTAAGCAATAACAACCCGTAAGCAGAGTAAGTGTTATCAATATATGGAAACCATGTACTTAAAAATTCATAACCAATCTTTCCAACAAAACCTGAGTTACCGTTATCTATAAGCCAAAATGAATTATTAAAGGTAATATAAATAAAAATGGTACCTAAGACCAAATATGAAACTACTAGAAATAATTTTAAAACTATTCTTTTGATTTCTTTCTGAATGATTAAATTAATTCCCCAAAATAAAAAATTAGCCACAATTAGAAACGAAACGAGACCAAAACTTTGTAAAAGAAAGTCAGCAATACTACTTCCATAAATTCCAAAGAAATTTTTGATCACAAATTCCCTATCACCATAGACAAATGAAGGGTCTTCTGGCGAATATGTAGTAAAAGCTATAGCTAACCCGATACTCGTTGAAATTAAGACCAATCCTATAAATTCAAAGGTTCGTTTTTTTAAAAAATTTGTTACACTATTTAAAAAGTTTGTATTCATATCGAATCGTTTTACGTACTTTTTATCATTTTTATGAAAGTGAGAAAAATTTTAATATGAAAAAACAGAGAATTTGCATAGTTGGAGACGGTCTTTCAGGATTAATGACTGCTTTAGCGTTGAACAAATTAGAAAGCTTAGAAGTCCACTTAATATCTAGAAAAAACAAGCATTTTAAAGATAGACGGACAACAGCTGTTTCTGCCTCTAACTATGAGTTTTTTAATAAAGTCGTAGACAAACTCGACAAAAAATTATTTTGGCCTTCTAAAAAGATCGATCTTTTCTACGAGACAAAAGATCAGAACATGAATTTCTTAAATTTCAATGAAGATAGTAAAAATCTTATGTATGTTTTTGAGAATGATAAAATTAAAGAAATCTTAATTAAAGAAATTAAAAAGAAAAAAATCAAAACGTTTAAAAAAAATATTAATGAATTAAAAGATTTAGATAGTTATGACGTGAGAATATTATGTTTAGGTAGATCTTCAAAAATTTATCAAAGTATAGTTGATAAAAGATCGTTAAATAAAGATTATAAAGAAATCGCTATCACAGGATACGTTAAACACAATTTAAAAGATTTGAATACTGCTCAATATTTTTTAAAAGAAGGACCCTTAGCTATTCTCCCCTTCTCAAAAAATAATTTTTCATTTGTGTGGAGCGTTGATAAAGACTTTCCAAAAAAAGATATTAATTCAGTTGTTAAATCTAAAATTTGCAAAGTTTTAAAAATAAATAAAATACAGATTTCAAATCAGCAATCTTATCCATTGATGCTAAATTTAAAACGAACCTATTATAAAAATAATATTCTTATCTTAGGCGAAGGACTGCATACAGTTCATCCTGTAGCTGGTCAAGGCTTTAATCTTGTATTAAGAGATATTAATAAATTACAAAAGATTTTTAAATATTATACAGAATTAGGTATGTCTTTAAAAAGCACTCCTGCTCTTGAAGAATTTACTAATAATAGGAAATCTGAGAATATTATTACTGGTTTAGGAATTGATCTAACTCATAATTTCTTTAAACAAAATAAATTATTAGATCCATTTAAAGAAACAATTTTGAAAAATATCTCAAAAAATAATACTCTTAAAAAAATAAGTAAATTTATTTCTAATCAAGGTTTATCAATTTAATTCAATGAATATTTACGCTCTTTCATCAGGTAGAGGTCCGTCAGGAATAGCTATAGTTAGAGTCTCAGGTAAAAACACTCTTAAAGTTTGTAAGAACTTAACTAAACTAAAAGAAATTAATTCAAATGAAGTAAATTATTGTAAATTTTATGATCCAAAAAACGATCAAATAATAGATCCAGAGGCTCTATTATTGTGGTTTCCGGGGCCTAATAGCTATACAGGTGATGATTTAGCCGAGTTTCAAGTTCATGGAAGTAACGCTGTTATCAACGCATTATTAAAGGCACTATCAGAGCAAGAAAATTGTAGATTAGCTGAACCAGGTGAATTTACAAAGATAGCTTTTCAAAATGATAAAATTGATCTTTTAAAAGCTGAAAGTATTGGTGACCTAATCCATGCTGAAACAGAGCTTCAAAGAGATCAAGCTGTTAAAATAGTTCAAGGCAATGCATCAAACTATTATAATGATTTAAGAGAAAAATTAATAAAATCTTTGTCTTATATCGAGGCAAAAATAGATTTTGCTGAGGATGATTTACCAGAAAAAGTTTTAAAAGAAGTACAAAACTCTATTAAAGAAATCCATAAGGATATTCATAAGATAATAGAGGACAATAAAATAGGAGAAAAAATAAGAGATGGTTTTAGAGTTTCTATAACAGGTGAGGTAAATGCAGGTAAATCTTCCCTTCTAAATTTGATAGCAAAAAGAGATGTTGCGATTGTTTCAGATGAAGCTGGAACTACAAGAGATGTGATCGAGACATATTTGAATATAGATGGTTATCCTGTGATTTTAGCTGATACTGCAGGTATAAGAAATGCTAAAAATGAGGTTGAAAAAAAAGGGATATCTTTAGCTTTAGGAAAATCTAAAGAGGCTGATTTAAATATTGTTGTTATTGATAATTCTTCAAAAATTATAAATAACGAAATTAAAAAAATGATCAATAAAGACACTATAGTTTTGCTAAACAAGTCAGATGTACAAGATAAGCAGAATCATCAATTTGATGCAGATACGGTTTTAGCGTCAGTTAAAGAAAATAAAAATATTGATATTTTGATTAAAAAAATAAAACAAAAATTAAGTAAAAAATTCACATCTAATAATACTGCTTTAATCACGAGAGAAAGACATAGAATCAAACTTAATGAATGTTTAAAAGAAATAGATAACTTTCTTAAAAAAGATCAAAATAAAGATCTTGAATTAGCTGCCGAAGACTTAAGAATGGCTACACGACATCTGGGGAGTATAGTCGGTAAGGTTGACGTCGAAGAAATCCTTGGATCGATATTTAAAGACTTTTGTATAGGTAAATAAAATACCTCTTGTATTCTTAATATACGGCGTTACATTCATCTTATGACCAAACAAACATATGATGTAGTTGTAATCGGGGGTGGACATGCTGGATGTGAAGCAGCAGCAGCATCTGCTAGAATGGGCGTAAATACTGCCCTTTTTACACATCAAATAGAAACAATTGGTGAGATGTCGTGCAATCCTGCCATAGGAGGACTTGGAAAAGGGCACCTTGTTAGAGAAATAGATGCTTTAGATGGTGTAATGGGTGTTGTAGCTGATAAATCAGGCATTCAATTTAGATTATTAAACAGAAGTAGGGGTCCAGCAGTACAGGGCCCACGTACTCAGTCAGATAGAGCTCTTTACAAAGAGCATATGCAAAAAATTTTACTAAATTACAAAAATTTAGAGGTGATTGCTGATCCTGTTGTTCAATTTTTATTTGAGGGCGATAAAGTTATAGGTTTTGTATGTCAGAGTGGTAATGAAGTGAGGACTAAAGAGCTAATCTTAACTACCGGCACTTTCCTTAATGGATTAATACATATTGGTGAAACACAAATTCCAGCGGGTAGGTACGATGAAAAACCATCTACTGGTTTAAGTGAACAATTAGTAAAATTTAAAATGCAGATAGGAAGATTAAAAACAGGAACTCCTCCTAGACTTGATGGTAGTACAATTAACTATGAAGATTTGGAAATGCAGCCAGCTGATGATGATCATTATTATTTCTCTTTCCTAACAAAAAAAATCGATAACAAACAAATTAAATGCGGAATGACTTATACTAATGACGCAGTCCACAAGATCATCAGTGATAATATTTCTCGAAGTGCAATGTACTCGGGAAACATTAAAGGTGTAGGACCTCGATATTGTCCTTCTATTGAAGATAAAATTGTAAAATTTAAAGAAAAACAAAAACATCAAATATTTCTTGAACCTGAAGGATTAAAGGACAATACTGTTTACCCAAATGGTATATCTACCTCCCTTCCCGAGGAGATCCAGCTCAAAATATTGGCTAAAATCAAGGGTTTAGAGCAAGTTAAGATGAAAAGAGCAGGATATGCTATAGAGTACGATTATGTTGATCCAAGAGAGCTTAACGCTACGTTAGAAACTAAAAAAATCAAGTCATTGTTTCTAGCAGGACAAATTAATGGTACTACTGGTTATGAAGAAGCAGCAGCTCAAGGCTTGATTGCTGGTATCAATGCAGCTTTAAAAATTAAAAATAAATCCGAGTTTGTTTTAGATAGATCAACTTCGTACATTGGCGTGATGATTGATGATCTAATAACTAAAGGTGTTTCTGAACCTTATCGTATGTTTACCTCTAGAGCAGAGTATAGATTAACTTTAAGAGCTGATAACGCAGATCAGAGGTTAACAGATCTTGGTATAAATTTGGATATAGTAGGATCTGAAAGAAAAAATAACTTTTCTGAAAAGAAAAAAAATATTTTTTTACTTAATAATTTTTTAGAATCAAAATTCTTGACTCCTAATGAGGCAAAAAAATATAATATTAAAATTGCTATGGATGGAGTCAAAAGATCATGTCTTGAAGTTATGGGGCAACGAAAAGTAAATATGGCTAAAATAAGGCAAATATTTAGTGACTTACCCGTGTTTTCTGACTCAATTGAAAAGCAGGTTGTAACTGATGCTCACTATATGGGTTATTTGAAGAGACAGGAGCGAGATATTAAATCTTTTAAGAAAGATGAGTCAGTTATTATCCCTAAGAGTATTAATTACGATAATTTAAGTGGTTTGTCTAACGAAGTAAAGTCAAAGCTTATTTCTATAAGACCTAAAACTTTAGGTCAGGCAATCAGAATAGACGGTATTACTCCTGCAGCAGTAATAATCCTGTTATCTCATATCAAAAAGCTAAAATTTAAAGACACTGCTTAATGCAGGACAGTGAAGTAATAAAGATTCTTCAAAATCAGTTTAGCTATAACTCTAAGTCTATATCTGATCTTGAGTTATTTATAAAAGAATTGCTAAAGGCTAATTCAAGGCATAACTTTATATCTAAAAGCACAGAAAGCAAGATCTGGCACCGGCATATCCTTGATTCTGCTCAATTAATAAAATTTATTGACTTCTCAAAAGGGTCTCTATCAGATTTAGGCTCTGGAGCAGGTTTTCCTGGGATAATTTTAGCATTATTTAACCCCAATAAGGACTTTCACGTGAAATTATACGAAAAATCGCCAGTTAAAAGGGAATTTTTAGAGGATATAAGCAATAAATTGTCTATAAAAGTCAAAATATGTGGGAATATTTATGATGAAATAATTGACTCAAGCTATGTAGTGGCGAGAGCCTTTAAAAAATTTGATTCAGTAATACAAGTTTCACGTGAAATCGTTAAAAAATCGCATAAATTATTAGTTTTAAAAGGTCGAAACGCACAGAAAGATTTAAAAAAAGCTTTCAAAAATGAAAAATACGATTATAAAATTCAAAATAGTATAACAGACAAAGACTCTAAAATAATTATAGTCGATATTAAAAAATGACGACAACAATTTCGGTGATTAATCAAAAGGGCGGAGTAGGCAAAACAACGACAGTAATAAATTTAGCTGCTTCGCTGTCCATTATGGGTCAAAACAATCTTGTTATTGATTTAGATCCACAAGGAAATGCAACAACTGGATTTGGTAAAAATAATAGCGATGAAGATAAGAATATTTACAATTTATTAATTAAAAAAATTAGTCTTGAGCAAGCAATACAAAAAACAAATATACAAAATTTAGATATCGTAGGATCACATGTAAATTTATCCGGTTTAGAAGTTGAAACTGCTAACGATTCTAAAAGAGCATTTGTCTTAAAAGAAATACTATCATCAGAAAAATCTGGACTGTTAAAAAAATATGACAACATATTTATAGATTGTCCGCCATCTTTAAGCTTGCTAACAATTATGTCTTTAGTGGCATCAGATGAGCTATTAGTTCCTTTACAAACAGAATTCTTTGCATTGGAGGGAATTACACAGTTAGTTAAAACAATAGATAGAATAAAAGAAAATCTTAATCCCACACTTTCTATAAGAGGAATACTTTTAACAATGTTTGACAAAAGAAACAAACTTTCATCAGAGGTAGATAAAGAAGCTAGAAATTATTTTAAAGATAAAGTTTATAAAACTGTCATTCAAAGAAATGTAAGGTTATCCGAAGCCCCGTCACATGGGTTACCATGTGTTATTTATGACAAAAGCTGCGTTGGTAGTAAGTCATATTTTAAATTGGCTGAAGAGTTTAAAAATAAAATAGTGGGAGCTGCATGAGTGGTAAAAAAAAAGGATTAGGCAGAGGTCTTTCAGCTCTATTTGGAGATCAATCACAAACAGAAAATAAGACTGCAAAAACATCAGTAAATACAGTGTCTATTAGCGATTTAAGTAAAAACCCTTTCCAGCCAAGAGAAATTTTTAATGAGGAAAAATTAATTGAACTTACAAATTCAATTAAAAAGAATGGTGTTATTCAACCCATTGCTGTAAGGCCAAAAAAAAATGAAACTGGGAAATATGAAATTGTTGCAGGTGAACGAAGGTGGTTAGCTGCGCAAAAAGCTGGTTTACACGTTATCCCTGTAACAGTATTAGACTTGAGTGACGTTGAGTCTTTAGAGGTCGCTATAGTAGAGAATATACAAAGAGATGATCTTAATCCAATAGAAGAAGCAAGAGGTTACAAAAGATTGTTCGAAGAATTTAAATATGATCATGAAAGTATTTCAAAGCTTATGTCCAAAAGCAGAAGTCATGTAAGTAATACGTTAAGATTATTGACTCTTCCTAGCGATGTAATTGCTATGCTAGAAGAGGGAACACTTTCTTCTGGACAGGCAAGACCCTTAATAGGATTAAGTAACTCTTCATCAATTGCTGAAGAAATTGTAGCTAAAAACTATAGTGCTAGGAAAGTTGAATACCTGGTTAGGTCAAAAAAAAATAATAAACTCAAAGATAAAACTTATGATATTAATATTTTAAAAACTCAAGAACGAATTGAAAAAGTGCTAGGTCTAAAGGTTTATATTTCAAATAAAAAAAATAACAGCGGAAAAGTTACTATAGAATATAAAGATCTTGAGCAATTTGAATTAATTTCAGATTTATTAACTAAGAATTAGCAAAATTACATATATCAACTAGTAGTTTTTTAAATATAATATTTTTTTCGATATTTGTGTTCGATTTAATCATTAATTCTATATCAAATATTTTTTTTAAAACTTTTTTGATTTTTGATTTATTCCATTTATTGGCTTGTTCTTTGATTATAGGTTTATCCTTCCAAAAAATAGGCGGTTTTATTGTTTCAATGGCTTTATCTATAGGCAAATCATTTAAAGACAAAATTTCATCTAATTTGGTTAATCTTTGATTTATTAAATTTATATAAAAAATAATTTTTTCACTATCGATTATTGTTTCATTCAATAGTTTGTTAGTTTTTAATTTATTTCCGCTAAGCACGGTGTCTTTTAAGGAAGTAATATCTAAATTAATATTATTGTTAAATAACTCTATTAATTTTGTTAATAAAATCTTTTTATCTTTAAAATAAGTCTGAATTTTATTTAATTCGTTGTTTAGTATCACACGATCCAAATTAGAACTTTCTAAAATTAGATTGATAATTTGAGGCGTTAGTCCACTGAATTCACTTAGTCTTTCATTTATAATTTTTTTTAATATAATCTCATTATCCTTGTAACAAGGAACCAAATCTAATTTCCCTGATTTTTCAAAATAATTTCTTAATTTTGATTTTTTTTCTAATACATCTGCAAACAAATATATTTTTTGATCATCTACTTTTTTTTCTAATTCTTGAGACATAGTCAAAAATTTATCATTGACTAGATCTATTAAATAAATTTTTTTTTCAGCAAATAACGAATTATTTAAAAATTCCTTTATAAAAGAGTCTTCGTTACCAAGTATATCTTCTTGATTTATATTTTTAATGCTTGAACTATTATATTTATTTTTTATTTTATCAATTTCATTTTGCATCATGTCTTTACTTATTGACAATATATCACGAGTTTTGCCATTTACTTGCACTGCAAAATTTACATCTTCTTTCACGTCTTTTTTTATCGATGGCCATTTGTCATTTGAGTCACATTTATATAGCTCAAGAAGTTCATTGGCTAAGTGTGGTACAATTGGCAAGAATAATTTTGCTAGTTTTACAAAGCTCTTTTTTAAAGTATCGTTACTATTAGCAAGAATTAAATGGTTACTCAGGGTGTTATAAGCTTCGTAAAACTGTGCGATGGTCACATTAAATTTAAAATTATCAATTGAAGCATCTATCTTATTTGCTATTACTTCAATCTTATTCAATAAGTCTGTATCTAATTTTTTATCTAATTTTTTTTCTTTACGATTAATTATTTGTAATCCTAAATTCCAAATTTTTTGAAGAAATTTATTTGACGAAGCTACCCCAGTATCAGACCATTGAATATCTTTTTCAGGAGGACTATCAGATAATATAAACCATCGAACTGCATCTGCACCATATTTTTCAATCATAGTTTCTGGATCAATAGTATTTTTTTTTGATTTTGACATAGACTCAGGTGGTCCAATTATTACTTTGCTTTTATCATCTTTCTTGAAAGCTGTTTTGGTGTCAATTTTTTCAATTTCTTCTGGATATAACCAGTTACCCTT
>CACLTL010000005.1 GCA_902609855.1 uncultured Pelagibacteraceae bacterium
AAAATTACTGAACTTGATTTAAACAACAGACGAATTAAATTAAGTGTAAAGGCTGCCCAAATTGATGAAGAAAAAACATTAATTGCTAAGTTTGGAGAAGGAGCGACTAAATCTGGCGCTACTTTAAAAGGTATTTTCGAAAAAGCTATTGGGAAAAAAAAGAAAAAAGAAAAATAATTGTCACGCGCAAAGCTTATAAAACAGCTTAAAGAAAAAAATCCTCAACTCAATCGCTATGAACTGGAAAATGTGTTAAATATTTTAACAGAGAGTATTTCATTTACTTTGAAAAATGGAGGTGAAGTTGAAATTAGGGGTTTAGGAAGATGGTATTGTAAAAAAATAAAAGAAAATTTCAATGCTAGAAATCCTAAAACTAATGAATTAATTTATAAACCAGAGCGTTTAAAAGTAAAATTTAAATCATCTAAAAAATTAATTAAAGAGATTAACAAATGATTAAACCGAAAATATTTATTGCGTGTGATACAAATAAAATTAGTGAAGTAAAAAGAATAATTAATTTAACTAGAACGAATAAATTAGACATTGGTTATAAATTTGGTTTAGAGTTTTTTTACAGTAAGAATGGTCGAAAATTTATCTCTAAAATTAAAAAAAAGAAAATATTTTTAGACTTGAAACTAAATGATATCCCAGCAACATGTGTTGCGGCAGTGAAATCTTTAAGGGATATAAAAAATATTAATTATCTTACTTTGCACGCAAATGCAGGAGAAGAAACTATTAAAGCAGTTGTTAAATTTGTAAAAAAAAGTAATACAAAAATTCGTATATTGTTAGTTACTGTTTTAACAAGTATTTCTAATTCATCTATAAAAAAAATTGGCCATACAAAACCAATAATAGATCTTGTAAAAAAACAAGCTTTACTAGCTAAGTCATCTGGATGTCATGGTATTGTTTGTGCTGGATCTGATTTAAAATCTATAAAAAAGATATTTAAAGGAGAAATAATTACTCCAGGCATCCGACTCAAAGGTGATAGTTTTGGAGATCAAAAAAGAGTTATGGGTCCAAAAGAGTCCTTTAAAAATGGAAGTACTGCCCTTGTAATGGGGCGTTCTATTATTAAAGGCAATATCCAAAATAATATTTCTAAATTAATTAAAGAATTAAATTAATGAAGATCAAAATTTGTGGTTTAAATGTAGCTAGAGACGTTCAGCTTTGCATTGATCTTAAAGTTGATTTTTTAGGTTTTGTTTTTTACAAAAAATCTCCAAGAAATGTATCCTTGGAAGATATAAAATTTTTATCTAAATATACTAAAAAAAATTCTTCTTTTGTTGCCGTAACTGTAAATCCCACTGATAAATTTATTAATGATAATCTGCTTGGAAAGTTTGACTACATTCAGTTACATGGAACAGAAACAAATCAAAGAGTAGTTGAAATTAAAAAACTAGGTTTCAAAATAATTAAAGCCATAAAAATAAAAGATGAAAAAGATATAAATGAGTATAAAAAATTCGATGATGCAGATATCATCTTATTCGATACACCGGGTATGGAAAGATCAATAGTATTTCCGAAAGAACTTATTAAAAAACTTCCACGAGGGGATAAATTTGCCTTGGCAGGATCAATCTCTGAGAATAACGTCAAAAATATAAGTAAATTAGGGGTTAACTTTTTTGATTTATCATCTAGTTTAGAAAGTGAATTAGGTTACAAAGATCATCTAAAAATCAAAAATTTTTTTAACAAAATTAATGAGCTTCAAAATTAAAAAAAGAACACAGCTAATAGACCAACACGATAAAAACTTCATGTATGGTGGGAAATTTGGTGGAAATTTTATACCTGAAACTCTTAAAAAACCTATTGATGATTTAACAAAATTATTTACCAAATTAAGAAATGACAAATTATTTCTTAGGGAAAGAGATCATTATTTTGTAAATTATATTGGTGCTCCTACACCTTTAATTAAACTTGAAAATTTAACAGACTATCTAGCAGGAGCACAAGTATATGCAAAAGTAGTATCTGAAGCTAATGGTGGTGCGCACAAAATTTATAATGCTACCGTACATTGCTTAATAGCAAAAAAAGCAGGAAAGAAATTTATAGTAGGTGACACAGGTGCAGGTTATGCAGGAAAAATGCTTTCTATGGCAGCAAAAAAATTCGGTCTTAAATGTAAAATTTTTATGGGAGCGAAAGACATTAAAAGACAAAGACCTAATGTTGAAGCTATAAAAAAGAATGGAGCTGAGATAGTACCTGTAACTACTGGGAGTCAAACGCTGGTAGATGCTGTAAGCGAATGTATGAGATACTGGGTATCTAATTGTGATACTACACACATGTGTGTTGGTTCTACAGTGGGTCCTAACATATTTATCAAGATCTGTGCTTGGAGTACTGCTCAAATTTCAAGAGAATTAATGCAACAGTTAAAAGAGGAATTCGGAAAAATTCCAAAAAAACTCAAGTTAATTAATTGTGTTGGTGGAGGAAGCTCTGCAGCAGGTTTTTGGAATGAGTTTATGGATACCAATGCTGAGTTTATCGGGGTTGAAGCTGGAGGACCAAAAAATAGCAAACTCCATGCTGCACCATTGACTAATGGATCTAAAATTGGAATTCTTCATGGTGCTGCTCAATACGTAATTCAAGATAAAGAGGGTCAAATAGGATCGACAGAATCTATTTCAGCTGGACTAGATTATCCTGGAATATCTCCATTGCATTGTTTTCTAAAAGATACGAAAAGAGCAAGGTACACTTCAGCAAGCGATGAAGAAGCACTTGAAGCTTATCGGCTAGTTTCTAATCTTGAGAATATTTCACCCTCCCTTGAGCCATCGCATGCATTTGCAGAAGCGATAAAAATTGCCCCAAAATTAAAATCATCAGATGTGATTGTAGTAAATTCTTGCGGTGATAGTATTAAAGATAAAGATATCATAAAACAAAGATTAGGGACTTACATAAGATGAAGTCTAAAATTGCTTTAGCGTTTGATAAATGCAGGAAAGCAAAAAGAGCTGCATTAATTACCTACACTGTTGCAGGTGATAACAATAAAAATAATTCACTTAAAATATTAAACATAATTTCAAAACACGCAGATATTTTAGAACTTGGTTTTCCTCATAACACCCCCATAGCAGATGGTGGCCAAATACAAGAAAGTTCTCATCGGGCTCTTAAAAATGGAATTAAGCTAAAAGATGTTTTTCAAATCGTTAAGAAATTTAAAAAAAATAATCCGGCTAAACCCATAATTTTAATGGGCTATTATAATTTAATCTATCAAGAAGGTGAAAATAAATTTTTAAAAAGTTGTAATATTTCAGGAGTAGATGGTTTAATTATTGTTGATTTACCTTATCCTGAAAATAAAAAATTTGCAGAAAAATGCAAAAAAAAATCTATAAATTTCATACAACTGCTTTCCCCTACAACATCTAAAAAAAGAATGAAAAAGATTATAAAAGACTCACATGATATGATTTATTATATATCGATGTTATCAACGACTGGTGGTAAGCTTAAAGTTTCACCCAAAAAAATTCTACAAAATTATAATTTTATTAAAAGAATCAACCCAAAAAAAAACCTAGTAATTGGATTTGGCATTACAGATAAGACCATATCCTCTCTAAAATCAGCTAATGGTTTAGTTGTGGGCAGTATGTTGTGCAAAACAATAACAAATTCACTCAAAATGGGACAAAATCCTGTCATAAAGTTAGGTAAAGTTGTGTACAATCTTAAAAGAAAATTAATATGAATTGGATAACAAAATTTATCAAACCAAAAATTAAATCTCTTTTTGAAAAAAGATCATCTAAGACAGAAGATAACCTTTGGACTACATGTGGCTGCAAGAATTTAATTTATAAAGAAGACTTAGTCTCTAATCAAAAAGTTTGCCCAAAGTGTGGGGCACATCATAAATTAACTTGCAGAGAAAGATTCGAAACTTTTTTTGACAATAAGGAATTTGATTTAATTGAAACTCCTTTGCCTAAAGATGATCCATTAAACTTTGTAGATAAAAAAAAATACAGTGATCGTTTAAATGCTGCAAGAAAACTGACTGGTCAAGATGATGCAGTTTTAATTGCTAAAGGAAAAATTCAAAATATTAATGTTGTGGTCGGTTCTCAAGATTTTAGATTTATAGGAGGTTCATTTGGAGCAGCATCAGGAGAAGCTTTTATAGCAGGTGCACAACAAGCAATTGAAAATAATATGCCATATATTTTCTTTAGTTGCTCAGGAGGACAAAGAATGATGGAGTCATCTATAGCACTAATGCAAATGTCTCGAACAGCTTTAGCCGTGAATGAATTGAAGAAAAAAAATATTCCCTTCTTGGTAGTTTTAACTGATCCAACAACAGGAGGGGTAACAGCTTCATGGGCGATGTTAGGTGATATCTTAATTGCTGAGCCTAAAGCTACAATAGGTTTTGCTGGAAGACGAGTAATTCAAGATACTGTTCGTGAGACTTTACCAAACGAATTTCAAACAGCTGAATATGTGAGAGATCATGGAGGAATTGATTTAGTTGTTGAAAGAAAATATTTGAATTCAACAATTGGTACGTTACTAAATGTTCTATTGAAAAAACAAGAGGCTCAGGCTAAACAAGTTTCTAATGTCACAGTCGATAAGTCTCTACAAACTGCTAGCTAATCATAAGCTCTTCAACAAAACTATTAATTTTGATTTAAAAAGGATTAAATTAGTACTTAAAAAATTAGGACACCCAGAGAGGAAACTAAATAATGTTATAAATTTTTTAGGTTCAAGTGGTAAATTTACTACTCTTCACTCTGTGAAAAGTTTTATTGAAGCTAATAAACAAACAACAACTAATTATATCTCACCGTCTCTAAAAGATATTAAAGAACGATTTTGGATGGGTGACAGATATTTAACTCATCGAGAAATTAAACAATCAATTACACTCATTGAAAAATTAAAGATCCCTCTTACTATTTTTGAAGTTCTTACAGTAGTTTATTTAATTAACGCCTCAAAAAGAAACACTGATTATCACTTAGTAGAAGCAGGCGCATTATTTGCTAAGGACTCAACTAACGTATTTGATTTTCCTTTAGCTCAGGTAATCGTCAATATTAACAAGCAACATTTAAATTTTCTTAAAAAAAAAACATTGAATGAAGTTATTTATCAGAAAGTAGGTTTTTTAAGCAATTTTACACAGATTTATGTTGGCAAACAAAGACTCGATGTATTGAACAAAATTAAAAGAAATCTCAAAAAAAATAAAAGTAAAATAAATTATCCGAATTCATGGAGATTGATAAAAAAAAATAAGTACTTTTTTTACGAAGATAAACAAAATAAGATTAAGCTTAATACTTTAAATATACATTCAAAAGGATTATTAGAAAACCTTTGTCATGCAATTAAAATAGCTCTAGATCTTAAAATTGATAGGAAGGTAATTGATAAAACTATTCCGAATATTTCATTTGAAGGAAGATTTCAGTATTTAAAGAAAGGTAAAATTAAAAATAAACTCCATAGAAATGAGCAGATTATGCTTGATGGCGCTCATGCAGAAACTGACGCAAAAAATTTAGCCAATTACTTGAAAAATATTAAAGTGCCTAAATACGCTATTTGGGCAATGATGAAAAATAAAGAACCTGATTTGTTCATAAAACAATTTAAAGGAATTTTTAGAAAAATAATAACAATACCAATTGAAAACGAGCAAAATTGTGTGTCTGCTAAAGAGTTAAAGGCTATAGCAAAAAAAAATCAATTTAATGTAATTGAAGCTAATAATTTTAGTGAAGCAATTAATTATATAACCTCATCTGATAAGAAATTAATTAGTTGTATAGGCTCTTTATATAATGTGGGAAATATACTTAATAAAAATTAGATATGAGGTTGAATAAACTCTAGCATATCCTTTTCACTAGTGGCCCCAACTTTAGTACCTACAAGTTTTCCCCCTTTAAATAAGAGCACTGTAGGCACACCTCTTACTGAATACTTTGTAGGTTCATTGGGTTGGCTTTCAATATCGTGATAGTAACAATCAATTTTATCAGCCATATCATTTGAAATCTTTTCTATAATTGGTTTTAATTGTTGGCATGGTCCGCACCAGCTTGCCGAAAATTGAATTAGATTTAATTTACTTCCATTTATCTGATCTTGAAATTTTTCGTCTGTAGAATCTTTAAATGCCATAAGCTCTAAATAAGTATTTTAAATTATTTGTCAACTATGCAGATGAGTAATGTTTTTCCAAATCTTCAACGTATGCGTTAATATCATCTAAAATTTTTAATTTTTCCTTATCATCTTGTTTTTCAAATTTTGCTCTCAAAGTATCAATCTCTGAGTAAGTTCTTGGTATGGTGTTCCATTTTTCATTATTCGTGCTTAAAAGTTTCTTAGCTGTATCTTTATGTATTAAATTATATTCCTCTTTGCTTAATAATTCAGGTTTTTCCATATAGAGAAGTTTTTTTCCAAAATATTGTAGGCGCTCATCTTTAAATTTAGAAATTACACTCAATTTTTTATCCCACTCAGCGGAATGAAATTCAGGCATTACTTTATTGTCCTCCGCTGTTGTAAATTTAGCGTAAATGCTTTCCTCGTTATATAAGTCCTCTTGTGATTTATTTTGTTCTTTTTCTTCTACCTCTGAACGTTTTATAGATTGAATTTTTTCTGCAAATTCTTTATTTTTTCGGACAAGCTCTGCCCTAGCTTTTAATTTTGCTGTTCCTATAACTTTGTATTCCTCAAATTTATCTCCATAAGATGGATTCATTATTACTGGATGTTTATTATGTCTTACGGTTCTCATAAACTTTGGTTGTTTTTTCATTGCAGCCTCTAATTCCTTTAATGGCATACTTAAGTAAGGTGTTGGATCATGCCTTAAATCAAAACATAACGGCCATTGATATTGAGGGTGCTGGCATACAAAAGTTTGTACATAAGGTCTACTACGTCCATAAAAGTATTCATTTGTGCAAAAGAAAAGTTCTTTTTTAATTATTTCTAATGATTGAGTTTTATCCATAGTTAACATGCTTGCTTTCCAAACATTAGGTGCTTTTTTAGAAATAATTTTAGCTATTCCTACTGTTGCCATAACATCACCAATTGCGCTATGAGCTTCACTATGTTCAATGCCGTTTAAAGGAGCCATTTGATCTAATTTATAAACATCATTACCTTTCTCATTAACAGAGTTTTTTAAAGTGTTTGGGTAGTACAAATTAGCTGCTCTGGCTAAACCCAAAATATCTCCTCTAGTGTTTCCATTTGTGCTCGTGATGTAAGGATATTCTAAAGTTTGAAATAAAGTACACCTTAGAAACTCTTCGTCGAATTCTATCGAGTTGAACCCTATGTAAGTAGCTTTTCCCCATCTTTTTAAAGTTTCAACAAATTGTCTTATCATCTCATAATGAGATAGGTTTGAATTTTTTAGCATTTGAGGTGACGATTTATTTACAATCAAAGCCATAGCCTCAGGAATAATGCCAGGACTTAGCCTACATCGTGCATCAAACCTATCTAGTTCATCAAGATTATCATTTGTTAAGACAGCACCAATTTGAATAATCTGCCCCCAATATTTATTAGAGGAACTAGTCTCGAAATCGTAAAAGACAAAATTAGACATATGATATCTACTTAAGAACTTTTATTTTCTCCGAATTTTCCTCTAATGTTTCCTTCACCTGTTGTGGGTCTTTAATATTAGAAAGTGTATTCATTATTGATCTTGCATCTCTTCCAAAGCCATCTGTAGCAGTCATTGCTTGTTCGAGTTTTTTTCTTAAATCTTTAATTCCATCAAAATGTTTGTCAAATCTTGAACTTATATTTCTTAAATCGTTATAAATTTGTGTAGCATGTTGTTGGACTTTTAATGTTTGAAAGCCTAAATGATAAGATTGTAATAAAGCAGATAAAGTATTCGGTCCTGAAATAGTTACTTTGTACTTAGTTCTTAACTCTTGAAGTAGTAGTTCTTTTGTCTTTGGATCTCTATAACTTGATAACTCAGCAAAAAGTCCTTCTGTTGGAACGTAGATAATTGCGAAATCTGTGCTTTTAGGTGGAGCTATGTATTTTGCATTAACAGCTTTTGCTTTTAATCTAAAAGCTGTAGCTAAATCTTTTCTAGCTTCTGCCTGAGCGTCTTTATCATTTACATTGTAAGCATCATCAATTGCTTTATATTTTTCGACGGGCCAATGACTATCAATAGGAAGCAAAACATCTTGTAGCTTTATTGCAAACTCAACTGTTTCTGATGTATCTTCCTTCATTTTTACATTTGCTATGAATTGTGATGCTGGAAGTAAATCTTTTAAAAGAGCTCCTAAACCAAATTCAGCAAGCGTACCGTAAGTTTTTACTCCACTTAAAATTTTACTAAAATTATCCTGGCTTTTATTTAGCTCACTAACTTGGCGATTAAATACTCCAACTTTTTCATCTACTTTTGTTAGAGCCCCAGTCATATCTTTTGCGATTTCTTTGCTCATAGAACCAAATGACTGACTAAAAGAATTTTTTAAAGAACTTACTTCATCTTTAAGAATTTGGCTGTTGTCAATTTGATCCGGTTGTTTACGTTTTATTAAGAATATAACGGCAATTAGATTAGCTAATAACAAACATATTATGAGTAAACCTACTATCGAATCCATAAAACATTATACATCATTTAGAATAATTAAATATATTTTATAATATTTTTAGCTGGAAAAGTTTTTTTAATCCAAGATGAGGGAATATTTTTAAAACCTTTATAAGCAGCAAAATAAGCGCCAACAAAATTAGCCCTAGAGCAATTGCACCCTCCAGCTTTAATGGTTTTATAAATAGCTGATTTATAGTTATTTGAACTAATTATTGCATGTATAGAACCCATGAAAGTACCTGGATAACTACAGGCCTTACCAAATTTTCTCACTACTTTTGTGTGATTTTGTTTTTTTAATCTTAAGATTTTTTTAATGTTTTTTATTACATCTTTAAAATATCTATTTTTTTTATATTTCTTCACAAAAAACTGGATTGGGTCTTTCTTATTATTATTTGCTAAACTAATGATCTTAAGTTTAGCTAAAGCATATGTTTCGTTTATTTTCGAATTAGCTACACTTTTAACAACTCTCTTTAAATCTGCCTCAGTGTTATTAAAAAGAAAATATGGCAAAGCTGCACAATAACCATCGGACTCGTTCACTTTTTTGCCTCCAGTTATGCTCTTATTACTTTTAATGTTTTGTATAGTTTCTAATATGTTTTGATGTATCCAAGGACCATTCATTGGTCTTTTCCATTTTATTTTTTTATATTTTTTTCTAAGTTTTAGATTCCTCCAATAAGCTGAACCTGGTCCAAAGTTTTGGACAACATTTTTCTTAAAATTTTTTAAAATATCTGACTTTTTCTTTGTTGAAATTAATGTCCTAAACATTACCTGCCCAACGTCATTGTAACCAGAAACTTTACCTGTACTGATAGAATAAAAGGGACTTTTATTTTTTTTTAAAAATGTAATTTCTTTTTTTCCTTTTATGTATTGATTTAATTTTTTTGGATCATAAACCCAGTGTAAAGGCCTAGCAGCTGCATCAGCAACTGTTGCGCCTAGAAAAATATGTAAATTATCCATTACCTATAGCTTTCTTATTTGCTAAGGATCCACAAGATGCATTGATGTCTCTCCCTCTGCTTCTTCTAAAAAGAGACAAGAAACCATTATCTTGTATTATTTTTGAAAACTTATCTATATTTTCTTGTGAAGCAGGTTTAAAACTTTTATTTGCAAGTGGATTGAATTCAATTAAATTTAATTTTGACGGAACTTTCCTCATTATCTTAACCAATTCTTTAGCATGCTCTTCAGTCATGTTTTCCTCTAAGCAAATCCATTCAATAAAAATAGGTAACTTTGTTTTATCATAATATTTTTTTAATTGAGGTATTAAGGTATTTATAGAGTATTTTTCGTTGATAGGCATAATCTCAGATCTATGTTTTGGAATTGAGCTATGCAAGCTCCATGCTAAATAAACATCAAGTTCTTTTGCAGCCCACTCAATTGCATCGATGTTATTTTTTTTAATTCCAACTCCAACTGTGCTAACTGTAATTCTTGTTCTTCCATATTCTAAGCCGTCTTTATTCTTTGAATTATCAATTGCAGTTTTCACATTATCTAAATTTAAGAATGGGCTTCCCTCTCCCATTAAAACTTGGTTGGTAATTTTCTTTTGTGTGGACCAATCATTTATATAATCTTTGCATAGAATAATTTGAGAAATAATCTCACCTGAACTTAAATTTCTTACGAGGCTTTTTGAAATTTGTGCTGTTGCACAGAATTCACATGATAGATAACAACCTACTGACACTGAGAGACATATCGTATAGCGGCTTTGAGTTTTATCTGGGATTAGAACAGTTTCCACATTTCTTTTATCCTCAAGTTCAAGTAGGAATTTGATTGTTCCATCTTTAGATTTTTGAATATCTATTATTTTAGGTTTTTCCAAAGATATTAAATTTTTAATTTTATCTCTAAGCTCAAGACCAAATGTTGTCAGCTCATCAAAACTTTTAATATTTTTTTTGTAAACAGCATTAAACATCTGCTGTGCACGCATCTTAGCTTTTTTTGCATCTATCTCTGCTTTATCAACTAAGAAATTTTTTAATTGATTAAAGCTCAGATCGTAGAAATTTTGTTTATCCATTAATGAGATATTAAAGACTTGAGTGGGGTATTGAAACCCCACTCCATAAGATTAGTTAAAGTTTTGATCGGTCAGTTTTTAAATGCTTGAGAATTTTCCCTGCATTTGGACCTTCCTTAATCAAATAACCCGATGTTCCATTAGCATTTGCCTCTGGAGCTTCAGCTTTTTTATTAAGTGTGCTTGCTAGTTTAGCCTCTGACTTTTCTCGGCTGAACTTACCAAGCAAACGTGAAAATCTATCCATCACATCTCCTTTCTTCAACCGCTTTGCAACTCCCTTATGGAGTCCGGCATGCGAATGCCGAGTCTTTTTTCCATGACTTATGGTCAGTCAAACTTTAATATAAGTGTATTAAATGTCAATGAATAATAAAACACTTGGGATAATCCTTATTGTATTTGGTGGTTTGGTTCTTTACAGCGAACAAGAATATTCCTGGATAGTTTCAGCTATTGCAATCGGTATAGGAAGTGGAATTTTTTTCTGGAAAGATAAAAAAAATGATATAGACACTTAACATGTCAAAAAAAATTTTCATTGTTTACGGGCATCATAATACTAAAAAATCTTTTAATGCATCCATAAGAGATACTTTCATAGATGAGGCTACAAAACTAAATCATAAAATAGATTTAATTAATTTACACGATGAAAAACCACTTCCATTCTTCGATGGGTCTAGCCCAAACGAACAAATTTTAAATTACAGAAAAAGATTGGAAGAAAGTGACGTATTGTTCATGATTTCACCATGTTACAATTTAAGGGCTACTGCAATTTTAGAGAATTGGATCGATCTTACTTTAGCACCTAAATGGTTTTTTTCATTTAAGAGACTTGTAGGTAATTGGGGATATCCAGTTGCTGGGGCTATGAAAAATAAAAAGGCTATTATGTCAATGTCTTATGGTGGTAATTGGTTTTCAATTCAAACTTGGTTTCAAAACATACCTTTTAGAAGAATTAAAGCTGGAGTGCTTAAATTAGGAGGTATGCAAACAACTTATGTAAGATTTTATGAAGTCCTTCCTGGTATGTCGCAAAAAAGATTTGATGAACATATGAAAAAAATAAGACAATTAGTGCGAAATTTATAACAATTTAAATTTTATTTTAAAAAGTATATAAAACTAACATGGAAAATTTTAAAAATTGGATGACAGAAGCTGCGAACATTATGTTCGATGATAGTAAAAATGACTTAAGAAGCTTGCCAAAATCTGTAAGGCTTCAAATTTTAATTGTACTATCATTTGTTTGGTCAACTGTCTTTAGTTTGTATGTTTTTAGCGTAACATCATTTATTTTTGGTTGGGCTGGGGTCGTGATGGCTCATATAGGTTTAATAATTGCTGTTTATTTAACGTTTAAGTTTTTCCATAAGAAACAAGAACAACCTATTAGTGTTTTTCAATCTGGAAATTATAATCCAGCAAAAATTTTTGCTGTATTTTTTATAATTTTCTTTATCTTTATTTTTACAAAAGGAATTGACGTTTTAACTCGAACAAATTCTTACGAAATTCCTTATTCAGGCCCTGATACAACCACAGAAGAGAGAATTAAAAAATTTGTAAAATAGATAATTCTTATCTAAAATTATTACATGAAATTATTAAGAGTTGGAGAAATCGGGAATGAAAAAGTTGCAGCTTTAGATACTGCTAATGTTATTCGAGATCTCTCTGCTCATATTGAAGATTTAAATCCTGAAACTATAAATTTTGATGTTTTAAAAAAATTAGAGCAAGTTAATTTAAAAGGACTACCTGAAATTAAAAAAAATATTCGAATTGGATCTTGTATTAATAGGCCAAGTAATATTCTTTGTATTGGCTTGAATTATTCGCTTCATGCTGAACAAACAGGATCTAAACTTCCAGATTATCCAATAGTATTTAATAAAAGTCCCGATTGCCTCCAAGGACCTTTTGATCCAATTAAAAAGAAAAAAACACAAGAAAAATTAGACTATGAAGTCGAGCTTGCTATTGTCATAGGAAAAGAGGCATCAAACGTTTCAGAGAATGAAGCGTTAGATTATGTTTTTGGATATTTTATATTAAATGATATTTCTGATCGTCATGTTCAAAAAGTAATTGGTAATGGACATTGGACACTAGGAAAGTCCTGGTGTGCCCCCGCAGGTGGAGCTTTGGTAACAAAAGAACATATAAAAGATGTAAACGATATTAATTTATCTTTAAGTGTTAACGGTGAAGTTAGACAAAATGGTAATACTAAAAATATGATATTTAAAGTGAAATATCTAATCTCACATATTAGTAAATATTTAATTTTAAAACCTGGCACAATTATATCGACGGGCACACCTGCTGGAACAGGTATGGAGCAAAAACCACAAAAATTCCTACAAGCAGGTGATAAACTCCATCTCAAAGTCGATCATCTAGGTGAACAGAAATATGAGATCGTGGAGGCTTAATGTCGAAAAGATATAGTGGAAAAAGTTTTAAAGACTCAAGTGTAATGAAAAAAGCTAAATTAACTTTGAAAGAGAAAAGAAAATTAAAAAGAGAAAAGAAGAAGAAATAATGTGCGGAAGATTTACTATAAGAAAGCCTGTTACTAAAACAGTCGATATAGTTAAAACAAATATTAAAGTTGAGGATAGTGATAATTATAATGCTCATCCTACACAACAACTTCCAATCATAAAATCCTACACTAATGGAAAAGCACTTGAATTATGTGAATGGGGATTAGTCCCTGCTTGGTCAAAAAAACTAGATAAATTTTCTCCTCTTATCAATGCTAGGAAAGAAACTTTAATGGAAAAAGTTACATTTAAAAACCTTATTCAAACTTCAAGATGTATCGTGCCTGCGGATGGTTATTATGAATGGAAAAGAGAAGATAAAACTAAGACTCCATATTATTTTACTAAAGAAAATGATGAACTGATGTTTTTTGCAGCTATATACCAAAACAAACAATTTTGCCTAATTACCAGAGAAGCAACTGAAAAAATTAGTGCAATTCATCATAGAGAGCCTTTAATTATTAATCAAAGTCAAATAAACAACTATTTAAATGTTAAAAAAGATGCCATGGAAATTTTAAACTCGATTAAACCACCAGAGCTTAAGTTTCATGAGATATCAAAAGATATTAATAACCCAGTAAATAACGACCCTGCTTTAATTGAACCTTTGAATTAAATGAATTTATCTATCTCACCAGGAAAAAATAATGTTGGAGCTTATATCAACGACATTAATTTAAAATCCCTTGATCAAGATCAAGCAACAGAAATCAAAAAGATTTTAAATCAATTTGGCGTGATATTTATTAAGGAACAAAATCTTGATCCTGAAACTTATCAAAATTTTGCAAAAACTATAGGTCAACCTGTGGTGTATCCAAGACTTAAAGGCCTTGATGAAAAATTTCCATTTATAAATGTAATCGAGAGAAAGCCTAATGATAAAAATTTAAGTTTTGGTTCTAGCTGGCTTCACCAAGACACGAGTTATTTATCTAATGATAGACCTAGATATACAATGTTAATGGGTATGGAAATACCAGTTGGCCAAGGTAATACTATATTCTCGTCAGGCTTTAATGCTTACGATAAATTACCAGATGATATCAAACAAAAAATTGAAGATGCTACTGGAGTTTTTTCATCGGCAGGTCCTATAGCAGTAACAAGACTTGAACGAGAAAAAGAAATGGGCATCAAATCATCAGAAAGTATGGAAGCTGAACACCCGATAGTTATTACCGTTGATGGAAAGAAAACCTTATATGTATCTCCAGGACATTTAATGAAAATTAAAAATGTAAAGGAAGACGAGGCTGAATATTTAAAGAATTATTTAGTAGATCACGTCAACAAGGAAGAGTTCATATTTTCATATGAGTGGACTAAAGGTGATATCTGTCTTTGGGATAATTTAAGCATTCTGCACATGGCTAGTGAAATCAAAAACTGTAGAAGAGTTATGCATAGAATAACGATTAAATAATTATTTTTTTAAAACTGTAAGGTGTCCCATTTTTCTTTTATCTTTAATTGATTTTTTTTCATAGTCATAAAAAAATTCATCTTTACCAAATTTTTTTGATCTATAGGTTTCGATATCTTTTCCTAAAACATTAAACATTTCAGCATTAGAAATTTTTTCTACTTTCTCTAAACCTAAATCACATACTGCTCTAACATGATTTTCAAATTGACTGGTGTTAAAAGCGTTTATTGTTAAGTGACCTGAATTATGAACTCTAGGGGCAATTTCATTAACTAATAAATTATCATCTTGGTCGATGAAATACTCGACGCACATCGTACCAACATAATCTAATTTTTCTGAGATAAGTCTTGCACTACTCTGTGCTTTAGCAAAAATTTCTTTATTAATATCTGCAGGTATTTTTGAGTGATTTAAGATTTGATCTTTATGAATATTTTCTATGGGTTCATAAATATAAGTTTCACCATTTAAATATCTTGTAATTATAACTGATATCTCCTTCTTTAAGTTTACTTTCTTTTCTAAAATGTAATCAGCAGTAAAACACCAATCTTTCTTTACATCATCAAGAGAGTTTAAAACAAATTGTCCGTGTCCATCATAACCAAGTGTATTTGATTTTAAAATTCCGGGTAATAAGTTTTTATTCTTTTCGATATCTTCGGCCTGTTTGATAAAGGCCCAGCTTGTAGTTTTAATGCCTAAATCATTTACGAAAGTTTTTTCCAACTTTCTATTTTGAATTATTTTATTAATTTCAGGTTTAGGTAAGACCTTTTTCTTTAATTCAATCTTTTTTAGAATATCTACTGGTATATTTTCGAATTCAAAAGTTACTAAATCAACTTTATCAATAAATTCTTTAATCTTGATTTCATTATCATATTTTGAGTAAATAAACACATCAGCGTAATTTTGTGCAGGACCTTGTTCATCATCAGATATGACTACTGTTTTTACGTTAAGTTTTTCTGCTGCTTGACAAAGTAGTGAACCTAATTGTCCTGAACCTATAATCCCTAAAGTTATATCAGACATTAATTATTTAGGTTTTTTTTTAATAGATTGAGTTTGGAGTCTTCTCCATCTTTCTAAATTCGATTTTACTTTTAAGTCAAAATTACTAATTATTGAAGCAGCTAGAATACCTGCATTAAAAGCACCATCGATTGCAAGACACCCTACTGGAACACCCTTTGGCATTTGTGCCATAGATAACAAGCTATCAAGGCCTTTTATTTTTTTAGTCTCCATAGGTACGCCCAAAACCGGTAAAGTAGTTAAAGAAGCAACCATGCCTGCTAAATGAGCAGCTCCGCCGGCTCCTGCTACGATTACACTGAAACCATTTTTTTCCGCTGTTTCTGCAAACTTAACCATTCTCTTTGGAGTTCGGTGAGCACTAACTATTAAAGTTTGATATTTAACTTTAAGTAATTTTAAGATTTTCTCGCAGTCTTTCATTATAGAATAATCACTTTGAGAGCCCATAATGATAGCTACTTTATTATTTTGTTTCTTAGTTTTCACAGATTAATTTAACAATTATGGGCCTAAAAACAATGGCCTAATGTTCATTAGGCCACTAAATAGTTATGGGGAAAAGATGCTAAGCTCTTGCTCTAAAAAGCAAAGCTTTTGGCGAGTTTTGAAGCTCGAATAAAGAAACTTTTCTTAATTTTCTATTACTTGATTTATGCTTACTTTTTTTAGTTACTTTTAATTTCATATTTCCTTTTTAATTTATTTTTATTGATGTAAGTAATGCTAAAATTGCAAACTTGATTTGAATTTAGCTGCAGATTTAGGCAAAGTTTTGGCTACTATTAGTCGAATTTATATTTTTTCTAATAAATCTTTCGGAATCTTACTAACAGATCCATTACTGCCAATAACCGCTAATTCAACCTGTGTTGTAACTAATATCTCATTATTTTTAGAAACCTCTTGTAACAAGTTAAGTCTTACCGGTGATTTGTTTATAACCTTCGTTTTAATCTCTAAATTGTCCTCAAATTTTGCAGATTTTAAGTATTTGATATTGCATTCTCTTACAACAAATATGGCATTAAACTTTTCTCTCAACTGTTTATGGTTAAGTTTTAAATGGTCATAAATCATCTCTGTTCGTGCTCTTTCAATAAAATGTAAATACCTTGCATAATAAACAATGCCTCCAGCATCAGTGTCCTCATAGTAAACTTTTGTTTTATAAATATGGTCTGCCATATAATTGACAATAAGCTTTAAAGAGTTCTATTTCAACAAAGATAAGATAAATTTCATTTTTTTGACTAATTTATGCCAAGCAAAGCGCAGAATTTTTAATTAGCTTTAAACTATGAAAACATTATCTATTATATCTTTGGTCCTTTTGTTAACTAACTGTTCAAGTGGAAGTGTAGCTAAAATTGGAAAACGTTGTACTGTTGCTGATGCTAATCAGTTACAAGAGTCTTCTTATGTCTGGATAGTAAGTAAAGAAGCCCAAAAAGATTTTGACAAAAGAATTAATAAGTCAAATTGTCTAGACAGCTAAATACTTATTTAAATTCAAATAATTTATGGTAATAAGGGGTATGAATTTACCCCTTATTGTTGCATGTATCGTAATCGTTTTAGCTCTAATTATTCTCCCTTTAATTGTCTCCTACAAAGCTGAAAAAAGAGATAAGAATAATAAGAATGAGTGGGATAAAATTAAAGAATATGGAAATAAAATTAACTACAAAACTAGAGAAAAATATTAATAGAAATCATGAAAAAATTATCATCTTTTCTATTAGCCATTCTTTTTTTCAACATTGAGCTAATTGCAATGGAGAAACGACCTTATCACCATTTACCGGATGGAACTTTTAGAAATCCTGAAGGATCACCTGAAAGAGATCCGAACGTAAAATGGTCATATAAGATTTTCAATGAAGAGCGTAAAAAAGTTAAAATCGAGATTCCTAAAGATCATGTTATTCCAAGGGTGGAAGTTTTAGAAGAACTTAAAAAAAATGAAAATAATGATTATATTGCTTGGATAGGTCATGCCACTTTTCTAATTAAATTAGGAAATACAACAATTATAACTGACCCCGTTTTTTCAAAAAACACTGGTCCATTAATTTTTGGACCTAAAAGATACATTCCCCCAGCTATAAATCTTGACGAAATTCCACCTGTTGATTTATTTCTTCTAACTCATAATCATTACGATCATCAAGATATGTCTACAATAAGAAACTTTCCTTATAAAAAATCAAAAGTTATTCTTCCATTAAAACTTGGGAAATATTTTAGAAATTACAAAGATGTCAATGAGCTTGATTGGTATCAAGAGATTAAAGTTAATGAGGATATTAAAGTAACTTTATTGCCAGCTGTTCATTGGTCTAGAAGAGGTTTGTTTGATATTAACAAAACATTATGGGGTAATTTTCTCATTGAGTACAAGGGGAAAAAAATTTTGTTCGCATGTGATACAGGATATGGAAATATCTATAAAGATCTAGGAAATAAATTTGGACCAATAGATTTAACATTTATTAATATTGGTGCATATAATTTTTATCCTATGATGCCAGTTAAAGATAAATCAGTTTATCACACCAATCCAGAAGAAGCTTTGCAAATATCTAAAGATTTAAAAAGTAAAAAAATAATAGGGATGCACTGGGGAACAGTTGTATTATCTTTGGAGCCAATTATGGAACCGCCGGAAAGATTTAAAGCGGGTGCGAAAAAATATGGTTTCAGTAAAGATGATACTATTATTTTTAAAATTGGTGAAGTTAAAAAATTAAATCAAATAATTAACTAACCTTTCTCTTATTTCTTTCACTGTCTAATAACTTTGTTAAAGCATCTACCATTACATCTGATGCTTTAAATATTTCGTTTGGTTGAAATTCATGTGTTGTATGATGTTCAGGATCAGTTTTGTCTTCAATTATTATTCCTTCATCTGGTGAATTATTTTTTATATAAATCAAAATTAGCCAGTCAGCTTCAATTGCATCATCCCATTTTATATAAATTTCTCCTGTTTCAAATCTTTTATCAATGCATCTAATGATACTTAAATATTTTGGAATATATTTTTTATTTAATTGAAAACACAAACTGTGAGCTGATCGGTAAAAACTTTCAAGGGCGTATTCAATTTTTTCTCTTTCTTCATTATAAACTCTCTCTTTTTCTAATAACGTTGCTTTATCATCAGTTTCTTCTACTTTAATACCTAAACTTGCAACTCTTTCCCTTATTGCTTCATTTATTTTTTGCTCTCTGATTAACTTGTATTTTTCTTTTATTTTATCAATACGTTGTTGAACTTCTTCGTAAGACTCTCTTTGTTGACTTAAAACATATTTTTCAAGATTTTTGATTTCTAATTCTTCCCTTTTTCTAAAAAGATCAATTTTTTTCTCCAATTTAATTTGCTCTAAAAATTGCCTTTGTTTCTCAGCTCTTTCTTTTCTGAGTTCAGCCTGTTCTAATTTTATAAATCTCTGTAAATCCAGTTTTCTTTCTTTTTCAAGTTTTTGTTCTTCTTTAAGCTCATTTCTTTTTGCCTCTAAAGCTAATTTTTCTTGCTCCAGTAATCTTTTTTGAGCATCTTTTTTTTCTTGTTCCATTAGCTTTAATTTTATTTTCTTTTGTTTTTCTCGCTCTTCTAAAATTATTTTTCTGATTCCTGAAACTTTATTAGAAATACCTGTAAAGAATGCCTGTAAAGTTTGATCTAAATTTATATTAAATCTAAATATAGATTTAACTTTATCATTTAGTCTTAGTAAGCCTGAAACTATAGCTCTTGTTTTTTGAGGATTTTTATTTCTTTTCTTTAATTTTAAATTTTTCTTTAATTTTGCTTTAACTTTAATTCTTGTTTTTTTCTTTACTGGTCTTTTTGATTTTATCCTTTTTCGAAATTTCTTATTTTTTAATTTTTTCCTTTTATTTTTAGATCTCCGAATTAAGGGTTTTTTTTGCTTTTTTTTCTTAACCTTTATAGGTTTTTTTTTCTTCTTTTTCATGCTTGCTATTTATTAAATAGCACTTTTTATGAATATATATAGTCTCTTGTGCGGTGAGCTGATTGAAAGTTCTTAACAATTTGTAATTGAAAAACAACTAGATCTCTATATCTAAATGCAGCTGCACAGCTAGCCATATAAAACTCCCACATTTTTACAAACTTTTCATCAAACAAATCTTTCACTTCTTTTCTCTTTTCTAGAAATCGCTCTAACCAACTTTCTAAAGTTTTATCATAATGTCTTATTAACGTTTCTGTATCTGCAACAATTAGGCCTGTTTTTTCAATCGGATTTATTATTTGGCTAAAAGAAGGACATATACCTCCAGGGAATATGTACTTTTGAATAAATTTATTTGGTGCAGAAGGTTTATCTACTACGCCTATAGTGTGTAATAGAAATATCCCATCGTCTTTGAGAAGTTTATTCATTGATTTAAAAAAGGTGTTATAAAATTTTCTACCTACATGTTCAAACATTCCTACAGAAAAAATTCGATCATATTTACCTTTTGCTTCTCTATAATCTATAAGTTCAAATTTCACTTGGTTGTCTAAGTTAAGTTCTTTTGCTTTACGTTTACAATATTCTATTTGATTTTTACTTAAAGAAATTCCTGTCACCTCACATTTTTTTTGTTTTGCGATTTCAAAAGCCATGCCTCCCCAGCCACAGCCAACTTCTAAAACTTTTTGTCCTTCTTTTATGTCTAATTTTTTTACAATATGGTCTATTTTATTTTGTTGAGCTTCCTCTAAAGTTTTAGTGTCATTTTTCCAATACGCGCAAGAATATAATCTATGAGTTTTGTCTAGAAAAATGTCATATAATTTTTCACCTCTAGTTCCACCAATATCGTAATGATGTTCAACATTTTTTCTTGATTTGCCTGGCAAATTAAAATTCGTTACTGTTCTCCATGCTTGGTATATTTTTTTTGTAATTAGACTTGTTGTTGAAATTTCATTGCGGCCTAAATTTTTAATAACTTCCATTAAAAAATCTTTCATTGAAGCATTTTCAATTGCAATTTCATTTCTCATATAAGCCTCTGGAAATTCAAGTTCAGGATCTAATAATAACTTCCAGCTAAGATTATCTTTGAGTAATTTTACAGTTATTGGTTTTTCAGTTTTAGGATTTCCACAAATATATTTCTGACCTTTTGCATCTATCAAAATTATTCCGCCCTCTTTAAATATTTTTGTAAATATTCTAGCTAAAATCATAACTTATGCTGCCAAGTTTTTTTCTGTCACAAATTCTAATTTATTTAATTTATCAATTAGTTCCTTCTTTTTTGCTTGAGATAATAAAACCAATGGCGGTAAAATGTTTTCAAACTTTTTATCTTTTATCGCTAGAAAACTATGAAGAGCAGATATCAAATTAAATTGATCAAATGTTTCTCTCACATTAATTAATTTTTCATTTTTAGATTGCGAAACTTTATTTTCAAAGTCATCAAAAACTTTTCTTGCTAAAGTGTGTGTAACATTAGTAACAGCTGATATACAACCTGAACAACCAAGTTCTAGACCTTTTAAAAGTTTTGCCTCTGAACCTGGAAACATTAAAAAATTTGGCAACTTCAAACTTTCAAATAGATTATAACTAGAATCTTTACATCCAATAATATTTTCTGGAAAATCTTTTACAAGCTTAGTCACCATTTTTGCTGAAAATTTGTAACCACTTAGTTTTTCAAAATTATAAAGAATAATTTTTACTTTAGGAATAGCCGTAATTAATCTTGAATAGAATTCAAAAACTCCTTCATCCGTATTCCCTTTGTAATATGCTGGCGGCATGATTAAAAACTCTCTAAAATCGTATTCCATTCCATACTTTATTAAATTAATATTTTCATTTAGAGAATTATTTCCAGTTCCTAAAAAAAATTGTTTTCTTAACTTATGACTGGAAATTTTAGCTATAAGTTCTTTCTTTTCATTTGTTGAAATTAATTGGCTTTGACCTGTTGAACCAAAAAAGAAAACTCCATGTAAGCCGCTTTGAATGGCTTCACTTGCATGATTAATCGTTGCATCAATATTCAGAGTTCTATCGGTATTAAGAACACTTAATCCAGCTGCGTATACTCCTTTTTTAATCATAATCTTACCTAAATTATTCTATCTAAGTTATATTATTAAATTTAAAAATGAAAGTTTTAGTAATTCAACCAAAAATTGGTATGGGAGATATGGTAATTTATTTACCGTATATTCATGCTATTTCGAAAAAGTATAAGACATCTGTGTCAATTTTAGTGAAAGAGAATTCTCGTGCTAAGCAACTTTTGGCTGAAGATAAACATATTAAAGAAATTTTAATATTGGATAGAACAAAAAACAATTCTGGAACTCATGATGGTTTTTTAGGGTTTTTTAAATTAAGCAGAGATCTTAAATTAAAAGAATTTGATAAAGTTTTTATTTTTAATAGCTCTTTAAGATATTTATTGATTTCTAAGATAGCTGGAATAAAAAATATCTCTCAATATCCATTGTTTAGAAAAAAAGATAATATTATAACATCTGCTAAAATTTTTACAGAAAATGAATTAGGAGATATTGTATCTACACAACCAGAGCTTATAATTAGTGATAATAAAGTCAATGAAGTTAAACAAAAATTTTCTAAAGAATTCAAACACATATGTTTAGGCATATCTGCTAGTGGTCCTACTAAAAGATGGAACATCAAAAACTTTATAAAGCTATGTACTAATATTAACGCAAGAACACCTTCGAAATTTTATTTAGCGGCTGGTAATAATGATAAGGACTTAATTGATCAATTCCTTAACTCAGAGCTATCAAATAACTGTATTTCATTTAAAGACTTAAAAATAAATGAAACATTACCCATTATTAAAAATTGTAACCTTTATATTGGCAATGATACTGGTTGGTTACATATATCATCTGCTTTAGGTGTGAAATGTTTAGCTCTATTTATGGATAGCCCAGTTCAAGCTTATGGCAAATACTCAAAAAATATTGAAGTAATTGTTCCTGAAGGTGAAACAGAAGAGACCACAACTCACGATACTTTAGGGGCAGATAAAATTTCTTTTGAAAAAGTTTTTAATAACTCGATTAAACTTTTAAATTAACTAAAGTCAGTTTTGATTATTTTCTCTTTCGCTTCATTAACAAGTTGACTTAGTCTCTCAGTTTTGACGTCTCTATTCATGTCTGGGTGAATTTTTTTTTGGAGCTGGTTGGCAGCTTTTAATACATCTTCTTTGGTACAACCTCTTTTTAAACCAAGCAGCTTATAAGCCTCATCGCTTGTTACACTCGATGATCCTTGAGTTTGACCGAACTGTCCCTGAGAATATCTACCGGAATTTTTTAAAAATTGAATTAATCTCCATAGCTGAAACATTTGTAGAGCTGTAAAACCTTTTATTTTTAATCCACTTAAAATTACAAATAGAAAGGGAAGAGAAAAGATATATTTTCCACCAATAGCTAAAAGCATAGCTAGGATTAATGAGAAATAAACAGCGATTTTTTTAATTGTTGTGGCTATCTTTTTCGAACTAGTTCTAGCAAACCAATTCAAAAATAAATAAACAATGACAAAGATGATAATTCCTATTAGAAACAAATTCATATAATTTCCTAATATGAGTATACCAAAACTTAAAAAAATTAAGAGTGAGAAAAAGTATCACGACCTAACCTTATTTGATGAATATGCTTGGGTTGATCAGCCTAATATTCTCGAGGTGTTGAAAGATGCTAGTAAACTTGACTCTGAAGTTAAAGATTACATTAGTGAAAATAATAAAATTACAGAAGACTATTTTAAAGATGTTAAAGATTTACAAAAAAACTTATTCCAAGAGATAAAATCTAAAATTAAACTAGATGACACCTCTTTAAAGTTCAAAGATAAAAAATATTTTTATTGGGCCAAGACAGAAGCTAAAGGAAATTACGGAAAAAGAATTAGACAATTAATTGATGGTTCTAAACCAGAAGAAGTTTATTTTGATGGTGACCTTGAAAAGAAAAATTATGGATCTGAATATTTTGGTGTTGGTTCAGTTAGCACCTCACATTGTGATAATTACATGGCCTATTCTTTAGATTTAAAAGGATCTGAATACTATACAATTTATTTACGAGATTTAAGAACTGGAAAAAATAAGAATGATATAATTGATAATACTAGCGGAGGAATAACATGGTCTTTAGATAATAGAAGTTTTTTTTATTCAAGGTTAGATAAATTTCATAGACCAAGGCAAATTTTTAAACATGTTCTAGGCACACCAATAAAAGAGGATAAACTTATTTTTGAGGAAAAAGATGAGACCTTTACTTGTGGAATAAGTCTCTCATCTGATGAAAAGTTTTTTTTAATTTCAACTTCAGATCATATTACAACCGAAGAATATTATTTTTCATCTAATGCTGTAGATATAAAACCAACTTTATTTAAAAAAAGAAAAAAAGACGTTAGATATTCACTCGACTCTTGGAAAGGTTATTTTTACGTGCATACAAATGAGGGTGCTAGGGATTACAAAATACTTAGATGTAAAACTGATCAAATTGATAAACTTGAGACTTTTTTACCTGCCAAAAAAGAGACAGTGATTGGAGGTTTAGATTTTTTAGACGATTACATTTTACGAGCAGAGAAATCCGATGCTATCTCCAAATTATATGTAAGAAACATAAAAACTAATAAAGAAGAAGAAATAAAAATTTCTGACGAAGCGATAGGTGTTCCCGGAGCTTCTTTGATGCAAAAAGATACGAATACTACAAAAATTAGAGTAAGTTGGGAAAGTATGGCTACGCCTGGTAAGATTTATGAATACGATATTGTTTCAAAAGAAAAAAAATTAGTAAAAGAAACTGAAATCCCTTCAGGACATGATCCTAAAAAATATGTTGTTGAAAGAATTAAAGCAAAGTCTCATGACGGACGAATGATTCCTATAAGTTTGGTCAGATTAAAAAATGCTAAGCAGGACGGAAAGTCAAAAGTGCTACTTTATGCATACGGCGCCTACAAACATAGCATCTCTCCATCTTTTAGTGCTTCAAGATTTTGTCTTGTTGATAGAGGAATTACTTTTGCCATAGCGCATATAAGAGGTGGTGGAGATCTTGGTGACGTTTGGCATGAAGAAGGAAAAAAGAAATTAAAAAAAAATACTTTTTTAGACTACATCGCTTGTGCAAATCATTTAATAGAACAACGCTATACGTATAAAGGTGGTCTTTGTTTTTATGGTGGAAGTGCTGGTGGACTTACAGGCGGTGCGGTAGCCAACATGGCACCTGATTTATTTTTTTCAATGCTTCTTCTAGTGCCTTTCGTTGATACAATGACAACAATGTTGAATGATAAATTACCCCTAACGCCAGCTGAATGGGAACTGTGGGGAAATCCTATTAAGAGCAAAGAATATTTTGAATATATTCTTTCTTACGCGCCCTACAATAATCTTGAAAAAAAGGATTACCCTTCTATGTTAATTACAACATCTTTATTCGATAACCGTGTTCTTTACTCTGAGCCTGTAAAATATATTGCAAAACTTAGAGATGTTAAAACTGATAATAATACTCAATTACTAAAGTGCAAAATGGAAGCTGCTGGTCATGGTGGTATGAGTGGAAGAGATAATGCAATTACAGAATTAGCCGAAGAGTATTCTTTTATTTTAAAGTCTGCAAAAATTTAAACCAAAAACCTTGAAAATTTAAAATCAATTACCATATCTAACATTGGTCGCCAACTGGGGCCAAAAATTAACCTTGCTAACAAAGGAGGATATATGACAAGTAAGGATCTATCGATCTTTAATTCACTTAGACCTTTTAGCATTGGATTCGATGATATGTTTGATCAATTTGAATCAATGTTAGGTAATGGTAGTCTTGCTGTACAAAGCAATTATCCGCCATACAACATCCGAAAAGCAGGCAAAGATAAGTATGCTATTGAGGTAGCAGTTGCTGGCTTTAATAAAGACGATGTTGAAGTTGAATATGAAGACAATCTTTTAACGGTGAAAACAAAAGAAGTTAAAAGATCAGAAGAAAAAGGTGATGATGAAGTTATTCATCGAGGAATTTCGCAAAGATCTTTTGCAAGATCATTTACAATTGCAGATGATGTAAAGGTGAATGGTGCTGAATTGAAAGATGGTTTGCTAACTATTTCTTGTGAAAAAATCATACCTGAAATAAAGAAAAAGAGACTTATTGAAATAAAATAAGTTTACCTTACTTGCGGAGTTTATACTCCGCGAGTAACTTAAAAACAGTTTTTACTGCTAAAACCAACTACAATATTTTTAGGATTTACCTCAAATTTTCGTTCACACTTAATTTTAAATTTTTCAGTAAAATAAACGTAATTTCTATTTCTGGTTTTTAAAAATTCCACTTTGTCAGGTTGACCATAAAAAATTTTAAGATCCTCTTCGGTTTTGTTTAACCATTTGCTTAATTCCTTTTTTTCTAATTCTGTGCGTTGATCAATTTTATCAGTGACTGTTTGGCAGGCTGTTAGGGTAATAAAAATAATTAGTGAAAAAATATAAATTTTAACTTTTTTTAACATTCAAAGATTCTATACCTAAAACTTATAAACAGAAATATTGAGCGTAGGTTGTATAATTGTTAAATGACCCAAATTAATCAAGATTTTAAAATAGATATAGAGTATTTAACATCAACAGGAGGTTTTTAGATGTTAAATAAATATTTTGAATATAGAAAACACAAAACAAATTTTAGAACTGAAGTAATTGCCGGTGTAACAACTTTCCTTACAATGGCATACATTATGTTCTTAAATCCTTTTATTCTTTCTGGTGAATTTGCTGGAACAGAAAAAGGTTTTTTTGACTTTGGAGCGGTATTCACTGCAACAATTTTAGCGACCGCCGTAGCTTGTTTTGTCATGGCATTTCATGGAAAAACTTGGCCGGTAGGATTAGCGCCAGGAATGGGTATCAATGCATTTGTTGCTTATGGTGTTGTTGCTGGACAAGGTTATACGCCTCAAGCTGCATTAGGTGCAGTTCTTGTTGCTGGTGTAATCTTCTTAGCAATTTCTTTAACACCATTAAGAGCGTGGTTAATTAACTCGATTCCAAAGAGTTTGAAACTTGGTATAGGTGCTGGTATCGGATTATTCTTAGCAATTATCGGTTTGGAGATTATGGGAGTAGTAGGTGATCACCCGGTAACGTTAGTTACTTTGGGTGATATTAAAAATCCTTTAGTGCTTCTAGCATGTGCAACTTTTGTGTTCATGATTGTTTTAGAAAAAATGAAAGTTAGGGGTAATATTATTATTGGTATTTTACTCTTCAGTATCATTGCGTGGGTGTCTGGCTTAGCTAAATTTAATGGAGTTGTGGGATCAATTCCTCCAATGACATATCTATTTGAGTTTGATCTTAGAGCTGCATTTTCTGCGGGTATGGCTTCAATTATTTTTACTTTATTATTCATCGACTTTTTTGATACAGCAGGAACATTAACTTCAGTGGCTAATGTTGCAGGAAAAGTAGATAGAAAAGGTAAAGTCCAAGATATTGATAAAGCGATGTTAGCTGACAGTGTTGGAACAGTTGCTGGATCTATGATGGGTACAACGACTGTTACAAGTTATGTAGAATCTGGATCTGGAGTAAAAGCAGGCGGAAGGACTGGAATGACTTCATTAGTCATTGGTGTTTTATTCTTAGCTTGTTTATTCTTTGCGCCTTTAGCAACAAGCTTGCCAAAAGAAATAGATGGAGCAGCTTTACTTTATGTTGCAATTTTGTTTGTAAGAAATATTACTGATATAGATTGGAACGATATAGCTGAGTCAGGTCCAGCTGTGCTTGCTATGATAGTAATGCCGCTTACTTATAGTATTAGTAACGGTATCGCTTTAGCATTTATCGCTTACGCACTAATAAGAATTTTTACTGGTAAATTTGGTAAAACTTCGCCTGCAATTTGGGTAATTGCAGCAGCTAGTGTATTAAGTTTTTATGTAGGTTAATAATTTTAGGGCCAGTTTATGCTGGCCCTTTAACTTCCTTGATGTTTTTTAATTAAATCCTTTACTCTTACTTCCTCATAATGTTCAAAAGGCTGAACAATCCAGGGATTGCTATTTAATTTCTGAGCACAATAATCAGGCTCAAATGTTGAGTCTTTCTTTTTCCAGAGAACAGCGGTCTTTATTGATTTTATTTTTCCTTGTAAGGGAGGGTATTTTTTAAGCCAATCAATACTTTTATTCAAAGTTACTCCTGTGTCAGATAAATCATCACACAATAGAATATTTCCTCTCATTTCTTGGACTGTCGAACTCATTTCTCTAGAGAAAACTAACTCACCTTGTTGATCTTCGGTTCCTTCTCCCGAATAAGATTCTACGGCCAAGTAAGCACATTTAAGTTTAAATACTCTGCTTAGCACGTCTATTATAGGAGCTCCCCCTCTCATAATACCGATTAACATGTCAGGTTTAAATCCACTTTGATGGATTTGTATTGCAAGTTTTTCTACGATTAGATTATACTCTTTCCAATCAATGATAAGTTTATCTGCCATGTAAAAAGTTAGTTTATTTTTAAGGAGTTGTAAATGAAAGGTTACGTAGTGTGTGTTTATAAAGATATAACTAATGAGGAAAAGCTCAAAGAATATGCTGCAAAAGCTAAAATCGCAGTTGAAAAATATAAAGGCAAATTTCTAATCAGGGGAGGAAAAGCTACTGCTAACGAAGGTGAAAGTTCGCCAAGAACTGTCGTTATCGAGTTTCCCTCTTACGATGAAGCAAATTTATTTTACAAATCAAAAGAATATCAAGAAGCACACGAAATTTTAAAAGGTCACGCTATAAGACACCATCAAACTATTGAAGGTGCTTAGTATTGTATTGGCTCGTTATCTATTGATCGCCATAAGTACCAGGTCGCTACTGAACAATAGGGTGTAAATTTTTTATAAAGCTTATTAAGGAATATCTTTGGAGGAAAGTATTTCTTATTATAATTATTTGAAATAGCTCTTAGTAATCCTATATCTTGTAGAGGCCAAATATTTGATCGATTAAATGTAAAAAGTAATATCATTTCTGCTGACCACCTTCCTATTTGTCTTAGATCAGATAAATATTCTATAGCTTCTTCATCAGTCATCTTTTTTATTAGGCTGGGCTTAAAAGTTTTGTTTAAAGTTCTTTTGGCTAAATCTTTTATACCTTTAACCTTTTGTTTACTAAGACCACAACTTTTTAAATTACTAAATGATAATTTGTTCACTGTTTTTGCATTTATTTTGTTTTTACATTTTTTTTTAAATCTTAAAAAAACTGAGTTTGCAGCAGCAACACTGATTTGTTGGCCGATAATACTTTTGCATAATGAAAAAAAAACATCATTGCGCGTCACGAGACTTCCATCTTTATAATTATCTATTAGCTTTTTCATTACTTTATCTTTCTTCGATAAAATTTTCTTGGCTCTTGCCCAATATTTAGGAGGCTTGCTCATGTTCTGGGAGCAACGATTTGTTTCTTTAATTTATTCTCTCTCATAAAAATTATTAAAGAACTAGCAATGACTAAAGAAGCCCCGAGCAATGTTAAAATTTTTGGAACTTCGCTCCAGATAAAATATCCAAAAATAATTGCAAAAACTAAACTCAAATATTTAATTGGGGTTACAAGTGATGCTTCTGCTAATCTATAACTTTGAGTTAACAATAAATTGGCTACACTTCCACATAAACCTAGAACAAAAAATAAAACAAAATCTATGAAAGTTGGCATTATCCAATCAGTAAAGAAAATTGTTCCTAAACCCAAAAGAGTGCAAAGTGATGTAAAATAAAATGCGATTGTATAATTGGCTTCTGTTTTAGATAAAGATCTAACGCTAATAGCTACGCAGGCAAAAAATATACAAAATACAATTGGTGTAATGTAATAATAATTAACGTCTATAAATGCTGGTTGAACAATTAATAGCATCCCTAGGAAACCTATAAATACAGCTGACCATCTTTTTATTCCAACTTTTTCAGATAAAAAAAAGATTGATGCAATTGTAACGAATATTGGTCCACCGAATGTTAAAGAAACTACATCAGCTAATGGCAATTCTCTTAGCCCTAAAAATAATGCAATTATTGCGAGGGCCCCGCTTATGGCTCTAAAAGCATGAAGACCAGGGCGTGAAGTTTTGTAAAAAGAAAATATTTTATCTTTTGGTATGATAAAAAATATTGGGATAAATCCTATAAAAAATCTTAAAAAGAGAACTTGGCCTACTGGATAATAGTCTAACCATTTTACACAGATGTCCATAATAGAGAAGCAGATTACACTTCCTACCATGTACAATACGCCTATTTGATTTTGTGTTAACAATTTACTATCCTTTCTCCTTCAAAATATATTAAATAACTTATGCAGAAATGTACACTTGCACTTGGATGTTTTTGGAAACCTGAGGAAAACTTTAAAAGCAAACCAGGTATATTAGAAACCGAAGTAGGTTACGCAGGGGGAAGTAGCTCGAAAACAACCTATGAAGAAGTATGCACAGGAAAAACTGGACATGCTGAAGTTGTAAGGCTTACCTTTGATGATAAAAAAATTTCGTTTAAAAAAATATTGGATTTATTTTTCAAAATGCATGATCCAACACAAAAAGATATGCAATTTCCAGATGTTGGAACTCAATATAGAAGTGAGATTTTTTATGAAGACGAACAGCAGAAACAAGACGCTTTGGAGGTTTTAAAAGAATTTAACGAAAAATTAGATGGTAAAATTCAGACAAATATCTCAAAAATTAAAAACTACAATAAAGCTGAAGAATATCATCAAAAATATATTGAAAAAAACAGGTAATGAATCAATTAGTAACTACAGACTGGTTAGATAATAATATTGAAAAAGTAAAAATTTTAGATGCTAGCTGGCATCTTCCAAATGCTAATAGAAATTCATTCGAAGAGTACAAAACGGAGCATATAATTAACTCTATATTCTTTGATATAGATAAAAATTCTAATAAAAAAACTAATCTTCCACATATGCTTCCGTCCAAAGAAGATTGGGAAATGATTGTATCTAGTTTAGGAATATCTAATTCAGATCACATAATCGTCTATGACAACTCAGATGTTTTTAGTTCTTGTAGGGTTTGGTACTCTTTTTTGTATTTTGGCCATGACCCAAAACTTATCTCAGTGTTAGATGGAGGTTTTAAAAAATGGACAAATGAAAAACGTCCCACTACTAAAGAAATAGTTAGCTTTGAAAGATCTAAATACATTGCGGTTGAAAATACATCTCTTGTAATAAATAAAGATGATGTGAACAAAAATATTACTAATAATAAATTTCAATTGCTAGACGCCAGAGGAGAGCAAAGATTTTTAGGCTTACAGTCTGAACCTCGAAAAGAACTTAAAAGTGGAAACATTAAAGGATCAATTAACCTGCCTTTCCAAAAACTTTTAAGAGAAGATAGAACTTTAAAAAAAAAAGAGGACTTAATTGAGATTTTTAAATCAAAAAAAGTATCAATTGAAAAAGAAATGGCTTTTACGTGTGGTTCTGGAGTTACAGCATGCATTTTAGGTCTAGCTAATTCTATTATAAGTGGTAAAAAACCTGTTATCTACGACGGTTCATGGGCAGAGTACGGATTAGATTAAAAAAATATGAAAACTTCATCAAAAATTAAAACTTTTCTAATTATTTTTTTTATAGCTATTTTTGCAATCATAACAGCAAGGCACTTTATAGGTCTTCATTTTAAAAAAAAATTTAGCGTGAGACCAGCTCCAGGTGTAATCGTTTCTACAGTTGAAAAATCGCTTTTTTATAAAAGTATTGAAACTTTTGGTACTGCAATTGCTCAGAACTCAAAAGCATATAGAGTTCAAGCAAGTAATATCAATGGAGAGCTTAATCTAGAAAATAGATTTGTAAAAAAAGGAGAAAAAATACTTACATTAAAAGATGGAGAAAGCTTAATAGCAGATTTTGCTGGCAAAGTAGGGAAGAGAGAAATAGCTCAAGGTGTCTTAGGTTCAGAAAGTTTAATTATTACACTTGATGATCTTGAGAAAATTGTAATAGATATTAAAGTACCTGAAAATTATGTAGGTGTTCTTAAAACAGGACTAAAAGCTGAGGTTACTAGTTCTGCTTACAAAAAAATTTTTAAGGGTAAAATAGAAACGATTAGTTCTCGAATTGACCCTTCTACTAGATCAATTCTTTCCAGAATAATAGTCGATAATTCGAATTTTGAAATTATTCCAGGTCAGCTAATGACTGTAAAGATTATTTATGATGAAAAAAATCAAATTGGTGTACCGGAAAGCGCTGTAACAATTCAAGGAAATACAGCATTCGTTTATACTGTAAATGAAGACACTGCTGAAAAAAAGAATATTGAAATTGGTAAAAGAAATTTTGGTAAAGTTTCTGTTATATCTGGATTAAATGAAGGTGATCTTGTGATCAGTGAGGGTGTTTCTAAAGTAAGAAATAAAGGTAAAATAAAAATTATTACTTCAACCAAATAAATGTTTTTAACTGACCTTTCAATCAAAAGACCTGTTGTAGCCTCAGTAATGAGTTTGGTTTTAGTTATATTTGGTTTGGTTACTTTTCAAGAAATACCAACAGATGAATTGCCTGATGTGCAGCCACCAGTTGTTACAATTCAAACTGAATATAGAGGAGCTTCAGCTGAAATAGTTGACACACAAATTACACAAAAAATTGAAGATTTTGTTGGAGGAACTCCAGGATTAGAGACTATTGACTCTTTCAGCGAAGATGAAAGTTCAAGAATTACTCTAACTTTTGAAACTGATTTAGATTTAGATGATGTTACTAACGACGTTAGAAGTTCTGTGTCTAGAGTTTTAGATAACTTACCAGAAGGGGCTGAACAACCAGAAATATTTAAACAAAGTTCAGGTATGCGTACAACAATGTGGTTATCTTTTAATTCTGAAACTATGTCTGACTTGGAGCTAACTGACTACGCAGATAGGTATTTAACGGATACATTTTCTACAGTTGATGGAGTAGGTCGAGTTAGACTTGGTGGTCAAAGAGAATTATCACTAAGGATTTGGTTGGACCCTATTGCACTTGCTGCAAGAGATTTAACCACTGAAGAAGTTGAAAATGTACTAAGAAAAGAAAATGTAGAATTTCCAGCAGGGAGAATAGAATCAAAAGATATTGATCTTACTATAAAGTTAAATAAAGCCTACAGTAATTTAGAAAATTATAAAAATTTACCCCTTAAAAGAGCAACTGACGGATCAATTATTACACTCTCTGATGTAGCAAGAGTAGAGCTTGGTGCAGAGTCCACACGTACTTTATTTAAAGGAAACGGAAAGCAAGTAGTAGGAATAGGAATTTACCAGCAATCAGATGCTAACACTATTGCTGTTGCAGACGGAATTAAGAAGAAAATTAAAGAGCTCAAACCTAGCTTGCCCCCGAATACAACTTTAGAAGTTTCATTTGATAGAAGTAATTATATTAAAGCTGCAATTAAAGAAGTTTATAAAACTCTTTTTATTGCTTTAATTTTAGTAACTATAATTATTTACCTTTTTTTAGGAAATATAAGAGCCCTGGTGGTTCCTCTAGTAGCTTTACCTGTTTCATTAATTTCAACTTTTTTAGCAATTTATATTTTTGATTTTTCAATCAATCTCTTTACTCTTATGGCTTTAGTGTTGGCCATTGGAATTGTTGTGGATGATGCAATTGTAATGTTAGAAAACATTGTAAGAAGAATAGAGTTAGGGGACACCCCTCTTGTTGCAGCATTTAAAGGAGCAAAGCAAGTTTCATTCGCAATTATCGCTACAACAGTTGTTTTAGTTGCTGTCTTTGTTCCCTTAATTTTTATTAAAGGAATTACAGGTGTACTATTTACACAAACTGCAATCACACTTTCAGCCGCTGTCATTATATCAAGTTTTGTGGCTTTATCTTTGAGCCCAATGTTGGCGAGTAAATTTCTTAAGCAAAATATGAATAAGTCAAAAATAGTTTTAAAATTTGAGAAATTTTTAAAGAATTTAACTTATTTATATAAAGTATCTTTGCTAGGTTGGATCAAAAAAAGAACAACAATAACAATCTTTTTATTAGCCACATTAGCTTTAACTCTATTTTTTTTCAATTTTACAAAAAAAGAATTAATTGCTCCTGAAGACAGAGGGGCGTTCTTTGTAATCGTAAAAGCGCCTCAAGGTTCCGGCTTTAATTTTACGAAGGATAGAGCGGAGGAAATTGAAGAACTTTTATTACCTAATGTAGGTAAAGGTGAGTACAGAAAATTGATTATGAGAGTGCCAGGGTTTGGTAAATCTGCAAAACAAGTAAATAGTGGTTTTATTATTGTACTACTTGAGCCTTGGAAAAAAAGAGATCGTCACGGTGTTCAAATAATGAGAGAATCTTTTGCGGAAATTTCAAAAGTACCGGGTGTATTAGCTTTTCCAATTATGCCTCAAGGAATAAGAACAGGAGGAATTGAAAGCCCTGTGCAATTTGTTATTTTAGGAAATACGTACGATCAACTTATTGAATGGAAAGAAATCATTAAAAAAGAGGCAAGAAAAAATCCAGGACTCACTTCGATAGAGGATGATTTCGATCTAAACAAGCCTCAATTAAATGTTAAAATTGATCAAAAGAAAGCTGCTGACCTTGGAGTTTCAACGGAGGATATAGGTAAAACCATTGAAACAATTTTCGGATCAAGAAGAGTTACAAATTTTACTAGAGACGGTAAAGAATATTCTATTATTCTCCAAGGAGATATTAAAGATAGACAGGAGCCTGATAGCATAAGTAAAGTTTTTGTTAGATCACAGAACAATAATAAACTTGTATCGATCTCTAATCTAGTTGCATATGATGAGGAAGGTCAGTCACCTTTCCTTGCAAGATATAATAGGCAAAAGGCTGTAACTATTTCAGCAAGACTAGTTGGTGACTATTCGCTAGATGAAGCGCTTAAATTTTTAGTCGGAGTAGTTGAACAAAATACTCCTCAAGCCAAAATAGCTTACAAGGGTGAAAGCGAGGAATATAAAAAGACTAACACTGAATTGTATGTAATTTTTGCACTTGCTTTAATAACTGCTTATCTCGCAATGAGCGCACAGTTTGAAAGTTGGAAACATCCTTTTACAATCATGTTAACTGTACCAATGGCTATACTTGGTGGGTTACTGGGTTTACTAGTGGTAGGTTCATCATTAAATGTTTATAGTCAAATAGCTCTTATAATTCTTATAGGATTGTCCGCAAAAAATGGAATTCTAATTGTCGAATTTGCAAATCAATTAAGAAAGGAAGGTAAAAATATAGAAGTTGCTGTATTTGAAGCAGCAGCAATAAGATTAAGACCTATACTTATGACAAGTTTATCTACAATCATAGGAGTCTTGCCTTTAATCCTTGGAACAGGCCCAGGTGCAGCAAGTAGACTTACAGTAGGGATAACTATTTTTGGGGGAATGCTTTTTTCTACCTTCTTTACACTTTATGTAATTCCCACTATTTATACGATTGTTGGAAAGAATACTAAGAGAATTGATGCTGTTGAGATTGATCTGAATAAGCAACTTAAAAAATAATATACTTATTTTTATCTAAATTTTTCTTACAAAGTGTTAATTGTTTTCTATATTTGTTTGCCATATCCTTAACTGATTTTGCATAGATAATAGCTTTCTTGTCTTTTGAGTAATTTTTATAATCACCCCAGCCTTTATAATAAGCTAAATACTGCTTATATGTATCCTTCTTTGAAATTTTTAAAATCTTATTAGTTTTATGAATATACCAACCAATAAAATCAACGGAGTCTTTAAATCTTGCTCTTGTTGCTAATGGGCTATCTGTTTCTCGTTTATATTGTTCCCATGTTCCTTTTACTGCTTGTGAATAACCAAATGAACTTGAAGGTCTTTTAAATGGAATAACTTTGAATAATTTTTTTCTCGGCGGTTTTGCTAACCAATTAAAATCACTTTCTTTTTTAACAAAGGCTAATTGAAGATGAATAGGTGCTCCCCATTTCTCATATGCAGCTTTTGAATGTTTATACCAAAGATATCTTTCTTCAAAAATTGCACAGCTATTTTGAGTATTTTTTGGTATTGAAGAACAAGCAGCAAGAAAAAATATAATTATAACTAATATGATTTTTTTAAAATGAATCACTAATTAATTTATACTAAATATTAATTAAGCTTTCTCCATTTTTCTGGTCTAATAAAAGTTCCTTTCCATATTCCAAGCTTATTTTCTTTAGCATAATCTTCATCTCTAACATAATCTTTTGAGTATCTTTTGTATGCTACTGCATAACCACTTCTCACCATCCATTTATTAAGATTAATTTTGTCTTTATAACAAGTAGCTAAGTACCTTTTATATCTATCTTTTGATGAAGAAATACATTTTATTTTTGAGTTATTAATCTTATTGGATAACTTTATTTTTGAAATTATGCCACAAGAATAGTCTTTATTAAATTCCATGCCAATTATTATTTGAATGTTTAAAAAAGGTTTTTTACATTGTTGTTTTATTTCTGGTGCATCTATTCCTTCTAATCTTATTTTCTTAGAATTAATTTGCAAACTATCGCCATCAATTATTTTTGGTATTCCATTTATTTCTGTGGCATTTAATTTTTGGTTAAGAAAAAGTATTAAAATCAATATAGATGAGATCTTAGCCATTTTATAAAACTATTTATTAACAAAACTATAATTACTCCTGAAATATTAGCCATTAAATCGTATAATTCAAAAACCCTATTAGGAATTATAATGTGTATAATTTCGGTAATACAGGAAATAAATAAAATAAATTTGTAGCTGGTAAAAATATTTTTAGTCCTTAATCTGATTATCATTAATAATATCGTAATATATGAAAAAAAAAATAAATGGTTAATTGAGGTTCCGATTGGATTAGCTATTAAATTCGGTTGTTGTCCTAAATTTCCATATATAAAATATCCTATTAAACTTCCAGGAAATAAATATAAAATAAGTAAAACTAATAATGAAAAATAGTAAAGATGTTCTGTTAATTTAAATATAGTATTTTTCATTATTAATTTAATATAGTACATAATAACTAATTTAACTATTATGACTAAATTAATTCTCACAAGACACGGACAAAGTATTTGGAATGCAGAAAATAGGTTTACTGGTTGGGTAGATGTAGATCTTTCCGCTAAAGGAGTTCTGGAAGCAGAAAAATCAGGTCAGATTATAAAAGATTTAAACATTAACATAGATATCTCTTATACGTCGTATTTAAAAAGGGCAATTAAAACTCTAACAACTATTCTTAAAAAAAATAACCTTGAGCTTAAATTCAATACTGCTTGGCAACTTAATGAAAAACACTATGGATCTTTAACGGGTTTAAACAAAGAAGAAACAAAGAATAAAATTGGTGAAGAACAATTCAAAAAGTACAGGAGATCCTGGGATGTAGCTCCTCCTCCAATGGAGGAAAAAAGCGAATACCTAAATATATTCAGTCCACTGAACGCTAGTATACCTGTGGGAATGACCCCATTTACTGAGTCCTTAAAAAGTACATATGACAGAGTGGTACCTTTTTATGAAGATGAAATTAAGAAAAATCTTTTAGAAAATAAGAATATTTTAATTTCAGCTCATGGAAACTCTCTAAGAGCTTTATGTAAATATTTATTTAATATTTCGGATACAAAAATAAATGAATTGGAAATACCAACAGGTAATCCGTTGTTAATTGAATTTGGCGATAATTTAAAAATTGAAAAATATTATTATTTAGACAAGTCGAGAGCTAGGGATATAATTTTTAATCAATAATATTAAGACTTTGAATTTTCCTATACATATCAGAAGTGTTTAAGTGGTAAAATTTTTGATTACTTTCTAAGCCCAGTAAGTTTTTATCTTTGATTAATTTATTCCATACTTTATTCAGTGAAAAAACTTCTAATTTTTCATTCGTGAAAACACTTCTGTTAATAATTTGCAATCCAGTAAAAATAAATTGATTTTCACTATCCTTAGAAATTTTTTCATTATTTAAATTAAAATCTCCTTTAAATGAAGGATCAATGGATAATTTCTTGTTTACTAAAAGTAATGTAGGTTTATTATTCTTTAAATAAATAGACTCTAAACTCTTTAATTCTGTTAGATAATGCTTACTCCAAACAGTATCTGGATTAATTACAAAAAAAGGGTTATCACCAAAATTTTTTGTACCTTTAAGTACACCTCCGCCTGTGTCTAATAATAAATTTTCTTCATTAGAAATTGTAATCTTAACTTTAAATTTCTTTCTATTAATAAATGATTTAATCTGATCAGGAAGATAATGAACATTAACGCTTATTTCTTGCACACCATGACTTATCAATAAATTTATCGCTCTTTCTAATAATGAATAATTATTTATTTCTAATAATGGTTTAGGAGTTTTTAGTGTCAAAGGCTGCATTCTTTTTCCTAACCCTGCTGCTAAAATCATTCCATATTTAATATTCATATTTTATTTAATTTTTTAAGTTTTTTAATAGACAAGTGTTTATAAAATAATAATTTTAAATTTTTGAGCGCTGGGTTTTGTAATCTTTTTTCTATGAGCGTCCATGTGTAAGGTAAAAATTTAAGATAATGATTTTTGTTATCTCTTTTGTATAAACGCACGAATATTCCTAATATTTTTAGATTTCTTTGCACTGACAAAATATCAAAGTCATTTTTTAATTTTTGTATATGATCGTTTTTAAGTTTTGAATTCTTATGGTAAAAATCAAATAGTTTATTTTGTAATTGACTAGGTAATTTTATTCTTACATCGTCAATTAAGGATGCAATATCATACAAAGGATTTCCAATAATTGCGTCCTGGCTATCAATTATTCCTAATTTGCTTTTATTAATCATTATATTTGAAATATGAAAATCCCTATGCACGAATGTATTATTTTTGAAGTTTAATTTTTTATATATTTTATTTAATTCAGATCTAAGAATTTTCTTAATCTTACTAATTTTTTTGTTTTTGAGAGCATAGTTTAAGTACCAATCAAAAAACAAATCAGATTCTTTGTGAAGATTAGATAATGTATAATTTGGTATTTTAATTTTTAGCTTTTCAAATTTATAAAGTTTTTTTACTTTTATTTTTTGTATCTCAATTAATAATTTTATTAATGATTTATAGCTATTAAGTTTATTTTTTTTTGAAATTACATGATCGTAGAAGGATTTTTTACCTAAATCAGATATTTCGATCATATCGTTTTTATAATGATTGCTTATTAATCTTGGAGCATTAATCCTGTTGTGATTAAGAATATTATTTATCACCACATATACTGCAAGATTTTTAAATTTTTCTTTTTTAGCAGAGACAATGATTGAGGTTTTATTATTTTTTTTTAATCTATAAAATTCTCTAAATGAAGCATCCCCTGAAATTTTTTTCAATTTATATCTCATTTTCAAAATCTTTCCATTTATTTATCCCATTTATTTTCATTTTTCTTTCCTTATCATTTCCTCCGTACTCTAAATGAATTTCTAATTTATTAGTCAATGGTGTTTTAATTAAGTCTGGCCATTCTATAATTTTGATTGTTTTTTCATTTTCTGAAAAAATACCAAGATGATCTAATTCATTGGCTTTTTTAATTCGATAAAGATCATAATGCATAATCTTAAGATCTTTAATTTCATATTCATAAAGTAAGTTAAATGTAGGACTCAACACTTCTGTTTCTTTAAGTCCTTTTTGATTTTGTAAGTTATTAATTAAAAATCTTGTGAATGTAGTCTTCCCTACACCGATTTCACCAATTAAGAAAATGCAATCTCCATTTTCTAACTTTTTTGAAATTGATTTAGATATTAGATTTAAATGGTCTAAAGATTTAACAATCATTAGCTACTATCAGTAGCGATAAGTATCTGGTTTAAATGGTCCTGATGGTTTAACGCTAATATAATCGGCTTGCTCTTTTGACATTTTTGTTAATTTAGCTCCCACTTTTTCTAAATGAAGCATTGCAACTTTTTCATCAAGATGTTTGGGAAGTACATAAACTTTTTTCTCATATTTGTTTGAATTATTCCATAATTCAATTTGAGCAATAACTTGATTTGTGAATGAAGCGCTCATCACAAAACTAGGATGCCCTGTAGCACATCCTAAATTTACTAATCTTCCTTCAGCTAAAAGTATAATCCTTTTTTTACTAGGCAATTCAATTTCATGAACTTGTGGTTTTATTTCGTCCCACTTATAATTTTTCAATGCTTCAACCTGAATTTCATTGTCAAAGTGACCAATGTTACAAAGTATTGCTCTGTCTTTCATATTTCTCATGTGATCTGCTGTGACTATATCTTTATTTCCTGTAGCGGTTACAACTATATCAGCATCTTTAATAGATTCATCCATTACTACAACTTCGTAGCCTTCCATAGCAGCTTGTAACGCACATATAGGGTCTGTCTCGGTGACCATAACTCTTGCACCTGCCTGGCGTAATGAAGCTGCACTTCCTTTACCAACATCCCCAAATCCAGCTACGATAGCTACTTTGCCTGACATCATAACATCAGTAGCTCTTTTTATACCGTCTACTAAACTTTCTCTACAACCATAGAGGTTGTCGAATTTAGATTTTGTAACTGAGTCATTTACATTTATAGCAGGGATTAATAATTCTTTATTAGACTCCATTTTTTTAAGTGCTAAAACTCCAGTTGTAGTTTCTTCTGAAACTCCCTTTACATCTTTTAATAAATTTTTATATTCTTTGTGCATTAAGGCAGTAAGATCACCACCATCATCTAAAATCATGTTTGGTTTCCAATCTTTCTTTCCTTCAATGGTTTGTTTAACACACCACCAGTACTCTTCTTCGGTCTCACCTTTCCAAGCAAATACAGGAATTCCTGCTTTGGCTATTGCTGCTGCTGCATGATCTTGCGTGGAGAATATGTTACAAGATGACCATCTTACCTCTGCTCCTAACTCCACTAGAGTTTCAATTAAAACTGCGGTCTGAATTGTCATATGAAGACAACCTAGGATTTTTGCACCCTTTAAAGGTTTTTTACCTTTATATTCTTTTCTTAAAGCCATTAGTCCTGGCATTTCTGTTTCTGCTAAAGAAATTTCTTTTCTGCCAAAATCAGCCTGGGTAATATCTTTTACTTTATAATCCTGTGTCATATTGAAGGAGTTATTATCAACATAAATAAATCATAGCAAGAAATAATGTTAGGACAATTTAGGAAGTAAAACCTCAACCTGTGCTCCTTTTGTATTTATCCTATTTGAAGCTGCTATTGTGCCTTTGTGTAATTGAACAATATTTTTTACAATATTTAAGCCTAAACCAGAATGTTTTCCAAAACTTGAAGGTCTATTGCTATAAAAACGTTTAAATATTTTCTGAGGCGATGTTTCGGCAAAGCCAGGTCCCTCGTCTTTCACAGAAATTAATAAATTGGTTGAAGTTTCCTCAATGCAAATTTCAATTTTTTGATTGTCCTGACTGAATGAAATTGCATTATCTAACAAATTTGCAATAACTTGTTCTATTCGATTGCTTATACCAAATATGATATATCCATTTTTGCTTTTAATTTTATTTATTACACTTATTTTAATTTTTTTATTTTGGTTAATTAGATCTTGGTTAAAATCTTCCACTACACCGTTAATAATTTCAACCAGATTAATTTTACTCATTTTTTCACGAGATAAAGATGCTTCGTCTTTTAGCATTTGAGTGTAATCAGTTATTAATCTCTCTATTCTTTCCGCATCATGATTTATTATTTTAAGAAGTTTTTCACCCTCATTTTTTTCAGTGGTTTTATCTAAAAGTTCAGAGGCACTTTTTAAAGATGCAAGTGGATTTCTTATTTCGTGAGCTAAATCATTTGAGAATGTTTCTGCTCTATTAGTTCTTTGTTGTAACTCTTTAGTCATTTCATCAATTGACTGTGTTAATTTTCCTATTTCATCATCTCTTATAAAAACTTTATTTATATCAATTGTTTGATTGGACTTTTTTTTAATTCCATCGCTAAATTTTACTAAAAGACCAATTGGTTTTAGAATATATTTATTTAAAAATAGAGAAAAAATTAAAATCACGATTACAACAGCAATCATAGTTCTTATTATAAATGCTTTTCTCTCTTTAACCGCAGTGGTGATGTCGTTCGCTTGCTCTGAAACTACAATATATCCAATATCATTATTTTGAAATTTAATTTTACTTAGTGTGCTTACAAAAAAAGCATTTTTTTCATCATTAGTGATAGTCATTATTTCATCATTATATTTATTTGTAATGATATCTTTGATTTCATCTATTTCCTCTTCTTCAAGTCTTTCTTCAACCTTAGGAGAGATTGTTTCACTTCCTAAAGTCTCCTCAAAAATTATATCTGATCCTGTGAAAACACTTTGATCTAAATCTAAAATATTTGTATCTCCAATAAGATTTCCGGATAAATCATAAAATTGAACACGGTCCAAACTTTGAAATAAAAATCTTGTGGAAAGCAAGAAATCTCTAATTCCCTCTTTAGTATATTCTATATTAAGTCTTTCGAGGTTATCCTTTGTATTATTAATAATTATTTTGTGATTATTTGATCTTTCTTTTACTAAGGTAGGCTGAATTGCTTCAAGGTATATAATTGTAAAAAGTCCTAAAACAGAAAAGACTGTTAGGTTTATTATTAAAAACTTCTTTAGAATAGAAGCTGATTTTTTTTGTTTCATTAGCTAACATTCCATCTATACCCACTTCCATATCTAGTTTCAATTGCAGAAAACTTTTCATCAACCTTTTTAAACTTTTTTCTTATCCTTTTTACGTGACTATCAATTGTTCTATCTTCGATTTCCGTATTTTCCTTGTAAGCTATGTCCATTAAATGTGCTCTCTCTTTTATAACTCCTGGTCTTTTAGCTAGTTCCTTGACAATTAAAAATTCTGTAGTAGTCAGCTTATCTGGCAAAGCTTTTCCATTCCATTCACACTCTAACTGTGCAGGGTCTAATTTTAATTTACCATGACTAATTATATTTTTTGTCTCATCGACAGTATTATTTTTTTTTCTCAATTGAACTCTAATTCTTTCAACTAAAACTTTAGTAGAAAAACCTCCAGATTTTTTGACAAAATCATCAGCTCCCAACTTTAACCCGAGCAGTTCGTCAACTTCATCATCTTTTGATGTTAAAAAGATTATTGGGATTGACATTTTTTTTTTAAGTTTTTTTAACAACTCTTCTCCATCCATCCTTGGCATTTTGATATCTAGAATTGCTAGGTCCGGTGGGTTTCTAGTTAGTCCTATTAAAGCAGACTCTCCGTCGATATAAGTTTGAACTTTGAAACCTTCTCTTTCCAGAGCCATGCTTATACTTGTTAGTATATTTCTATCATCGTCTACTAAAGCAATTGTTTGAGTCATATTTTTATTCTCTTAATTATGTTGTCAAAATTTAGGCGTTTAATGGGCCTCTCCCCAATTGTTTCCCGAGTTAATACTAACTTCTAAAGGTATAGAAAACATATGATGATCCGAACTTGAAACTGAGGTCATTGATTCTTTTACAATTTTTTTTACTTCACTCTCATCTTTTTTTAAACACTCAAAAATAAGTTCATCATGTATTTGTAAAAGCATTTTTGCTTTCTTTTTTTCTTCAAGAACCTTATCAATTTTAATCATTGCCAATCTAATAATATCTGCAGCAGATCCTTGTATTGGAGCATTAATTGCTGCTCTTTCCTGAAATGCTCGAACGCTAAAATTTTTATCATTAATTCCTCTTAAATGAATTCTTCTTCCAAAAATATTTGTTACAAAACCCTGCTTCCTACAAGTTTTAATTGTTGTATTCATATAATCTTTAATCTCAGGAAATTTTTTAAAATACGAATTAATGAAACTTAAAGCTTCTTCGTTTGACACTGATATTTGTTTTGCTAATCCATATTGTGTTATTCCATAAATAATTCCAAAATTAATGGCCTTTGCTTTTCGTCTAAAATCATCTGTCACTTTATCAATCGGAACATCAAAGACTTGGCTTGCTGTTAAAGAATGTATATCTTGATTATTTTTAAAAGCTTTCTTTAATTCTTTTACATCAGCCATGTCAGCAAGAATTCTCATTTCTATTTGGTTGTAGTCCGCTGAAATAAGTAAATTATTTTTATCCGCTACAAATGCTTTTCTTATTTCTTTTCCATCTGAAGTTTTTATAGGAATATTTTGTAAATTTGGATCACTCGAGGCTAGCCTACCAGTATTGGTTGCTGCGAGTAAGAAGGAAGTGTGAACTCTTTTTGTTTTTTTATTTATATGATCTTGCAAAGCATCTGTGTAAGTGCTTTTTAGTTTTGAAACTTGCCGCCATTCTAAAACTAAATTAGGAAATTTATGTCCTGTTGAAGCTAAATCCTCTAAGATTTTAGCACTCGTGGCTAAACTACCTTTTTTTGTTTTTTTTAATTTAGCTATCTTTAGATCATTATAAATAATTTCTCCTAATTGTTTTGGGGAACCGATATTGAATTTTTTACCTGATATTTTATAAATTTCTTTTTCAATAGTTATCAATCTTTCCTCAAATTTCTTAGAAAGTTTTTTAAGGTAAGCGTCATCAACTTTTATGCCGTTCATCTCAAGTTTTGAAAGGATTTTAATCATTGGTTTTTCAAACTCTTCATAAACTCTTTCTAACTTTTCCGCAGATAATCTCTCAGATAAAACTTCATATAATCTTAAAGTTATGTCTGCATCTTCAGCAGCATACTCAGTAGCAGGTTTAATATCTACATCTGCAAAATTTAATTGTTTTTTTCCAGTTCCTACTAAATCTTTATATGAAATAGTTTTATGGCTAAGGTGCAATTCAGATAAAGTATCCATGTTGTGTCTATTATTTCCGGCATCTAATGTATAAGAAAGTAACATCGTGTCTTCTACCGAACTTAATTCGATGCCGTTGTTTTTAAATATGATAAAATCGTATTTTATATTTTGGCCGACTTTTTTTATACTTGGATCTTCTAAAATTGGTTTAAGTTTTTTTAAAACTACATCCTTTTTTAATTCCGTTCGCTCTTTGTGACCTACTGGAATATAGAAAGCCTCGTTGGCTTCATAACATACTGATATACCCACAAGATCTGCTTCTTGTGGATTTAGAGAAGAAGTTTCAGTATCAACGGCTATAACTGATTTTTCGTCTAATTTTTTTATTAATTCGTCAAGTTGTTTTTCCTTTGAAATAGTTTTGTAGGTCTTAGTATTTATCTTATTAATTTTTTTTACTAGAGTTTTATTGTTAAAATTTTTATTTGTTGGCTCACCATAAAAACTAATTGCTTGGCTTAGCAGTCTATTAAACTCCATATCTCTTAAAAAATTGTACAATTTATCTTTATTTATATCTTTAATGATGAAATCAACAGCATCATGCTTGAGTGGGACATCATTTTTTAAAGTAACTAATTGCTTGCTAATCATGGCTTTATCTTTGTTAGAGATTAATGTTTCTCTTCTTTTATTCTGAGGTATTTCGGGTGCCCTCTTTAATAAATTTTCTAAAGTTTTGTATTTATTGATAAGTTCTGATGCTGTTTTAATGCCAATGCCAGGAACTCCTGGAACATTATCTGAGCTATCACCAGCAAGGGATTGCACATCAATTACTTGACCTGGTTTAACTCCAAATTTTTCGATAACTTCTTTTTCACCTATTACTTTATTTTTCATAGGATCAAATAGTCTGACTTTATTTGATACTAGCTGCATCAAATCTTTATCTGATGATATTACGGTAACCTTTGCACCTGCTTCTGTAATTTTTTTTGCATAAGTTGCTATAAGGTCATCTGCTTCATAATTTAAAAGTTCAATTGATGGTAAATTAAAAGCTTCAACAGATTTTCTTATATATTCAAACTGAGGGGCTAAATCGTCAGGTGCTTCTGCCCTATTTGCTTTATAATCACTATAAATTTCATTTCTAAAATTTTTTCTAGCAGAATCAAATATAACAGCAAAATGAGTAGGTTTGTTTTTAGAATCATCTGATCTAGCGTCCTCTAAAAGTTTAAAAAGCATCGAACAAAAACCACTAACGGCTCCTGTAGGCAAACCATCACTTTTTCTAGATAAAGGCGGTAGCGCATAATAAGCTCTGAATATATAACCTGAACCATCTATTAAATAAAAATGATCTGTTTTTTTTATTGAACTCATATATACATATTACATTGAATTCTTAACTAAGATTAAAAAATTATGTCTAATAATGCTTTAACTGTTGAAAATCTTAATAAAATCTATTCGAATTCCAAAACAAAAAAAGAAACTAAAGCTATAACTGATTTAAATTTTGAAGTTAAAGAGGGAGAAGTATTCGGGCTGCTCGGACCAAATGGTGCTGGCAAAACAACTTTTTTAAGTATTTTAGGAGGAACAGTAACAAAAACCTCTGGACATGTTAATGTTTGGGGTTTCGATCTAGATAAAAACCCAAGACAAGTTAAGGCTTCTATAGGTATAGTTCCGCAGGAAGTAAACTTAGATGCTTTTTTCAGTCCAAAACAATTGCTAGAACTTCAAGCTGGTCTTTATGGAATAGCCAAAAGAGATAGGATAACAGACTTAATACTTCAAATGGTTTCCTTAGAAGGTAAGGCCAATGCGTATTCAAGAAGTTTGTCTGGTGGTATGAAAAGAAGACTTCTAATCGCAAAAGCAATGGTTCACCAGCCTCCAATACTAATTTTGGATGAGCCAACAGCTGGAGTGGATGTAGAGCTTAGAAACAACCTCTGGAATAATGTAAAAAAACTTAACAAAGAGGGTGTAACAATAATTTTAACAACTCACTATCTTTTGGAGGCACAAGAAATGTGTGATCGTATAGCTATCATTGATAAAGGCAATTTGGTTGCTTTAGATACAACGGAAAAACTTTTAGAGAGAATTAAATTTAAAAAAATCAATTTTAAAGTTAAAAATGTAAATTTAAACCTCTCCTTAATTATGAAAGGGATCAAATTTAAAATCATTTCAAAAAATCAAATTTCCGCAATATATGAAAAAAATTCATTAAATTTTGGCGAAATAATTAATTATTTTAATCAAAACAACATAAAAATTGAAGATATTTCCACAGATGATGGCGACTTAGAAGATGTGTTTGTTCAATTAACAAAGCACTAGATTTTAACGAAAAAAATGTTTATTTAATTATATGGAATTAGTAAAAAATTTAAAACAATCTAAACTAATTAAGTTTGTATTCTTCGCTTTGATAGGAAGCATAGTTTTAGCAATTTCTTCTAAAATAAAAATTCCTTTCTATCCTGTTCCTATGACAATGCAGACATTAGTGATTTTATTAATCGGAATTGGTTTTGGCTGGAAGTTAGGCTTAGCAACTGTAACTTTATATTTATTTGAAGGTATAATTGGATTGCCTGTTTTTTCAGGAACCCCAGAAAAAGGAATTGGGTTAATTTACTTTACAGGACCTACAATGGGTTATCTTTTAGGGTTTTTGGTAGCTGTTTATTTTTCTGGTAAATTTATATATGATAATAATTTAATAAAAAACTTTTTCAAACTTTTACTCGCTACAAGTTTTATTTATATTCTAGGTATGATATGGTTAGGAAGTTTAATTGGGTGGGACAAACCTATTTTTCAACTGGGAGCGAAACCTTTTTTATTAGCTGAACTTTTTAAAATACTTATTGTTTCTTTAACAGTAAATCAGATTAAAAAAATTAGGAAATTAATTTAATTATCTTGGAGATCTTTTAGAAAGAATTCTTTGAAGTGTTCTTCTGTGCATTTTTAATCTTCTTGCAGTTTCAGAAACATTTCTGTTACATAATTCAAATACACGATGAATATGCTCCCATTTAACTCTGTCTGCTGACATTGGGTTTTCCGGTGGTCTTGCTTTAGACTCTGGAGAGGCCAATAATGCCGACTCAACATCATCCGCGTCGACCGGTTTAGCTATATAATCTATTGCCCCAGCCTTAACTGCAGCTACAGCTGTAGGTAGATTCCCGTATCCCGTTAACATTACTATTCTGCAATTTTTTTTGATTTTCGAGAGCTCTTTTACAACATCAAGACCATTACCATCCTCCAATCTAAGATCAACACAGGCAAAACCAGGGGGTGTGGCTTTCACGATATTTAGTCCTTCAGCTACTGTTTTGGCCTCTTTTACTTGAAAACCCTTCTTTTCCATGGCTCTGGCAAGCCTCCCTCTTAGCGGGTCATCATCATCAAGGATAAGGAGTGACTTATCTGCAAAATCAGACAGCTTTAGTTGCTCAGGAATATTTTTTTGTGCTCTCATATAGTGAAATATGGGTGCTGTGAACAGAATTTCAACTGCTTAAAATAGCCTTTTTTTTCTTTACATGGAGTAAAAAAAACCTTAAACGCAAAATAATTAGGGTTTTTTTTATTAAATTTTTTAAAAGACCCTTGTGTAAACTAACGAGGGACACATGAAATGGGAAAATTTAAAACAGTTAACGAATTAGTTAACTCATTAAAACCAGATTATCCCGTATATTGCATACGGTTGAACGAGATAAAAAAATCCGTAGATTTTTTCAAAGAGAATTTCCCTGGTAAAATTCTTTACGCAGTAAAAACTAATCCTAACGAAAAGATATTAAAACAAATAGTTGCAAATGGTGTAAGTGACTTTGATGTAGCTTCATTAAATGAGATTAAATTAATTAATAAGATCTTTCCTGAAGCAAAACTACACTTTATGCATACTATCAAAAGTAAAGAAAGTATAGCTGCAGCTTATTTTGATTACAAAGTAAAAAGTTTTTCATTAGATAGTAAAGATGAATTAAGAAAAATTTTAGAGGCAACTAATCAAGCAAAAGATCTTGAACTTTTTGTAAGAATAGCAATTTCTAATGAACATGCGGAGATTGATTTATCAAGAAAGTTTGGTGCGTCATCTTCTGAAGCACTAGGACTCGTGAGGCTATGTAAACAGCATGCAAAAAAATTAGGAATTAGTTTTCATGTTGGTTCTCAGTGTATGCACAAAATTTCTTATTCAAAGGGAATAAGAGAAATAGGGAACATAATAAAAAAAACAAAAATAATCCCAGACACAATAAACGTAGGGGGAGGTTTTCCATCAATATACCCAGATTTGAATCCAGAACCATTGTCAAATTATATTAATGAAATTAAAAATGAACTTAATAATTTAAAGTTAAACACCTTACCTGAAATTATATGTGAGCCTGGAAGAGCAATTGTTGCTGAGAGTGGTTCAACTATTGTAAAAGTTATATTGAGAAAAAAAAACAATCTTTACATTAATGATGGAACATATGGATCGCTTTTTGATGCAGGGGGTCCAAATTTCGTCTTGCCAACAAAAATGATTGCAGAAGGAAGAATTCAATCCAAAAAACTTACTGCATTTAGTTTTTTTGGGCCAACTTGTGATGGTTTAGATTTTATGAAAGGGCCCTTTTTGTTACCGAATAATATTAAAGAAGGAGATTATATTGAGTTAGGTCAACTTGGAGCCTACAGTTTAACATTCAGAACTAACTTTAATGGGTTTTACTCAAATGAAATTCATGAATTAAGTGACAAACCGATTATGTCTATGTACGATGACTCTAATAAAAAAGTTGGATCATTAGTAGCTTAATGCCAAAAAAAAATAGTCCTAATATAGGACATAATAAAAAATCTCTTTTAAACTCTCCTATTGAACACATTGACATAAAATCATTCGATGCACGTAAAATTATTGAAGGTATGGGCAAAATGTCTTTTACGTCTAGAGATACTGCGAGAGCAGCAGGTATTTTTAATGAAATGTTATCAGATAAAGATTGTTCTATTTTTTTGACATTAGCAGGCTCTACCTCTGCTGGGGGATGCATGGATCTTTACACCGACTTAGTTAAACATAACATGATTGATGCAATAGTAGCTACAGGTGCCTCAATAATTGACATGGATTTTTTTGAGGCTTTAGGTTTTAAGCACTATCAAGGTTCTCAATTTCAAGATGATACGGAGCTTCGAAAAAACTATATAGATAGAATCTACGATACTTATATTGATGAAGAAGAATTACAAGCATGTGACCAAACAATTTGTGACATTGCTAATACATTAAAATCAAAATCATATACTTCAAGAGAGTTTATTAAAGAGTTAGGTAAGTATTTAAAATCTAATGCAAAGAAAAGGGATTCATTAATAGAAACTGCTTACGATAATAATGTTCCAATTTTTTGTCCTGCATTTACCGATAGTTCGGCGGGTTTTGGATTAGTAATGCATCAAGAACAAAATCCAGACAACCATTTAACCATAGACTCTATAAGAGAATTTAGAGAACTAACTGAAATTAAACTAAAATCTAAACAATCTGGTTTATTAATGATTGGCGGTGGAGTTCCAAAAAATTTTATACAAGACACTGTAGTTTGTGCTGAATTGTTAGGAAAAAAGGTTGATATGCATAAATATGCAATACAAATTACTGTTGCGGATACCCGTGATGGTGCTTGTAGTAGTTCAACTTTAAAGGAGGCTAGTTCTTGGGGAAAGGTAGATGTTACTAAAGAACAAATGGTTTTTGCAGAAGCAACTAGTGTGTTGCCTTTGATCGCAAGTGATGCCTATCACCGTGGAAATTGGAAAAAAAGAGATAAAAGAAATTTCTCTAATATTTTTAAATCTTAAATGAAATATGTTAGTCCTAAAAAAGGTTTCCTAGGAATAGATGCTCAACAAAATAAATCTACTCAAGTAATTGTAGTTCCGTTTGGTCTAGAAAAAACTGTAAGTTATGGAGGTGGTACAAGAAATGGCCCTAAAGAAATAATTAAAGCATCTCATCAAGTAGAATTATTTGATGAAGAACTTAATAAAGAGCCTTACAAAGAAATAGGGATTAAAACACTAAAACCTTTTTCCATTAAAAATAAAATAAAAAGTGCTTTGGACCAATTGTCAAAGATAAATGAGGATATTCTTTCCAGAGGTAAATTCCCTTTAGTTTTTGGTGGAGAACACTCTATAACACCTGGGTCTATCAAGCCGTTTACAAAAAAATATGATGAAATAACACTCTTACATTTTGATGCTCATGCTGACTTAAGGGAAAGCTATAAGGGCGAAAAGTTCTCTCATGCTTCAGCTATTAAGAGATGTCTAGATTACAAAAATTTAAAAGTAGTCTCTTTTGGTATTAGAAATTTATCTAAGGAAGAAATGGATTTTTACAATGAAAATAGAGATAGAATTGAAATATTTTGGGGAAAAGATAAGCAGACATGGGATTTATCTCTATTAGATAAATTTTTTAAAAAGAAAAATGTTTATATCACATTTGATGTGGATGGTTTCGACGCGAGCATAATGCCAGCAACAGGTACACCTGAACCCGGTGGTATGCTTTGGGAAGATGTTTTGCCTATTATTAAAAAAGTTTGTCAAATTTCAAATATAGTAGGTGCTGATATTAATGAATTAGCACCAATTAAAAATTTTGACTCTTATAATTTTCTTGTTGCTAAGTTAGCTTATAAAATTATTTCCTATTCTTTTGAGTTTAAGAATTAATTAATTTTTTTGGATCCCAGCTAATGGTTACTAATGCTCCACCGAGGTCAGTTTTCCTTCTGAATGATAAATTTGCACCTTGTCTTTCTAATAATGTTTTTCCTAAAAATGTTCCAAGACCTAATCCTGAGTTAGAATTTAATTCTATAGATTTAGATTTTATATAAGGCTCACCAATTTTGTTTATTATATCATCTGGTATACCCGGTCCATCATCGTTAATTTTTATTTCAATTTTAGTTTGGTCACTATTTAAACTAATTTTAACATTACTTTTGGAAAATTTGACAGCATTTCCAATAAAATTTCTTAATCCATAAATAATTTCAGGAGTTCTCTCAATATTTATTTTGTTATTATCATTTTTTAAAATTAAATCTATTTTTTTTGAAGATGTTTCTTTAAATGAGTCTATTATTTCTTCTAATAGGTCTTCTAATTTGATAGAGCTTAAAAATATATCTTCCTCAATTTGTTTTTTTGATATCTTTCTCAAAATTTCACTACATCTTTTTGTCTGGCTTATTAATAAATCAATATCTTTAGAAATATCTTTATTATCTCCAAGGTCTTTTTTTAACTCTTTTGCAACAACAGCAATAGTTGCTAAAGGAGTGCCTAATGAATGAGCTGCTGCAGCTGCTTGACCCCCTAGAGACTCAAGCTCATATTCTTTTGCGATGACTTCTTGCAATTTATTTAATGCCTCTGATCTTTTTTTTGTTTCACCAGCAAAACGAATTCCAAAATAACTTAGAAACATTAAGCCGATTAAAATTGAAATTATAATGCCAATTTTATAAAAATCAGGAAAATGAAGTAAATTCATATCCTCGCCTGGTAAAGGCAAATAAAAAAATGAAATAACTAAAAGAAGCAAAGAGGTCACTAATCCTAAAATTATAGTTGTTCCCATGCTTAAAAAAGTTGAGGAGACAATTGCTGGAATTATAAGCAAAAAACTAAATGGATTGAAAATTCCCCCAGTTAGATAAAGCAAAAAACTTAATTGCATAAGATCATAGATCAAAAATATAGCAGCATAAAAATCTTTAAGCTGGTTTATTTTTATTCCAAATTGAAGGTAAATATTTGTTAATAAACCTATAAAAATAATTAAATAACTTAATTCAATTGGAAAAGGTAATGACAAGTAGAAATAGACTATATTTATAGCGAAAAATTGGCCTATTATCGCAATATATCTTAAAATTGTTAGAGTGCTTTTATCTAAATTTAAATTCTCTTTTATTCTAAAGAGAGTAGAAAAATCCATTTAATTAGATATCTAAATTAGCTACATCCAAAGCATTATTAGTAATAAAATCTTTTCTAGGAGCAACTTCATCCCCCATCAAAACTTTAATAATTTTTTGGTCATCTTTAGATTTTTCTTTTGTGCCCTTAGAATATTGAACTCTCAACATTGTTCTGTTATCTGGGTTTAAAGTTGTTTCCCAAAGTTCTTCAGGGTTCATCTCTCCTAAGCCCTTGAAACGTTGTATAGATAATTTCTCTCTTTGCTCTTGCATCAATTTATTGTATGCGGATGATCCTTTTTTAATTTTCTTATCAAATTTTCCCCCATTTAAAATATAATCTTCAAGTGCCTTCTCATCTTTTATGTAAACACTTTTATTTGATTTTGTGATTTTAAATAATGGTGGTTGAGCAAGATATATATGACCATTTTCAATTAACTGATTAAAAGGGTTATTATTAAAGAAAGTCAGTAATAGTGTTCTTATATGAGAGCCATCTACATCTGCATCCGTCATAATTACAATTTTGTCATATCTTAAGTTATCAATATTAAAATCCTTTGATCCTGTTCCTAAAGCATTTATTAATGTAACAATTTCATTTGATGACATCATCTTAGACAATGCTTTAGTAGATTGATCTTCGCCATTAGATTTTCCATTTACGAAGGTATTTAATATTTTTCCTCTTAATGGTAACACAGCTTGATATTCTCTCACTCTTCCCTGTTTTGCAGATCCACCTGCTGAATCACCCTCTACAATAAAAAGTTCAGTTCCCTCTCTTTTTTGTATTTGACAATCTGCTAGTTTGCCTGGGAGTCCTGATAATTCAAATGTTCCTTTTCGTCTTACGCTGTCTCTGGCTTTTCTAGCTACATCTCTTGCCATAGCCGCTTGAGTAATTTTTTCTAAAACAGTTTTTGCAATAGAGGGATTTTGATCAAACCATGTTGAAACTTTTTCACTTATTATGTGTTCCACAATATTTCTGATTTCTGAGGAAACTAATTTATCTTTTGTTTGTGATGAAAATTTTGGATCTGGCATCTTGATTGACAGCACGGCTGTTAAGCCTTCTTTTATATCCTCACCAGATAAATTAATTTTATTTTTTTTATTATTTTTATCGGCGGTATATTTATTAATAACTCTTGTAAGTGCGCTTCTAAAACCTAAAAGATGAGTGCCTCCATCTTTTTGCGGAATATTGTTTGTAAATGGTAAAACCTCTTCAGAATATCCTGCGTTCCACTCAAAAGAGCACTCAACAACTACATTGTTCTTAGTAGCAGTAACATAAACAGGTTTTTTGAATACTTCTTTTTCATTCTTATTAACTAAAATTGGTTTTTTATTATTGATATGTTTTACAAATTCTAAAATACCACCATCGTATTTATGTAAGAATTCTTTAGGTTTTTTGGATGTGTTATCAACTAGCTTTACTGCAATTCCCTTGTTTAAAAATGCCAGTTCTCTTATTCTTTTTTCAAGAATGGTTGTGCTAAATTTTATAGAGGAAAAAATTTTTTTTGAGGGTAAAAAAGTGATTTTGGTTCCACTTTTTTTTGTTTTACCAATCTTTTTTAGTGGTTTAATCGTGTTTCCATTTTCAAATTTAATTTCATACTCATTTCCTTCTCTGAAAATATTCAATTTTAACTCTTCTGAAAGAGCATTTACAACTGAAACACCAACTCCATGCAACCCACCCGAAACTTTATAAGAATCATGGTCAAATTTTCCTCCGGCGTGTAATTGTGTCATTATTACTTCTGCTGCGGACATTTTCTCTCCTTTATGCATATCTACTGGTATACCTCTACCGTCGTCCTCTACTGTGACAGTATTATTAGAGTTAATAGTAATATTAATATTATTACAATGACCTGCTAAAGCCTCGTCTATAGAGTTATCTATAACTTCAAAAACCATGTGGTGTAAGCCTGAACCGTCATCTGTATCACCAATATACATGCCTGGCCTTTTTCTTACAGCATCAAGTCCCTTAAGAACTTTTATAGAGTCAGCACCATAAGAAGGAGTATTTATCATATTTGAATTTTTAGACATTTTTTAAGATTTTTTTATCATATCATTTTTTTTGACTAATATAAAATCAGTTTTGTACTAAGTGACTTAAAACTATTAAGTATCAACAATTATAGAGCTAAAAATAAAAAATTTTCTGAAATTCAATAAATCTATATTTTCATCGGCATTATAACGTAATAACTATTTTTATCTGAAGTATCCTCAATTAGAACAGGTGATGCAGAGTCTTTTAAATTCATTTTCAAATTTTTATCTTCTACTTCTGCAGCAATATCTATTAAGTATTTTGAATTAAAACTTATATTTAAATTTTCAGAATTGAATTCAGCTTTAATTTTTTCATTTCCCTCTCCTGAATTCGCGCTATTAACAGAAAGTTGAACATTATCTTTATTTATCATTAATTTAACACCTTCTTTTCTATCAAGTGAAACACTTGCTACTCTCTCTATTGAATTTATAAAATCTTTAGAAGAAACGACCAAAATTTTATCATTTTTTGTAGGAACAACTTTTTTATAATCTGGAAATTTTCCATCAATTACTTTTGATATTAATTTCAATTTTCCAAGAGTAAACTTTATTTTATTATCACTTGTTTGCATTATTAATTGATCGCTTGTTTCTGTTAGAAGAGAGCATAACTGAAACACAGTTTTTCTTGGTAATATTAATGAGGTAAAATCAGTTGTATTCTGTATTTCTAAACTACTTGATGACAATCTATGACTGTCAGTAGCTACACCAGTTAAAAAATTTCTTCCATGCGCCTCTGTTATGTGAAAAAATATTCCATTTAGATAATGTCTAGTATCATCATTTGAAATTGAAATTTTAGTTTTATTTAGTAATTTTAAAAATCTAGTATTATTTAAAGAGATTTCTTCTCCCTCAAACTCATCTGCAAATGTGGGAAAATTATCAGTAGGCAAACATAAAAGATTGAAATCTGCACTTTCACTTTTTAAACTTAATTTATTTTCTGATTTTAATTCAAAATTTAGTTCCGAATTAGATGAAATCTTTCTTAATATATCATAAAGAATTGCAGCTGAAGTTGTTGTGCTACCTTCTTGTAATATTTTAAGATCGCTTATTTCATCGTAAAAAATAATATCAAGATCAGTTGCAACAATAGATAATTTTTTGTCTTTAAGTTGTAATAAAACATTTGAAAGAATTGGTAGAGTATTTTTTTTTTCCACCACTCCTTGAACAAAATTTAATGATTTTAGTAAAATATCTCTTTTAACAACAAATTGCATTTAATTATTGCTCTAATAACAAACTTTTAATCTGACTTATATTTCTTTTCATCTCATCGTCTTGTTCAGATAACCTTGTAATAGTTTTAACAGCATGTATTACTGTTGTGTGATCTCTATTAGCAAACCTTCTCCCTATTTCTGGTAAAGATCTTGTTGTCATTTTCTTTGCTAAGTACATTGCAATCTGTCTTGGTCTAGCTAATGGTCTAGATCTTCTTTGAGACAACATTTCACTTAAAGCAATATTAAAATAATTTGAGACTACATTTTGTATTTTATCAACTGTTATAACTTTTATTTGATTGAAAACGTCTTTCAAAATATTTTTACAATCATTAATGGTTAAATCTTTATTGTGAACTCTACTAAATGCAATCAATCTATTTAAGACACCTATAAGTTCTCTTATATTGGTTTTACTTTCACTAGCAATATAATTAATTACTTCATCGCCTAAGTTTATATTTTCTTTAAATTGATTTTGTATCTCTTCTATTTTCCTTTTAATTATTTTTATTTTTAACTCAAAATCAGGAGCATCAATATCTACTACTAATCCACCAGCTAGTCTTGACTTAATTCTATCCTGCACTCTATCTAGTTTCATCGGTGCTCTATCCGCTGAAATAATTATTTGTGATCCTTTGTCCATAAGACTATTAAAGGTATGAAAAAACTCTTCCTGCAAGCTTTCTTTGCCACTAATAAACTGAATGTCATCGATAATAAAAACTGAGGACTTTCTAAAAAAATCCTTAAAATTAACCATATCATTTTTTTTTATGGACTTAATAAAATGATACATAAATCTCTCAGCTGAGATAAACATTACATTGTTATCATCTTGTAATTCTAGACCTATAGCATTTAAAAGATGAGTTTTTCCTAACCCAACTCCTCCACAGATATATAGAGGATTATAACGAGATATATGTTCACAAACTTTTTTAGAATACGATAGTGCTATATCATTACTTTTTCCTTGTATGAAACTCTCAAAACTCAAATTTGGGTTTAATCTATTGTAATTAAGAATCGAGTCTTTTATTTCAGTTACTTTATTTAGTTCATTAATCTTTATATATTCTTGATTTTGCTTACTTTCTTCAATAATTTTAAATTCAATTCTGTTTAAACTAAGTTTAAAACTTTTTACTTGCTCTAATATCTTATCTAAATAACGTGAGACTATCCAATCTCTGAAAAATCTAGTAGGGACTCCTAGAACTAAATAATCATTATATTCTTTTACTAGTGAAATTTTTTGAAGCCAACTGTTATAGATTTCCGTGCCAAAGTTTTTTTTAAAAGCGTTTTGTATTTCTTCCCATTTTAAAACTTTTTCTTCTTCAGAAATAAAAGTTTTTTGTTTTTGTGTAATATTGTTTTCCATGTAGATTTGTCTTTAAGAGATTCCTTTAAACGACTTTTGCTAAATTTTTGCAACTACGTAGAGGTTGTAATTTAAAATAAAATTTAAAATCGGTTGTACAATTATCGTTCAGATAGAATTTAAAAAAAAATTCAACTCTCTGAATTAAGTTTCTACATTTTGTTAGAAGATTCTAAATGTAGATTTTTTTTTTAGGTGATCAACTTTAAATTGATTATTTAGAGGAAATTTTTTTTGATATTCTAGAAATTTTTCTTGAAGCAGTATTTTTCGGAATAACTCCAGATTTAGCAACCTGCATTAGAATTGATTGAAATTTTGAGAAATATTTTTTAGCTTTATCTTTATTTTTATCTTCAAGGAGAATTTCCATTTGCTTTACAGCATGTTTATACTTACTTTTTCTAATTCTATTATCTCGGGTTTGTTTTTTTACCCTTCTAACTCTTCTAATTGCGGATTTTGTATTTGGCATTTTTTAGGATTATATATATGTGCATTTAAATACGGTCAACTTTATTATTTTTGGCATTTATTACAAAAAAATGATGATCGATTAGCTATTACAATTTTTTTAATCTTACCTAAGCATTCTGCCTTAGAGCAGTTTTCACCTTTTTTCCCATAGACGCTGAAATGTTGCTGAAATGAACCTTTTTTTCCACTGCTGCTAGAAAAATCTTTTATTGATGAACCTCCAAGTAAAATTGCTTTAGAAATTATTTTTTTGGAAAATTTTATAATTTTTTGAATATCTAAAGCTTTAAGTTTTTTGATTTTTTTTGTGGGTCTCACACCGCTAAAAAAAAGAATTTCGTTTACATAAATATTACCAAGGCCTGATATAAATTTTTGATCCATTAATAAATCTTTTATAGTTCTCTCTTTTCCTATTATATAATTTTTAAAATATTCAATATTAAATTTAGTGCTTAATGGCTCTGGTCCTAAATTTTTTAGGTGAGCATTTTGGTCTAAATTAACTTCTTTAATAAACTTAAAAAAACCAAATTTTCTTATATCATTGTATATTAGTTTTTGATTATTTGATAATTCAAAAATTATACGATCATGTTTTTTATCTTTATCTTCATTTATATTATAATAAAAACTTGTTTTATATTTTTTTTTTTTGCTGTTAACAAAAAAAAATTTTCCTGTCATGCCTAAATGTACTAACATTACAATATCTTTGTTAAAAAAAAATAACAGGTATTTAGATCTTCTAGAAATTTTTTTAAACTTTAGCCCTATAATTTTTTTAATTTTATTTCTATCAATTTTGTATCTTAATCTTCCATCATTTATTTTAACTGCTTTTACAATTAAATTTTGTGTTTTGTTAATTAAGGACCTTTTAACAACTTCAACTTCGGGTAATTCTGGCATATAATTAATTTATGAAAAGTACTATTCAAGATAAAGCAAAATTAGTCAATTCCGTATTTTCGAAAGTTTATAATAAATATGATTTGATGAATGATGTAATGTCTTTAGGAATACATCGTGTTTGGAAAAAAAAATTTATAGATTGGATGAATCCATCACATGGTTCATCATTAATCGATGTCGCATCAGGAACAGGGGACATAGCAAAACTATTTTCTTTACGACATACGAATTTTTCAAAAGTCACATGCGTTGAACCAAATGAAAATATGTTTCGTATAGGAAGGAAAAATCTTGTAAATTTTAAGAACATTAAGTGGATCAAGTCTACGGCTGAAATTTTACCAGTTGAAGATAATATGTTCGACTTTTATTCAATTAGTTATGGTATAAGAAATGTTTCTGATATTAACAAAACTCTTAAGGAGGCTTACAGAGTTTTAAAGCCAGGTGGCCGGTTTATGTGTTTGGAATTTTCAAAGATAGATAATGAATTAATTAATTTCTTATATAAAAATTATTCAAAAGCTATACCTGCTTTAGGAAAATATATTGTTGGATCGTCACAACCTTACGAATATTTAATTAATAGTATTGACGCTTTTTATAATCAAGAACAACTTTTAAAACTAATAGTGAAAAATGGGTTTACCAATGTTAAATATAGAAATCTTTCTAATGGTATCTCAGCTATTCATTCTGGATGGAAAATTTAGATGTTGAAAAGAGTTTTTAAGTTATTTCAAATTGCCAGAAAATTATCAACCTCAGGAGCAATAGATACAATAAATCAAGTGTATCAAATACCAGTTTCAATAAATTTATTTTTTAGTTTGATCTCTATTGGCTCAAAAAATGCTCACTTACGCAATAACAATCCAGGAGAAAAACTCTGTGAAGCGCTTCAAAGTATGGGCACTACATTTATAAAGCTTGGACAATTTTTAGCTACTCGACCGGACATCATTGGTGAGGAGATGGCAAATGATTTAGAAAAACTTCAAGATAAAGTTCCTGCGTTTGAACTTTATGAAGCAAAAAAAGTTATTAAAAAAGAAATTGGTGAGAAACAATACCAAAATATAATTGAGATAGGAGAGCCAATAGCTGCAGCATCTATTGCACAGGTTCATTTTGCAAAAATTAAAAATGAAAATCAAGAAAAACAAGTTGCAATAAAAATTTTAAGACCAGATATAGAAAAATTATTTAATGAAGAACTAGATGCTCTTATGTTGTTTGCATACGTCGTAGAAAATACAATTTCAAAAGCTAGAAGATTGAAACTAGTAGAAGTAGTGCACCTTCTAAGAGAAATAACCAATATTGAAATGGACTTAAGATTTGAGGCTGCTGCTGCTAACGAATTATATGAAAATACTAAGTTAGATAAAGGATTTAATGTTCCAAAAATTTATTGGAATTATACAACAAAGAAGATACTAACTTTAGATAAAGTAGAAGGTATTTCAATTAGAGAGCAAGAAAAATTAGAAAAACAAGGTATAAATTTAAAATATTTAGCAGAAAATCTAATTCAACATTTTTTAAAACAGGCAGTTAGAGATGGTTTTTTCCATGGCGACATGCATCAAGGTAATTTATTTGTAGACCCCAAAGGTAATATTATTCCTGTTGATTTTGGAATAATGGGTAGACTAGATAAAAATAATAGGAAGTTTCTAGCTGAAATTTTATATGGTTTTATACAACGGGATTATGTAAAAGTTGCAGAAGTTCATTTTCAAGCCGGATTGGTTCCTCAAAATGCATCTAAAGATGAATTTGCTCAAGCATTACGGTCTGTAGGTGAGCCAATATTTGGCCAGTCTATAAAAGATATATCTGGCGGAAATTTGCTAGCACAATTGTTCGAAATAACAGAAAAATTCAATATGGCAACACAACCACCATTATTATTACTTCAAAAAACAATGGTTGTAGTAGAGGGAGTTGCAAGAAAATTATATCCGGAAACAAATATTTGGGAGGTGTCCAAGCCTGTTTTAGAAGATTGGCTAAAAAACTTAAAAAGCCCTAAATCAACTATTGATACAGCCTTGAATACATCTGCTGAAATAATAAAACGAATACCCGATTTTCCTAGTTTAATGGATAAGGCAGAATATGCATTAAAACTTGTCGCTGAAGGGAAGTTGAACTTAGGTATAAGCAATAAAAGCTTAGAAATGGAACAGATGAGATTAAAAAATTTTAGAAATAATGTAGTAATAAGTTTTTTTGGTATTGTAATTGTCTTCTTGTTAGTATTTTAATCAAAGATAATGACTGTAAAAAATAAAAAAATTTTAATAATTATTGGGGGTGGTATTGCTGCTTATAAATCACTCGATTTAATTAGATTATTACAAAAAAATGATATGGAGGTAAGAACTATTCTTACAAAAAGTGGTAAAGAATTCGTTACTCCATTATCATTATCAACATTAACTAAGTCTAAAACATTTGAAAATATATTCGATAGCGAGTCAGAGTCAGAAATAGATCACATAGCTCTCTCCAGATGGGCCGATATTATCTTAGTAATGCCAACTACTGCTAATTTGATGAGTAAATTATCTGTAGGAAAAGCTGAAGACTTAGCTACTACTGTTTTGTTAGCTTCAGACAAAGATATTCTTCTAGCGCCCGCTATGAATGTCAGAATGTGGTTGCATAAAGCTACTCAGTCAAATCTAAAAATTTTGCAGGACTTTGGTTATCTATTTGTAGGCCCTGAAAAAGGTGAGATGGCATGTGGAGAGTTCGGCGAGGGTAAAATGTCAAGCCCGAGACAAATTTTTGCATATTTAAAAAATTATTTTTATAAAAGGAATTTAGTAAAAGAAAAAAAACTTAAAGCTTTGATAACAGCTGGACCTACAAGAGAATACATTGATCCAATACGATACATATCAAATGAGTCAAGCGGAAAACAAGGTTACGAAATAGCTATAGCTCTTAATAAACTTGGAGTTAAAACAACATTAATAACTGGACCGTCTAAATTAATTTCTCCAAAAGGTGTAAAAGTAAAAAAAATAATATCAGCTGATGAAATGTTAAATGAAGTAAAGAAGACATTGCCAGTAGATTTAGCTGTATGTACAGCGGCTGTCTCTGATTTCAAACCTGCTGATAAAAAGAAAAATAAAATTAAAAAAGATAAATTAAACCTTAAATCAATAAATTTTATAAAAAATACTGATATTCTAGAATTTATATCTAAGAATAATAGATATAGACCTAAAATTGTAGCCGGTTTTTCAGCTGAAACAGAAAATATAAATAAAAATTCATTTAAAAAATTAAAAAACAAACATTGCGATTTAATTTTCGCCAATGACGTATCAAAAAAAGGAATTGGTTTTGAGTCTGATTTTAATAAAATTTCCGTAATTGACAAAAAAGGTAAAATCAAAATATTTTCGAAAAATAAAAAAAGCTTTATCGCTAATAAAATTGCTGAATTATTGTTGCACAAATTAATTGATGACAGAAATATTAATTAAAAGATTGTCAGAAGATGTAACTTTACCAAAGTACGAAACTGATGGATCTTCTGGATTAGATTTAGCTGCAAATATAAATAAAAAAATTGAAATAAAACCAGGTAAGTCGGAAATAATTCCTACCGGTTTATCTGTTTCAATTCCCAAAAACTTTGAGATACAAATAAGACCAAGATCTGGCTTAGCAGCAAAAAATCAAATTAGTGTTTTAAACACTCCAGGCACAATTGACTCCGATTATAGAGGTGAAATTAAAGTAATATTGATTAATCTTGGCAATAAAAATTTTGTAATTGAAAAAGGATCCCGTATAGCCCAAATGGTTTTATGTCCAATCATTAAAGCAGAGTTAAAAGAGGTTGAAACACTTGAGCTTACAAAGCGTGGATCAGGGGGCTTTGGATCAACAGGTTCTAAATAGTTAATGAAAATTAATACCAAGGATTTTATTAAATTTGAAAAACAAATTATCTTAAAAAAAATTGGTATTTTGGGTCAAAAGAAAATTAAAAATGCAAAAATTTTGATAATTGGTATGGGTGGACTCGGATGTCCACTTTTAACTTATCTTGCA
>CACLTL010000006.1 GCA_902609855.1 uncultured Pelagibacteraceae bacterium
TTTTATAAAAAATATGGAAACAATTCAAACTAAATCTAAGGGAAAGATTTTAAATTACAAAAGCATCTTTATTTCCGACTTGCACCTTGGGCATAGAAAAAGTGCAGCAAATAAATTATTAGAATTTTACAAACATTCAAGGTCAGAGAATTTATATCTTGTTGGTGATATCATTGATGTTTGGGCTTTAAAAACAAAATTTTACTGGCCTCAAGAACATAATGATGTGATTCAAAAAACATTACGAAAAGCAAGACACGGAACAAAAGTAAAATATATTGTTGGAAATCATGATGATGTCTTTAGAAAGTTTTTACCATTACATTTTGGTGATATTGAAGTTGTAAATAGAGCCATACATGTAAGCTCAGATAATAAAAAGTATATTGTTGTTCATGGTGATGCCTGGGATGGAGTGATGAAATATGCTCCATGGCTATCAAAAGTAGGAGCTATTGCTTATAGTTTTTTACTTGAGTTTAATGTTGTTATCAATTTTTTTAGAAGATTATTTAAAAAGGGTAATTGGTCTTTAGCAAAATATTTAAAACACAAAGTAAAGAACGCTGTAAAATATATAGGTGATTATGAAACAACTTTAGCAAACTATGCTAAAAGAAAAAATGTTGATGGAATAATTTGTGGTCATATTCATCATTCCGCTGATCAAGTCTTAGATGGTGTGAGATATTTAAATTGTGGTGATTGGGTAGAAGGTGCAACTTTCTTGGTAGAACATTTTGATGGTCGCATGGAAGTTATTGACTGGGATAAAATCAGAAGTGATATTGTTGATTACGAACCGTATCTAAAAGTAGTAAATAAATGAAAATTTTAATCGTTACCGATGCTTGGTATCCGCAAGTGAACGGTGTTTGTAGAACTTTAAAAAATCTTGGCGATGAATTAAAAAAAATTGGCCACCAAGTTGAATATATTGAGCCTAATCAATTTTTTACCGTACCAATGCCAAAATATAATGAAATAAAACTATCTCTTAATGTTTGGCCTAGAGTGGGTAAATTAATTTCTAAAGCCGATGCTGATATAATTCACATAGCTACAGAAGGCCCGATAGGAATATTTGCAAAAAGATATTGTGTAAAAAATAAACTTAAATTTACCACTTCTTACCATACTCAATTTGATAAATATTTGAAGCTATACTACCCTTATTTGCCAATTAAACTTGCTCAAAAGTTCCTTAAAGGATTTCACTCAAAGGCTGAAAAAATTTTAGTAACAACTCAGTCAATGAAAGATGAACTTCAAGAAATTGGTTTTGATAAAGATAAGATGGTTGTTTGGACTAGAGGAGCAAACCACGGGGCATTTCAAAAGCCTAAAAAGATTAATTTGGAGTATAAAAGACCTATTTATCTTTATGTGGGAAGAGTATCTATTGAAAAGAATATCAGAGCATTTCTAGATTTAGATTTAGAAGGCACGAAACTAGTTGTTGGTAAAGGACCTGATTTAGATAAACTTAAGAAAGAATACCCTGAAGCGATATTTAAAGGACAGAGAACAAATGGTGAGCTTGCAAGTTACTTTGCTTCTTCTGATGTTTTTGTTTTCCCGAGCAAAACAGATACTTTTGGAATTGTAATTATAGAGGCCTTGAAATGTGGATTGCCAGTAGCTGCTTATCCTGTTGCTGGACCAAAAGATATTTTTAACGGCACAAATATTGGCTCGTTAAACAACGATCTTAAAAAAGCAGCAATTGAAGCTCTTAAGTCTGATAGAAGCGCTTGCATTGAGCATGCAAAAAAATATACCTGGGAAAATTGCGCGAAAATCTTTTTAAATAGTGCGGTATCAAACCGCTAAAAAATATTTCTTTAGCCTATATCTTTAAAGTATAATTAAATCATGGAATTATTATTGTACTCTATTGCCGGGATAATTGTGATCGTAGTGATTGCAGTATCCAGAAAATCAATTGTAGCAGGTATGGAGGCAAGATCTGATATTAATAGAGAGAATAAACCAGGTGATACTGAAGAGGGGATAGAAGACATCACCAATGAAAATATTGAAAAAACCAATGAGCAAGTAAAGATTATAAATCAAATCGATGATCTAATTCTAATTGTAGATAAATTTAAAAATATCAAATTTTTTAATAATAGTGCAAAAAAAAAATTTGGAGAAAATAATTTAAATAAGCACGTGGCTACTTTATTAAGAGTTCCTGATTTACTCCAAAATATTGATTTAGTGCTTTTAAAAAAAGAGACAATTACTATGGATTTAGAATTATCCTCTCCCTCATTTCAGTTCTTTAAGGTTTATCTATTCTCTGGACCGACCTCATATGTCGATGATCCTGACTCAGTTGTTTTATTTCTAAAAGATTTAACTGATATTATAAAAGCGCAAAGGTTCAAATCTGACTTTGTAGCCAATGTTAGCCATGAACTTAAAACGCCTTTAGTTTCTATTAAAGGATTTTTAGAAACTATAAGCGGACATGCGAAAGATGATTTAGAAGCACAAAAAAAATTTATACCGATAATGCTTGAGCAAGCTGATAGGATGGAAAGCTTAATTAAAGATTTACTTTCACTAAGTAAAATTGAGCTAGAGGAACATATACAGCCTCAAGATAAAGTAAATTTAAAAGAAATTTTAAATAACGTTGAAGATATCCATCAAAAAAATTTAAAACCTTTTGAATTTAAAAATAATATAAAAGATGATTTCTTTATTAAAGGCGATCATGAAAAATTAATTGAAGTTTTTTCAAATATTATTGATAATAGTATAAAATATTCAGATAAAAATAAAAAGATTGAAATTAATTGTGGGCAAGGTAACGGAAAAGTTATAGGAGACTCTTATACCGTGTCCATTAAAGATAATGGTATTGGAATTCCAACTGAACAAATTCCTAGAATAACAGAAAGATTTTTTAGAGTTGATGCTGCTAAAAGTAAAAAAGTTGGTGGTACTGGACTTGGAATGGCGATCGTGAAGCACATTGTTAATCAGCATAGAGGTGAGTTAGAAATAAAAAGTGAAGCTCAAAGTGGCACTGAAATAAAGGTTCATTTTTCTAAATTTTAGCAAATATCACAATTTTGTTAAATTATGTCTTGAGATAGACGGCAAAATAGTTAAAGTTTTGGTATGACTAGATTAATGAATTATATAAGTCTGGTTTTATTAACTTTAATTTTTACAACTGTTAAAGCAGATGTAAATTTAATAGAGAAAACTTTACGTTCTCAACCTCTTACAGTTTTTGATCTTGGGCTTCTAAGACTGAAAAACGATCTTAAGCAAGCTAAAAACGATTTAGTTCTTGAAGTAGATAGTAAAAATGTATCTACAATTTATACTGAAGCTTTATTTTCAAGACGATACGATGGAATTCAATTAATTGTGTCAGCGCCGATGAGCACTCATTTAAATGCGAACTCGTACATGGCGGACTCAATCAAATGTAGAAAAATTTTTGAAAAAGTTAAAAATAATCTTTTAAAAGGACAAAACGAGAGCAATATGATTCACTCACAAGCTGCATCTTATTTAACCGAAGTATTTACCGCTCCCACTCAATGGAATGCGTGGAGATATGATAAAGGTTTTACTCAAAAATTAGTTAACTTTGTACAACTAGAAGTTACATTAAAGCCAACTCAGTCCTATGCAGTTAAAAATAAAGTAAGACCTTTTAGTTGCGGAGGGTCTTTAGCCTCTGATTATCAACAAATCGAGATAACTAGAAAGTTCAACTAAAAAGTTATCATTTTAATAAATTTGTAACATATCTGTAATAATTAAGAGTCCTCTTAATTCTATGAGTCCAATGTTTGTTAATTAATTAATAAATGAAAGGATAAACAATGAGAAAACTATCAATCGCTTTAGCTTCATTAGTTGCAATGTTAGTTGTAACTTCTGCTCAAGCTAGAGATCAGATTAAAATCGTAGGTTCTTCAACTGTATTCCCGTATGCAACAATCGTTGCTGAAAGATTTGGTTCGTCTGGTAAATTTAAAACACCAGTAATCGAGTCAACAGGAACAGGTGGTGGAGCTAAATTATTTTGTGCCGGAGTTGGTACAGAGCACCCAGACATAACAAATGCATCTAGAGCTATGAAGTCTAAAGAGTATGCGCTATGTCAAAAAAATGGTGTTGAAGAAATCGTAGAGATTACAGTTGGTAACGACGGAATAACGTTAGCTTATTCTAAAGATGCTAAACCAGTAAACTTTACAAAAAAACAATTATGGGCAGCATTAGCAAAAGAAGTTGCTAAAGATGGTGCGTTAGTACCAAATCCATATAAAAATTGGAGTGATATCGACTCATCATTACCAAACTACCCTATCAAAGTTATGGTGCCTCCAGGAACATCAGGAACAAGAGATGCTTGGAATTCATTAGTAATGAAAAAAGGTATCGATGATGCTTCTAAAAAAGCTGGCGCTAAATATAAAGCGTTAAGAGAAGATGGTGCGGTAATTGAAGTTGGTGAGAACGACTCACTTATTATTCAAAAATTAGCTGCGGACAAAGAAATGTTCGGTTTCTTTGGTTTCAGTTATTTCTTAGCTGCAAAAGATAAATTGCAAGCTGCAAGCATTGAAGGTGGTCAACCAAGTCTATCTTCGATTCAAGATTACAGTTACGCAGTTGCAAGACCTTTATTCTTCTATGTGAAAAAAGCTCACGTGGGCGTTGTACCTGGCTTACATGAATTCGTAAAAGAGTTCACAAGTAAAAAAGCTATGGGTAATAAAGGTTATTTAACTGATATCGGGCTAGTACCTCTAGATGGCAAGTTATACAAAACATCTAGAACTAACGCTACGAAGTTAGTTAACATGCCTGCTAAGAAGTAGTAGTATCAATTAAACAAAAAGGGGGTATTTTACCCCCTTTTTATCTCTGGAAGCTCAATATGAATTTAATACTTGTAACTTTTATTATTCTCTTAGCTTTCACAAGTTATTATTTCGGTAGAAAAAAAGCTCTAGTTATTCAATCATCACAAAGACTTACGGCATTACCAAAATTTTATGGATATTATTTAGCTGCTTGGTGTGCTGCACCAGCATTAATAATTTTTGCTCTTTGGTCAGTTTTTGAACCATCAATAGTTAAAACATTTATTTTACAAGATTACACTGATCAGAACTTAACTAAAAATGAGCTTCAGCTTATTTACACAAAGGTTAAAGCATTAGCCGCAGGAACTTACACGGGAAATATTACTAATTTTCTAGATGAGTCTGCTAATAAGTACATTCAATTAAAAGGAATAGCTAACAGCGCTAAAGTAGCAATTATTTTAGCAATTTTAATTTTCTCTCTGAGTTTTGCGTATAGATCTGTTCAGAAAAATGATCGAATGAGAGAACCAGTAGAAATTTTTCTTAAATGGGTGTTATTTGTTGCATCATTAGGCGCAGTTTTAGTTACAATCGGAATAGTTTTTTCACTTTTATTCGAAGCGATTAGGTTTTTTCAAGCAGTAAAAATCTTTGACTTTATATTCGGAACTCATTGGTATCCTGCTAAAACTTTTGTAAGAGATGGCCAACCAGATCCTGAATTAATGAAGGATGCTTTCGGAGCTGTACCTTTATTTGCTGGAACTTTTTTTATTGCTTTTATTGCAATGTGTGTTGCCATCCCCATAGGTTTGTTAAGCGGGATTTATCTATCTGAGTATGCCGGAAGAGGCGTAAGAAAATATGCGAAACCTATTATTGAGATTTTAGCTGGTATTCCAACAGTGGTATATGGTTTTTTTGCAGCTTTAACCGTCGGTCCTTTTGTTAAAGAAATTGGTAACGCTATGGGTTTAGAAGTTTCAGCGGAGAGCGCTTTAGCTGCAGGAGCAGTTATGGGAGTAATGATAATTCCTTTTATTTCAAGTCTAAGCGATGACGTTATGACGGCAGTACCTCAAAATTTAAGAGATGGGAGTTACGCAATGGGCGCAACAAAATCTGAAACTGTAAAAAAAGTAATTTTTCCAGCAGCCCTACCTGGTATCGTAGGTTCGATACTTTTAGCAGTATCGAGAGCGGTAGGAGAAACAATGATTGTTGTAATGGCCTCAGGACTAGCGGCTAATCTTACAATGAATCCACTCGAATCAACTTCAACCATTACAGCGCAAATTGTAGTAATTTTAATTGGAGACCAACAATTTGGAGATCCAAAAACTCAATCAGCTTTTGCATTAGGAATATCTTTATTTATAGTAACTTTATTCTTAAATGTAATCGCTCTTTCAGTTGTTAAAAAATATAGGGAAAAATATGAATAGTTTTAAGAAAAATTTATTAAAAAAAAGATATAACGCTGAAAGAAGATTTCAATGGTATGGCAAAATAGCTATAGGATTAGCTTTAAGCTTTTTAGCAGTTTTTATGTTTCAGATATTTTCAAAAGGTTACTCAGCTTTCCAAAAAACTTGGATAGTAACAGAAGTTCATTATGATAAAGAATTACTTTTAATCGATGCAGAAAGCCCATCAAAAGATGATCTAGAAAATGCAGACTATTATGATGTTGCTTACAAAGCTATGACCTCATTAGATCCTGGACTTCCTGAAGAAGAGGATCGTCAATTGATACAAATGGTTTCGTATAAATATGAGGCAGAGGTTAAAGATCTACTTTTAAAAAATCCAGACTATCTAGGTAAAATAGTGCCCATAAAATTAACAGCTTCTGATGATGTTGATCAAGTTCATAAGGGAAATTATCCAAGAGATATTCCTGAGGAGAATAGAAGAGTAAATGATTACCAGTTGCAGATTTACGATATGCTTAATGAAAGAGGAGATATTTTATCAGAGTTTAACATTAGTTTTTTTACAAGTCCTGATTCAAGAGAGGCAGAACTAGCAGGTATAGCTAGCTCGTTTATGGGAACAGTTTTTAGTATACTAGTATGTTTAGCGTTTTCATTTCCTATCGCAGTGCTAGCTGCAATTTATCTCGAGGAGTTTGCACCAAAAAATAAATTTACAGATTTTATAGAAGTAAACATTAACAATTTGGCAGCTGTTCCATCGATAGTATTTGGTTTGCTAGGTCTTGGTGTTTTATTAGCAGTTTTTAATTTACCAAGATCGACACCACTTGTTGGAGGAATTACTTTGTCTCTTATGACATTACCAACAATAATTATTGCTGCAAGAGCTTCTTTAAAAGCTGTTCCCCCAAGTATAAGAGAAGCTGCTTTAGCGATGGGTGCAAGTAATATGCAAACAACCATGCATCATACTGTGCCACTATCAATGCCTGGAACTTTATCTGGAACGATAATTGGCTTGGCTCAAGCTTTAGGGGAAACAGCCCCTTTAATTTTAATAGGAATGGTTGCTTTTGTGAATACAATACCTGGTACGCCAGTTGATCCTGCTGCAAGTTTACCAGTTCAGATATATATATGGTCAGAAAGTGCTGAGAGGGGTTTTGTTGAAAAAGTATCTGCATGTATTATGGTGCTTCTAGCTTTTTTAATTTTAATGAACTTGGCAGCTCAAATCGTTAGACACAAATTTGAAAAGAAATGGAGTTAAATGAGTAAAATAAAAGCGGAAAATGTAAATGTTTATTACGGATCCAAACAGGCATTATTTGACGTCTCTATAGATATAGCAGAAAAAGAAGTTACAGCTTTAATTGGACCATCTGGGTGTGGAAAGTCTACTTTCTTAAGATGCTTGAACAGGATGAACGACGTCATAGATATTTGTAGAGTTGAAGGCAGTATTAAAATGGACAACCTAGAACTGAATTCAAGAAAGTTAGATGTTGTGAGACTTAGGGAGAACGTTGGTATGGTTTTTCAAAAACCCAATCCATTCCCTAAAACAATTTATGAAAATGTAGCTTATGGTCCTACTATTCACGGTATTGCACAGAGCAAAGAAGAAATGGATCAAATAGTTGAAACAAGTTTGAAAAAAGCTGCCTTGTGGAACGAAGTTAAAGATAGACTTGATGAAATCGGAACTGGTTTATCAGGAGGTCAACAGCAACGACTATGTATTGCTAGAGCTATATCTGTAAGTCCAGAAGTGATTCTTATGGACGAACCATGTTCAGCGCTTGACCCAATAGCAACAGCTCAAATTGAAGAACTTATAGATGATCTTAAAAAAGAGGTCACAATTGTGATAGTTACCCACTCAATGTCACAAGCAGCTAGGGTATCTCAAAAAACAGGTTTCTTTCATTTGGGAAAACTTATAGAATTTGGACCAACAGATAAAATATTTAAAAATCCTGATAATCAGCAAACTCAGGATTATATTACAGGAAGGTTTGGTTAATGAGTGAAAAACCGCACATTGTAAAATCTTACGAAGAGCAACTTCAGTTATTAAAAGATACAATAGTGAAAATGGGAACTGGAGTTGAGAAACAGCTTGAAAACACTATTCAATCTTTAGTTAAAAAAGACATTAGTTTAGCAGAAAAATCTATCAAAGATGACGAATTGACTGATAAGTATGAAATAAATATAGAAGAGCAAGTTGTAAATTTGATTGCCTTAAGGCAACCTATGGCAATAGATTTAAGAGAAACAGTTGTTGCCTTAAAAGTTTCTTCAGACTTAGAGAGAATTGGTGATTTAGCAAAAAACATCTCAAAACGATTAACTAAAATTGGAACTGATTTACCTAATGATATTACTAAAAATTTCGAAATAGCTGGTTTAAAAGCATCAAAACAAGTCAATGCAGTTTTAAATTCGTATTTACATAGAGCTAAAGATACAGCAGAAAATGTTTGGAATTCTGATGAAGAAATAGATCAAATGACTAATTCTAATATGGAAGCTGCAGTAAAGCATTTAGAAAAAAATAAAAACGATATACAAAAAGTAACCCAACTACTTTTCATGCTTAAAAATATTGAGAGGATTGGAGATCATGCAACCAATATTGCAGAGCAAGTTTATTTTCTGATTACAGGAGATTATTTAGAGGGAGACCGACCAAAAGGATAATGAGGGCAAATTTATTCATTGTTGAAGATGAAATGCCCATCGTAACTTTACTTAAATACAATTTAGAAAAAGAGGGTCACAAAGTTGATTATGCAGTCAATGGAGAAGACGCTATTAGAAATATAAAGGAAAAAAATCCTGATTTAATTTTATTAGATTGGATGTTGCCAGATATTTCAGGTGTTGAAGTCTGTAAAAATTTGAAAAGAAGCAATCTTCACAAAAATATCCCAATCATTATGTTAACAGCCAAAGGTGAGGAAGAAGACAAACTTAAAGGATTTGAAACAGGAGCTGATGACTATGTAACTAAGCCATTCAGCCAAAAAGAACTTATTGCAAGAGTTAACGCTTTATTAAAGAGATCTAAACCAAGTGTTGCCGCTGATGTTGTAGTATTTGAGGATCTTAAAGTAGATAGAGTTCAACGAAGAGTTTATAGAGCAGATAAACAAGTTATAGTCGGCCCAACCGAATTTAAACTAATTGATTTTTTAATAAAGAATCCAAAAAGAGTATATTCGCGTGAGCAACTTCTAAATTCTGTATGGGGAGATGATATTTATGTTGAGTCCAGAACTATAGATGTTCATATAAGAAGACTAAGAAAAGCAATAAATATTGATGGCAAGAAAGATCTTATCAGAACAGTAAGATCTGCTGGCTATTCCTTAGATGTTTGAAGATCTTTTGGCTTTATAAATGATATTAATTTTCCTTTAACTTTTGATAACTTTTCCCAATCATTGAAATTAAAACTTACTTCAGCAACGGCTGCAGTAGGAAATTTTCTTTTTAAATTTTCAAATTGTTCGGAGTTTTCTTTAAGACAGATTCGATTTATGAGTTCACTAATTGAAGGTTCATGATTGATTAAAAGTAAAGTTTTATAATTATCAACTGTTTGTTTTAAGATATGAATAATTTCATCCTCACTAGCATGATAAAGCGCTTTTTTTTTAATAATTTTCTTAAAACTGATTTTTTCTGACAATATATTTAATGTTTGTATTGTCCTTTTAGAGGATGAGCAATAAACTAAATCAAATTTTAATTTCTTTTTAATAAAAAATTCACAAATTAATTTTGCTGAATTTACCCCTCTTTTATTCAATGGCCTGTCATGATCATCTAAATCTGGAAAATCCCAACTAGATTTAGCATGTCTCATCGCATATAATTTAAACATATTTTTAATTTAACATTTAAATATGTCGAAAGCATCATTTTCAGAAAACGCTAATATTAGCAATCAACTCATAAACAGAGAATTATCTTGGCTTCAGTTTAATGATCGTGTTTTAGAAGAATCAAAAGATAAAACAAATCCTCTATTTGAAAGAGTAAAATTTTTATCAATCGCAGGTACAAATTTAGATGAATTTTTTATGGTAAGAGTCGCTGGACTTTTTAATCAAATTAAAGATGGTTTTGACGAATTAAGCGCAGATGGATTAACTGCAGAGGATCAATTGAATAGGGTCGTATTAAAAACTAAAGATCTATTAAAGAAGCAAAACGAAGCATTCCTAGAGTTGAAAAAAGAGCTATCGAAAGAAAAAATTTTCATTCGAAAAATGTCAGAACTAAATAAGAAGGATCTTATGTATCTAAGAGAATATTTTCAGGAAACAATTTATCCTATAATAACACCTACTGCCATTGACCCATCACATCCCTTTCCTTTTATACCAAATAAAGGCCAAGCAATTTTACTAAGAATGACTAGAATAAAAAAAAAAAGAGAACTAAATGCAATTATAGTTATACCAAGAGCACTTCCAAAATTTGTATCTCTAAACAATTCTGAAACAATAAATGAATTTGTCACAATTGATGACGTAATTTGTAAATTTGCTAATGAAATATTTCCAGACCATAATATCGAGGCAAGTTTGCAGTTTAAAATAATTAGAGACAGCGAAATTGAAATAGATGATGAAGCTGCTGATCTTGTGAGATATTTTGAAAAAGCAATTAAGAAAAGAAGAAGGGGAAACGTAGTTAAACTCGAAGTACTCACTAATTCAAACAAAAAACTTTTAAATTTTATTTCAAAAAAATTTAAAATGGATGAAGATCATATTTATGAGGTTGAAGGATTGGTTGGAATACAAGATATAGATGAAATTTGTAAAAAGAAAGATCCAAAGCTGAGATTTAAAAAGTTTAATCCTAGAGAAGTTGAAAGATTGAAGGAATTTGACGATAAATTTTTTTCAGCTATAAGAAGTAAAGATTTTGTTGTACACCACCCTTTTGAAACTTTTGATGTAGTAATTCAATTTTTAGAAGCTGCAGCAAAAGATCCCAAAGTTATCGGTATCAAACAAACTTTGTATCGAACCACACCTGACTCTCCTATCGTAAAAGCACTAAGTAGAGCAGCAGAAAACGGAAAAGTTGTTACAGCCGTAATAGAAATAAAAGCTCGATTTGATGAGGAAGCTAATATTGAATTATCTAGGAAACTAGAGAAAGCTGGCGTTCAAATTGTTTACGGATTCGCAAAATACAAAACGCATGCAAAGGCAAGTTTAGTTTTAAGAAAAGAAGGAGCTAAAACGCGAAGCTATGTTCACTTAGGTACAGGAAACTATCATCCTATTAACGCAAAAATTTATACTGACTTATCACTGTTTAGCTCTAATCAAGACTTGGCCAAAGATGTCGAAAAATTTTTTAATTATGTAACTGGTTACGCAAAACCAAAAAAATTGAATAAAATTTTTATGTCTCCATTAAATAGTAGGAATTTTTTTGAAGAAAAAATTGAAAATGAAATAGTAAATGCAAATAAAGGAAAACCTGCAGAAATATGGGCAAAAATGAATTCTCTTGTAGACCCTGGAATTATTAAGAAATTTTACGAAGCTTCAAACGCAGGAGTAAAAATAAATTTATCGGTAAGAGGAGTATGTTGCTTAAGACCTGGAATTAAAGGTCAATCTGAAAATATAAAAGTAAAAAGCCTTATTGGCAGATTTTTAGAACACTCAAGAATTTATTGTTTTGCAAATGGTAGTTCTATGCCCTCTCGAGAGAATCAGGTATATATTTCATCTGCAGATTTAATGCCTAGAAATTTAGATAGAAGAATTGAAATTATAATTCCCATAGAAAACAATACTGTACATGAGCAAATTTTAGATCAAATTATGTTAGCCAACTTTAAAGATAAATCGGAAACATGGTATTTAGATAGCATAGGAAACTATCATAAAGAACAAGAAAAAGGCTTTTCCGCACATTCCTATTTCATGAAGAACCCAAGTTTATCAGGTCGTGGTAAGTCAATTTTAAGAGCTAAACCTCAAAATTTAAGATTAGTAAAATGAAACCAGAATTAAAAAATCTTTTTAAATTTCAGTCTAATAAAAAGTCTAAGCAAGCCATAATAGATCTTGGATCAAATTCAGTAAGAATGCTCATATACGATAATTTTAAAATTTCTCCAATTCCAGTCTTTAATGAAAAAGCAGTTTGCAAACTTGGAAAAAATCTAGATAAATCTAAAAAACTAAACCCTGATGGAATTAAAAGTTCTTTAAAAGTTCTAAATAGATTTAAAGAAATTTTAGATATTTCAGACGTTCAAGATTTAGAAATTATTGCTACAGCAGCTTTTAGAGAGGCTACTGATGCAAAAAATTTTTTAAGAGAAATTGAAAAAATATTTAATAAAAAACCACTAGTATTATCTGGCGAGGAAGAAGCAAGAACTTCAGCAAACGGTGTAATGGTAGGATTTGATGAAGTAGATGGACTAGTTGCAGATTTAGGAGGTGGAAGTTTAGAACTTGCCAGAGTTTCTAAAAATCAAATTTTCGAAACAACCTCTTTACCTCTTGGAGTATTAAGACTTGAAAATAATCCTATTATAAAAAAAAGAAATTTAGGAAAATATGTTAGAAAACTTTTAAGAGATGAAAAATGGCTTTCTAAAAAGAAATTCAAAAATATTTATTTGGTAGGAGGGACTTGGAGATCATTATTTAAATATCATCTCTTTAAAGAAAAACACCCATTACATATTTTGCATCAATATAAACTCTCAAAAGATGTAGCAGTTAAATACTTAAACAGAATTTCAAAATTTAATAAATCATCTTTGAAATCAATGGAATATATTACTAAATCTAGAACTCCCTATTTACCTTTTAGCTCTATAATACTTAACGAAATAATTGAAGCAGCAAGCCCCTCAAAAATTATTTGTTCAATTAGTGGATTGAGAGAAGGACATATGAGTACAATTATAAACCAAGGAATGAGCGAGGATGAAATTTTCAAATTAAAAACTGATGGTATATCTTTTAAAAAAGGAGACTATGGAAAGAGTTTTGAGAAATATTTTAATTTTATTTCACCATTGTTTGAAGACAACGAATATTTTAATCGAAGATTACTAACCTTGGCTTGTATCTTAAGCAAAATGGATTGGGGCCTAGGCGCTTTTCAGAAAGCAGAGTTAGTTTTTATGGAAGTGTTAAATACTCCATTACTAAAACTAGAACATAGAGATAGAGTAAAAGTTGCATCAGCAAGTTTTTGGAGACATTGTGGCTTAAAATATAACCCGAATTATCAGTTTCTAGCCTTATTAAATAACAACGAGATTTTATCCTCAAAGCAAGTGGGATCTGCTTTAAGATTAGCAGAGTCACTTACAAGCATGTCTTCGTTGTTGTTAGATGAATTTAAAATTTATAAAAGAAATAAGACTATTTTTTTGAAAATACCTAACAATCATAGTGATATAGTCTCAAAACAAGTAACTAAAAGACTTAAAAATTTAGCAAAAGAGATGAATGTCAGTTCTAATATTATTTATTCTTAAATTTAATAAATTTTTAACTTAATTTAAATATTTTTTTAATAATTTTAAATTATTAATAACTTATCAGTCTCCCACTGTTGTGTTAATTAATTGGCCCAAGGTATCAATATTACCTTGGGCTGCCCTCCAATTATAAAATAATTTTTCTAATTAAATAGACAGCTAGTATTCCGCCAACAATTTCAGCAATGATATAGCTAGGAGTATTTAAGTAATTAATTCCAGTAAATGTGTCTGTAAAAGTTCTTGCTATTGCTACCGCTGGATTTGCAAATGAAGTTGAAGAGGTAAACCAATACCCCGCTGTAATAAAAGTAGCTACTGATGAAGCGACCGCAAGTTTGCCACTCTTTAAAGATCCAAATATCACAAAAATTAATCCAAAAGTTGCAATGATCTCAGCTGTAAAAATATTTATTCCAGGTCTAATCTTCTGTGAAAGCTGCAACAAAGGAAGATCAAACATAAAATTTGCTAACATTACTCCTAACATGCAACCTAAAATTTGAGCCGAGATATAAGTGATAATTAAATTTTTTTTAATCTTGTTGGTAAAATACATTGCTAAAGTAACGACAGGATTGAAATGTGCGCCGGAGATATCACCGATTGAAGTAATCAGAACAAATAATCCTGCACCTGTAGCTAAAGTATTCGCTATTAACATTACAGCGATATCATCAGTTAGATTTTGAGCCATAATACCTGAGCCAACAATTATCATGACTAAAAAACAACTTCCTATAAATTCACCAATAAATATCTTTTTACTTTTCATTTTTTATCCAATGTTTTATTTTTTCATTAATTATATTATAAGTTTCTTCGGCTATTAAATTTATTTTATCTTTATTTTTAGTTTTTTTGATTTTTTCAACAGGGTCCGCGATGTCCCAGTGTGTAATGGTCTTTTTTTTGGGCCATACAGGACAAACTTCTTTATTGGCGTTATTACAAACTGTAATCACGTAATCAATATCAATATCTTTTTTTAAAAATTCATCAAAATTTTTTGAATAATACGTGGTTAAATTAAATTTTTTTCCTTCAAGATACTCTTTAATGTAGGGATTGATTTTTCCTGAAGGATTACTTCCAGCGCTAAATGCGATGAATTGATTTCGGAAATTATTGTTTACAATACTTTCCGCTATTATGCTTCTCGCAGAGTTTCCAGTACAAACAAACAATATTTTTTTTATTTTCCTCATACAAAATGTATTGAAGTGTCTCGAACTTACGGAACTAAAATTTGATAAAAACCAATAATAAATAATGGAATCTGTAACCCAAAATTTGTTAATATTGCTTTATCCTTAGAAATAAAACCTGCAATAGTCCAACCGACAACTCCCGCACCATGAAACATTATATTTACTGGATACATATTCAAATTTGTTAATAAAATACCCGTAAGAACTAAAAAAGTACTTACCCATTTAAGGTATTTTTTAATAAACATCTAATCTCCTTTTAATTGTTATTTGTTAAGGATTTATTACAATTTAGAAAGAAAAGATACTTTTACTATAAAGTATCTTTAGCAGCTTTTAAAAGAAGCATACATATTTTTTATTAAATCAAAGTATAAATCTTTTCCTGGATTAAGTGTCGCTCCTAATGGATCTATAACTCCAGTCTTAATATTGGTATCTTTTGCAACTGCTTTTATAATATCTGGATTAAATTGAGGCTCTGAAAATACACAAGTTACTTTTTCATGTTCAATTATTTCTCTAATTTCAGCTAATTGTTCAGCGCCTGGTAATACATCTGTATTGACAGTAAAAGCTCCTAAAACATTTACATCAAATCTTTTTTCAAAATACTGGTAGGCGTCATGAAAAACTATAGATTTAAAATCTTTTTTTAATTCAGATTTAACCTTTTTTGTAAGATTGTCTAAAGCTTTATGAGCCTTCTTTAAATTAGCTTTATAAGTAGATGCATTATTTGGATCTTTTTCAATTAAATGCTCTGCCATTTCACTTAGGATTGCTTTTGCATTTATTGGATCAAGCCAAATATGTGGATCGTGTTCGCCGTGAGCATGCTCATGATGATCGTCATGTTTATCTTCTTTATGACCGTGTTCTTTATGTTCATCGTGCTTATGATCGTCATGTTTATCTTCTTTATGACCGTGTTCTTTATGATCATCGTGACCATGTTCTTCAAATATATTTCTTTCTCTAAATTTTAATTTTTTTAAACCCTTAGTTTCCATTAATTCTATTTTCTCAGCTTTTTTTGCTATTGATTTTAATGGTTTTTCTAAAAAATTTTCTAAATCTTCACCCACCCAAAATATTAGGTCAGCATTTTGTAGCATTTTTGCGTGCGATGGCTTCATGGCAAATCCATGTGGAGAGGCGTATCCATCTACTATTAAATCTGGTTTGCCCACACCATCCATTAAATAGCTTACTAATGAATGTACAGGTTTAATTGAAGCAACAACTTTAATATCAGCATTTGCTGATGAAAAAATAGTAAATAAAGATAGTATTGATAATATAAATGGTAATTTTTTAATGTTTTTCATAATGATAATGTTTAAAATTTGTTATAATATAACACTATGTAATAATATAACATTTATTAGTCAAGGTATAAAATGAACTCAAATCAAAATATTTTAGTAAAATTAAATCAAGCTGGTTTCCGTATAAAAGACAAATGGCTAGTTAAAGGAGTTTCACTACAAATTGAAAAAGGACAAATAGTTACTCTTATTGGGCCGAATGGTTCTGGAAAAAGTACAACTGCAAAAATTGCATTAGGAATTTATAAAAATATTGATGGAGAAGTTGAAAAATATACGAATAAAGTTGGATACGTTCCTCAAAAAATTTCAATTGATTGGACATTGCCACTTAGAGTAAGGGATTTCATGGTATTAACTGAAAATCTTAAAGATGAAGATATTAACGAGGCTTTATCATTAACAGGTGTTATACAACTTAAAAATAAAAATTTAGGTGATTTGTCAGGCGGTGAATTTCAAAGGGTACTAATTGCAAGAGCCATTTCAAAAAAACCAGATTTATTGGTACTTGATGAACCAGTCCAAGGGGTAGATTTCACTGGTGAAATAGCTTTATATAAACTCATAAAGAAAATAACTGACGAATTAAATTGTGGAATTTTATTAATTTCCCATGACTTACATACAGTGATGAGTGCCACAGACCATGTTGTCTGCTTAAACGGTCACGTTTGTTGTTCAGGATCTCCGATCGATGTTGCAAAAAATAATGAGTATAAAGCTCTGTTTGGTGAACAAGCATCTCAAATATTGTCAAGGTACGAACATAGACACGATCATATTCATACGAGCAAAGGAGAAATAAAAAAAAATTAAATGTTAGATGATTTTTTTATAAGAGCATTAATTGCTGGTCTTGGCGTTGCTATTGTAACAGGTCCTCTCGGATGTTTTGTTATATGGAGAAGATTATCCTATTTTGGTGATACTCTCGCTCACTCAGCTTTACTTGGAGTTACGTTAGCTTATTCTTTAGAGTTAAATATTGCTTTTTCAGTATTTATAATTTCATCTTTAATTGCATTAATTTTAATTCAGCTTCAAAAAAGAACCAATTTACCTGGTGATGCTTTATTAGGACTCTTAGCTCATTCGTCTTTAGCAGTTGGATTAGTTGTTATTGGTTTTTTAACATTCATAAGGTTCGATATTATGGGATTATTATTTGGAGATATACTAGCGGTTACAGTTGATGATTTATTAATTATATGGATAGGAGGCCCACTAATTCTTTTAATTCTTAGATTAATTTGGAAACCTTTATTTGCATCAACAGTAAATTATGAATTAGCAGAGGCCGAAGGTTTAAATCCTGATAGAGCTAAAGCTGTCTTTACTATTTTAATGGCTGGGATCATTGCTATTTCAATTAAAATGGTTGGACTATTGTTAATTACAGGTATGTTAATTATACCAGCCGCAATGGCTAGAAATATTTCTTCAAGTCCACAGACAATGGTAATTTTTTCAATCCTTGGTGGTTTATTGTCAGTAGTTTTAGGCTTATTTACCTCGCTAGAATTTAATACCTCTTCAGGTCCGTCAATTATAGCTGCTTCCTTATTTTTATTTATACTTTCATTACTAAATATTAAACAATCGATTAAATTGAAAAATTAATGAGAAACAAGTAAAATGAATAGAATGCACAAAGAAAATAATCTTTCAAAAAATCAGCAAATTATTTTTGATTTAATTAATAAATCTTCAGAACCTTTAAAAGCATACACAATACTTTTCAATGTTCAAAAGAAAGGAATTAAAGCACCACCTCAAGTTTATCGAGCATTAGATAAATTAGTTCAGACGGGGAAAATTCATAAAATCGAAAGTAAAAACGCTTTTGTTGCATGTAGAAGTTCTAGTTGTGAAATTTCAAAAGCCACTGCATTTTCAATTTGCGAGAGCTGTGAAATGGTAGATGAAATTAGTGATGCTAAACTGACGAAATATCTATCAAGCTTTAGTGACAAAAAAGGAACAAAGTACAAAAGATTTAATTTAGAATTTTTTGGTTTATGTAAAAAGTGTAAATGAATTAACCTGCTGATTTTACTTTCTTTTCAATAAATTCTGGAACATCATCCTCTTTATCAAGCACTTCCTCTTTGGTTCCTTTTGGCTGGAAAGCATATAAGATATGTAATTTACAGTAAGGAAATTCCCCTTCAGGCTTTCTTCCGCAAAAATAAAACTTTTCCTCATTTGGGTGCCCTATGGGCCATTTGCAGGTTTGGTCGGTTAACTCCTCTAAAGATTTAGGATTTTCAGGTTCAAAATTTTTATCTAATAAAATTGATTGAAATTTAGCTTTTCTAGAAATAGGTGCCGAACCTCTCCGTACAGGTCTATTTACAGATGTTGATGATTGACTAGATTGTTTTGATGGAGCTCTAGCCTCTAAATTTAACCTATGGGCTTTACCAATAACAGCGTTACGAGTTGTATCTCCAAGAGCTTCTGCAATCTGACTAGCAGTATGGCCTTTAGTCCAAAGTTCCCTTAATTTCTTTACTTTTTCGTCTGTCCAACTCATTGTATATGTTTACAATATTTAGTATTTTTAAAAAACTTAGGACAAAATATTGGGGTTTTAAACATTAAAAGGTCTAAAAGCTGTGAGTAGATTTAGTTGTGCACAGTTTTTTTAATAAAAGGTTATAAGACTATCAATGGTTGAAATTACAAAAAAATATAAAATTGGATCTAGAAGATTTGGTTTAATAAATTGGGTTGGAGCCTGGACTTTATATAAAAAAGAAGTCTTAAGATTTTTAATTGTTTGGATACAAACTATTTTTTCACCTTTAATTTCCTCATTACTATTTTTACTTGTTTTATCTTTAGCAATAGGTACAGACAGGGGAGATGTTTTAGGTGTACCTTTCATTGCTTTTTTAGCGCCAGGGTTGATTTCAATGCAAGTCATTCAACAATCTTTTTCTCATTCGTCCTCATCTTTTATGATTGGGAAAATTCAAGGTAATATAGTTGATTTACTTTACGCACCGTTATCAGCAGCAGAGGTTACTATTTCAATTGCACTAGCCGCAGTTACAAGAAGTGTGATGATAGCGATAGTTTCCATTATTGTATTTAAACTCATCGTAGATATCGAGATTACTAATTATTTATTACTAGTGACATTTACTTTGCTTTCATCTTTTATACTCGGAAACATAGGAATAATCGCAGGCCTTTGGGCTGAAAAATTCGACCACATGGCAACAGTAACAAATTTTGTAATTGTTCCATTATCTTTCTTATCAGGTACTTTTTACTCAATTGAGAGATTGCCAGAATATCTACAAATTATAAGCAAAGTTAATCCATTTTTTTACATGATAGATGGTTTTAGATACAGTTTTATAGGCAAAGCGGATGGATCAATTTTTATTGGATTGATATACTTATCGGTATTAAGTTTTGTAAGCTGGTTTGTTACTTATTTATTGTATAAAAAAGGATATAAAATTAAATCTTAAAATGAGTGCAATATTAAACACGTATAATAGAAAAAAAGTTGCTTTTACTAAAGGCAAAGGCTCTTTCCTTTATAGCACAAATGGAAAAAAATATTTGGACTTTGTTCAAGGAATAGCTGTGAATTGTTTAGGACATGCAAACAATTATTTAATTAATTCTATTTCTAAACAATCTAAAAAATTATGGCATGTATCTAATGCTTTTATAATTCCAGAGCAAGAAAGGTTAGCTAAAAGACTTAAACAAAAAACATTTGCTGATTATGTTTTTTTTCAAAATTCTGGTGCTGAAGCAACAGAAGCTGCGATAAAATTTGCTAGAAGATATTTTTATTCAAAAGGTCAACCAAAAAAAAATAGAGTTTTATGTATAAACAATAGTTTTCATGGAAGAACCCTAGCAACGATTTTTGCCAGTAATAGCAAAAAAGCTACAGAGGGCTTCGGACCAAAAGTAGATGGATTTGATCATTTTAATTTTGGTGATCATAAAAGTTTAGAAAAATCTATTACAAGCAGGACTGCTGCAATCATGGTTGAGACCATACTGGGAGAAGGCGGAATTAAGGTAATTCCAAATTATTGTTTAGTTGGTTTAAGAAAACTATGTAACAAGAAGAAAATCTTATTAATTTTAGATGAAGTTCAGTGTGGTATAGGAAGAAGCGGCAAATTTTTTGCGTTTGAACATGCAAAGATAAAGCCAGATATTGTTCCTATTGCAAAAGGTATAGGCGGTGGTTTCCCAATTGGAGCTGTACTAGTAAATAAAAAAGTAGCATCGGGAATGAAACCAGGAACTCATGGATCTACGTTTGGAGGAAACCCTTTAGCAATGAGTGCTGGAAATGCCGTAATGGATGTAATTTTTAAAAAAGGTTTTCTAGGCAATGTAACTAAAAACGGAAATCATTTTTTAAAAGGCCTTGAGAAATTAAAAGAAAAGTATCCAAAAATAATTAAAGAAGTCAGAGGAAAAGGGTTATTGATTGGACTTTGTTTACATAAAGATCAAACTAAATTTACTCAAAAATTAATGGACAATAAGCTTTTAACCATAAGAGCTGCTGAAAATGTAGTCAGACTTTTGCCTCCTTTAAATGTCACAAGACAAGAAATTAATTTAGGATTAAAAATATTAGATAAGGTCTGTAAAAACTATAGATGAAAAATTTTATAAATATATCTGATCATTCATCGAATGATTTAAGAGCTATTATTGATGAAGCAAAAGCTAGAAAGCTTAACAGAAAAAATTTAAATAAATCTGCGCCAGACGAAGATAAACCTTTTGAAGGAAGATCTATGGCTATGATTTTTGAAAAGCCTTCGACAAGGACTAGAATGTCTTTTGATATAGCTGTGAAGCAATTAGGCGGTTCGTCAATTATATTAAATCCAGATGGAATACATTATGGTAAAGGTGATGAAACATTAAAAGATACAGCAAAAGTTTTGACTGAGTACGTTGATATTGTAATGTTAAGAACATCCTCTCACAAAAATCTTGAAGAATTCGGAAAACATTTAGATATACCAATTATAAATGGTTTATCAGATATAGGACATCCTTGTCAGATCATGTCAGACATTCTTACATACGAAGAAAGCAACGGAAGTATTGAGGGTAAAACAGTATCTTGGCTAGGAGACGGAAACAATAATATGTCTAACTCTTTAATTGAAGCTGCGGGAAAATTTAAATTTAATTTAAGTATCGCTTGTCCAAAAAAATACTCTCCAAATAAGAAAATACTATCTTGGGCAAAGAAAAATAAAGTCAATCTAATTGTAACTACTAAACCCGAAGAAGCTGTGAAAAACTCAGATTGTGTGATGACTGATAAATGGGTTTCAATGAATGATAAAGTTAATAAAAAAGCAAAGAAAAAAATCTTAAAACCTTTTCAGGTAAATAAAAAATTGATGAGTAAAGCTAGTTCAGGTGCAATTTTTATGCACTGTCTTCCTGTGGGAAGAGGGGAGGAAGTAACAGACGAAGTGATTGACGGCAAACAATCTGTAGTTTGGAGACAAGCTCTTAATAGAGTGCATGCACAAAAAAGTATTATAAAGTGGTGCTTAGATTAAGGTAAAGGTTTTGGACTATTGCTTTTAGAGTTCATGTATAAAATTACGGATGCTCTATCTTTTTCTTTTCTTAACCCAGCAAATGCCATTTTCGTTCCCTTAATATGAGCTTGAGGTTTGATTAAATAGCTGTTCATTTCTTCGAAAGTCCACTCTTTACCATGAGCTATCATTGCCTTAGAATATTTATAATCACTGATTGATCCTGAGGTCCTACCAATTACGCCCCATAGGTTTGGACCAATCATATTTTTTCCACCAACCGCAATTTGATGACAAGCAGTACATTTCTTAAAAACTTTTTCTCCGTGTGCGAGATCTCCCATAGCTAATAGAGCTTTTATATCTACAGCTTCTACAACTTTTGTTTTAGCACTTGCAGTTGAAGCATCACTCACTGCAACTTCTAAACCTTCAATTTTGTAGGCTGACTCTTTAGGTTTCTCAACGTGAAATAAAATATCTGTGAATTTTCCAATACCAATAATAATTAGAGCAGTTAGAAGAACTGCAGCTATAATTTTATTTATTTCAAAACTGTCCATAATTTTGATAAAACCTAGATGACGTATAACACGACTTTAATAAAAAAACTTAAATTACTTAATTTTTTTTTGCGTCTTTGGGACGCATAATTATGAACAAAACTGTAATAATAATACCTTCGCGCCTAGATGCTGAAAGATTACCCAATAAGCCGTTGGAACTTATAAACAATAAAGAAATGATTCTTCATGTTTATGAGGCTGCCAAAAAAACTAACTCAGAAGTGTATGTGGCTACTCCTGATCAAAAAATTATTGACGTTGTAAATCAAAATAAAGGGAAAGCAATTCTTACATCGATTAATCATCAAACTGGAACAGACCGAGTTTATGAAGTTTTTAAAGGTCACTTAAAAAGTGAACCTAATCTAATTGTTAATTTGCAAGGAGACATGCCAAATATAGAGCCCCAAGCTATATCAGATTTAATAAATTATATGCAGCAAGGAAATTGTGATATTGGTACTTTAGCTAGCTCATTTAGCTCCAATGATGAACTTGTAAATGAGAACACTGTTAAAGTATCTGTCAAAAAACAATTAATTGCTGGCAAGTTTAGTGAAGCGATTGATTTCTTTAGAGTAGACAAAAAAAAATATGAAAATTATTATCATCATATAGGTATTTATGCCTTTACTAATAAAGCTTTAGTAAGGTATGTAAGTTTAAAAAGATCAAAGCTTGAATTGGAGAGAAAACTAGAACAGCTAAGAGCATTAGAAAATTCGATGACAATACATGTAGGATATATAAATTCTTCACCTTTAAGTGTAGATACAAAGAGTGATCTAATAGAAGTTAAAAAGATGATGGAAAGAAATGGATAAAATTAAAATTGCTATTCAGGGTGAGCTAGGAGCTTATTCTCACATTGCGGTGGAGAATATTTATAAAAATGTTGAAATTAAAACTTGTTCAACTTTTGAAGACACTTTTAAACACGCATATAATGATCCAACTTATAAAATTGTAATTCCGATTGAAAACTCTTTGGCTGGAAGAGTTGCAGATATTCATTATTTACTTCCAAAATATAAATTACAGATACATGGAGAATATTTTCTTCCTGTAGTACACAATTTACTTGGCAAGCCAGATGCTACAATTGATGATATTAAATATGTTAGAAGCCATGCCCAAGCAATAAGCCAATGTCAAAAGATAATTACGAAAAGAAATTTTAAATCAATTATATCGGTAGATACAGCAGGTTCTGCAAAAGATTTAGCTGAAGGAAATGATAAAACTATAGCTGCTATCGCATCAGATTTATCTGCTAAAATGTATGATCTAAAAATTTTACAAAAAAATATTGAAGACGATAAAGGTAATGTTACCCGTTTTTTAATAATGGGAAAAAATATTGAACAGCCAGAATATGACAAGAATAAGAAGTATATTACTAGCTGCATCTTCAGAGTAAAAAGTGAGCCATCTGCACTTTACAAGTGTCTTGGAGGATTTGCCACTAACCAAGTGAACCTTACCAAATTGGAGAGTTTTTCTGTTAAAAATACTTTTGATCAAGCGAACTTCTATCTAGATCTCGAGGGTCATTTAGAACAAGTTGGAGTAAAAAAGGCTTTAGAGGAATTAGGCTTCCATACTGAGACTTTAGATATCCTCGGAGTGTACGAATCTTCAGCATTTAGGCAAAAATAGTCCACAAAATTTAAATCTAGTCTTGTAGTATTTAAATTGATCTTGATATACTCATGTTGAGGTTGGCATCAGGTGGATGTTTCATAAACCCGGTCAGGTCTGAAAAGAAGCAGCCGTAGTGAAAATTTTTCAGGTTGTTGCCTGCCTCTTTAAAGATGACAAATAAAATTCTAGCACTTAAATATAGACCTCAAGACTTTAAAGATTTGATCGGTCAAGAAGTCATGGCCCAAACAATTACTAATGCGATCAAACTTGAAAAAACTCCAAACGCATATTTATTAACTGGAATCAGGGGTGTCGGTAAAACGACAACAGCTCGTTTAATTGCAAAAGCTTTAAACTGTCAAAAAAATGATGACCCTAAAATAGATTGTTCTGCTGAGAAATTTTGTCCTACTTGCCAAGAAATAATAAATTCAAATCATATTGATATTTTGGAGATGGACGCTGCATCTAAAACTGGAATAGATGATGTAAGAGAGTTAATTGAAAATTCAAAGTACAGCCCAACTAGCGCAAAGTTTAAAATATTTATAATTGACGAAGTACACATGCTCTCAAAACAAGCATTTAATGGCTTACTTAAAACTTTAGAAGAGCCACCACCAAGTTTGAAATTTATTTTAGCTACTACAGAACCAAGAAAAATACCGGTAACTATTCTATCCCGATGTCAAAGATTTGATCTTAAAAGAGTAAGTGTTGATAAACTTTGTGAACACTTAAAGAAGATAGCTGATCAAGAAAAAGGCAAAGTATCTGAAGATGCAATTAAATTAATAGCAAAAACATCAGAAGGATCTGTAAGAGATTCTATTTCATTATTAGATCGAACATTAATCTCACAATCGATAAATGAAACTAAACAAATAGAAGAGCCAGATGTTAGACAAATGCTAGGACTAGCAGATAAAAGCAAAACCTTAATGTTGTTTAAAGAAGTTCTAAGTGGAAATGAAAAAGAAGCTATTCAATTAATGAGCGAGCTTATTAATGACGGTTTAGATGCCAAAAAGTTTTTAAACGATATTTTAGAAGTGCTTTATTTTTTTGGCAGGAGAATTAGTCTGGGTCCAATAGAAAAAGATATGTCAATCTCAGAAGCAGAGGTTCGAATGGTTGATGAATATTCTAAAAATGTAGATATGCAAGATATAGGTCTATTTTGGCAACTAACTATTAAAACCATTGACGACCTGAGTATAGTTGGAAATGAAAATTTGACTTTAGAAATGTATATTATGCAATTATTACATTTACAAAATATTGACAACAGAAACCAAATTAAAAATCCAAGAAATGAAAGTCAATTATCAAATAAAGACTTAATTGGAAAAAAAAATGAGGATAAATCACCTGAGCCAAACATACCCAATCAAGTTAAAAATCAACTAAAGAGCACTAATCAATTTAAAACTAAACCTATAAAAAGTTTTTTTAAAGACCAACAAAATACTAAAATTGAAATTAAAAATTTACAAGACCTTATTGATCATGCAATCAAAGAAAAAGAGATTGAACTTAAGTACGACCTTGAAAGAAATGTAAAATTGGTAAGTTTTAGCAGGGGTAAAATTGACATAAGCTTCAATGAAAAGTTAAATAAAAATTTTATAAAAAATCTAGCAGAAAAATTGCTTTTATGGACTGGAGAGAGATGGATTATATCTTTAAGTAAAAATGATATTGCTAAAAGCATCTTTGAACAAAATCAACAAGATCAAAGTAAAAAGATAGAAGAGTTTAAAAAAAGTAAAATTGCAAAGGATATGCAAGAAGCTTTTCCGGATGCAAAATTAATAGATTTTAAAGAGGAGAAATAATGACAAATTTTTCTGACATGTTATCAAAAGCAAAGATAATGCAAGAAAAAATGAAAGAGGCCCAAGAACAAATTAAAAAAATTGAAGTAGAAGGGGCGTCTGGCGGAAATCTTGTAAAAGTAATTTTATCTGGAGATTATGAGATAAAATCCATCATCATCAGTGATGATGCTAAAAAAGAAAGCCAAGATATAATAAATGATTTAATCAAAGCAGCTTATAATAATGCAAAAGAAAATTTAAAAAAGAAATCTGCTGAAGAATTATCTAAAGCTACGGGTGGATTTAATTTGCCCTTAGATTTTAAACTTCCCTTCTAATGGATAATGATATCCCAGAAATTAATGAACTAATTAAACAATTTTCTAAGTTGCCTGGATTGGGTCCAAAGTCAGCAAAAAGAATAATTCTTAAATTAATAAATAACAAAGATAATATGGTTAAGCCGCTAGCGAAGTCCTTAGCTCAAGTATATAAAAAAGTTGTTAGGTGTATAGACTGTGGAAACTTAAAAATAATCGACAAGATTTGCATCTGCTCTTCAGACAGTTCTTACGATAAGATTTGTGTAGTTGAGAACCTAGCTGATATGTGGGTAATAGACTCTGCAAATATCTATAAAGGTCATTATCATATTTTAGGTGGCACATTAAATTCGAACGAAAACTATGAGAAAAAAAATCTCTTAATCGAGTCCCTTATTAAAAGAATTAAAAAAAATAATCTTAAAGAGGTGATCATTGCGACGAGTGCAACCGTTGAAGGGCAAACCACAGCCCACTATATTGAAGACATCATCAAAAACGATAACTTAAAAATTACTAAATTAGCACAGGGTTTGCCTGTTGGAGGTGAGATTGAACAATTAGATGATGGTACTTTATTCTCAGCCTTTAAAAATAGAGTGCCAGTTACAGGTGATTAATTATAAGCTTTTTTTTCCAATCTTCTTTGATGTAGTAAAGGTTCTGTGTAGCCGGACGGCTGTATTCTGCCTTTGAAAACAAGATCACAAGCTGCAGAGAATGCTAAGGACTTTTCAAAGTTATCAGACATTTTTTTGTAACTTGGATCATTTTTGTTTTGCTCATCTACAATTTTTGCCATTTTTTTCATCACTTCTAAAACTTGATCCTTTTTGCATATACCATGATGCAACCAATTAGCAATATGTTGAGATGAAATCCTGAGCGTTGCTCTATCTTCCATCAATCCCACATTATTAATATCTGGAACTTTTGAACAACCAATTCCTTGATTAACCCATCTTACAACATACCCTAAAATCCCTTGAGCATTATTTTCTAGTTCTCGCTTAATATCTTCTAATGCCCAATTAGGTCTATCTGCTATTGGAATTTCTAAAATACTTTCTAATTTGACTTTAATTCTAGATTTAATTTTATTTTGTTCTTCGAAAACGTTTACTTTATGATAATGCATTGAATGTAACGTTGCAGCTGTTGGTGAGGGTACCCATGCGCAATTTGCCCCTGATCTAGGGTGTCCAATTTTTTGTTCCATCATATTCGCCATTTGATCTGGCATAGCCCACATGCCTTTTCCAATTTGAGCTTTACCCGAAAAACCACAATTTAATCCAATATCAACATTCCAGTTTTCGTATGCTCCTAACCAGGTTGATTTTTTCATTTCACCCTTGAAAATCATTGGTCCTGCTTCAAAAGATGTGTGCATTTCATCACCTGTTCGATCTAGAAAACCTGTATTAATAAAAACAATTCTATTTTTTACCTGCCTTATACATTCTTTTAAATTTACTGTGGTTCTTCTTTCCTCATCCATTATTCCAACTTTAATAGAGTATTTTTTAATCCCTAAAGCCTCTTCAACTTTTCCAAAGAGGGTGTTCGTAAAAGCCACTTCTTCTGGTCCATGCATTTTAGGCTTAACTATATAAACAGAACCAGTTCTAGAATTTTTTTTATTTTTAAAATCATGAAGAGCGCATAGTGTTGATACAAAGGCATCCATTATACCCTCGGGTATCTCTGAGTTATCATTTAATAAAATAGCAGGATTAGTCATTAAGTGCCCTACATTTCGATTTAACAATAAAGCTCTTCCATGTAATGAAATCTTTTTTCCATCTATAGACATGTAGTTTCGATCAGGGTTAAGTTTTCTTATAAATTTTTTTCCGTTTTTTTCTATATTAGCTGTTAGATCTCCCTTCATTAAACCTAACCAATTACGATAACATTTTACTTTATCTTCAGCATCTACAGCAGCAACCGAGTCTTCGTTGTCTATAATAGTTGAAATAGCGGACTCAACTATAACATCTGAGATAGATGCCTTATCTAGTTTTCCTACTAAATGATCAGGATCCATTGAAATCTGAATGTGTAAGTTATTATTTTTAATTAAAATTTCTTTTAGTTTTTCTTTTTCACCATTAAAAGCTATGAACTGATTTTTATTTTTTAGATAGCTTTCTTTTTTGTCTTTAAAAAATACCAAATCTTTATTTTTAATTTTTATTCCGGAAATTTCGTTCCAACTTAATTCCTCAAGAGGAGCAATCTCATCTAAAAAATTTTTAACATAAGATATACATTTGTAAGCTCTTTCCTCACTAAATTCTTTATTCTTATTAACTGAAATTACATCTGTTCCATACAGCGCATCATAAAGACTTCCCCATCTTGCATTTGCAGCATTTAAAGCGTATCTAGCATTATCTACTGGAACAACTAGTTGCGGACCAGCTATCGATGATATCTCGGTATCTACATTAGCAGTCTCAATTTTAAAGTCATTTTTTTCTTCAACAATATAAGAAATTGATTTTAAAAATTTTGTATATTCCTTTTTTTTGAGATCCTTGGCTTTATTTTTAACGTGCCACTCATCAATTTTTTTTTGAATATCTTCCCTTTTTTTTATTAGACTCTTATTAATAGGGGCAAGCTCATGAACAATTTTTTCAAAGTTAGCCCAAAAACTTTCAGGTTCGATGTCTGTTCCTGGTATAACTTCATTATTTATGAAGTTAAATAAATTGGAACTTATTTTTAGCCCGTTTTTCTCAGTAATACTCATAATGAACCTATCTTTACATTTTAATATAATACATTAATAGTAGCATTATTAGCTCAATATGAAAAATTATTTAGAATTTGAAAAAGAAATCAAAGCACTCGAACAAGAAGTCGAAGGTCTAAAAAGCCCATTTGGATCTGAGGGGATTTCTGAAGTCGATACTCAGAAAATCAAAAATACTCAAAATGAAATTAATGATAAACTAAAAGAGACATACGCAAACCTTAACAGTTGGCAAAGAACTCAAGTTGCAAGACATGAAGATAGGCCAAAAGCAAATTTTTATATCAAAAAAATATTTTCTAAATTTACATTATTATCTGGTGATCGTTATTTTGGTGATGACAAATCTGTTATTGCTGGTTTTGCATTAATTGATAACAAGTCTATTTTAGTTATAGGTCAAGAAAAGGGAGAGGACCTAAACAGCAGAATTGAAAGAAATTTTGGAATGATGAGACCAGAAGGATATAGAAAATGTATAAGGTTAATGAAATTAGCAGATCGTTTTCAAATTCCTGTTGTTAGCTTTATCGATACGCCTGGTGCATATCCTGGATTAGGAGCGGAGCAAAGAGGTCAAGCTTCAGCAATAGCTAATTCTATTGAGTGCTGCATGTCATTATCGGTTCCAAATATTTCAATAATAATTGGAGAAGGTGGATCTGGAGGTGCAATAGCTTTAGCATCTTCTAACAAAGTCATAATGTTAGAAAATTCTATATATTCAGTTATTTCACCAGAAGGATGTGCTTCAATACTTTGGCGTGATCCAAGTAAATCACTACAAGCAGCTGAAGCAATGAAATTAACAGCTAAAGATTTGTTAAAACTTGGAATAATAGATGAGATAATACCTGAACCTTTAGGAGGGGCACATAGAGATCCAGAAATTATTGCAGCAGATATAAAACACTCGATTATGAAAAATTTAAAAAGTTTTGAAAATTTTAGTAAAGAAGAAATTTATGATCACAGAAAAGCTAAATTTTTACAAATTGGAAGGGATCAAGGTTTCAGCAAATCCACTAATCTTGATGGAGGCGGATTAAGCTATAAAGAGCCAAATCTACAAAAATTATTATCGCACATTGATAAAAACAAACTAATTTATGGTGGATTTTGCTTATTTGCTGCAACAATCCTCATTGCACTTATATTTTAGCCATTGTTGCAAAAAAACAATGAGACTAAATAATATTTTCTTCTATTGACTTTTATTCATCTTATATATTAAAGAGGCAATAACTAATCTTTGATTAGTTCAAGTTAATAATAATAAGGAAAAATAAATAATATGAGTACACTAAAAGGTAAAGTAAAGTGGTTCAATGGCACTAAAGGATATGGTTTCATTGAAAGAGAAGACAAAGAAAAAGACGTGTTCGTACATTCTTCAGCTGTTAGAGATGCAGGTTTAAAATATTTAAACGAGGGTGATGAGTTAACGTTTGAAGTGGAGAGCACAGAAAAAGGTCCTTCAGCAGTAAAACTGCAGAAAACATCTTAATCTAAATTTCCAAAAATCACTGATTAACGGGGCATTAAGATAAGCTTAGCTTTTTATTGTCCCGCTAATTCCATCTTGAAAAAGACACATTTTTTTTCTAAATAATTATCATGATTATAAAAAAAACATTTTCAACTCTAAGATCACATTCTCACAGAATGCACGCTAGGCTATTGCTTAGCTTATAATCAAAAACATATAAATTTAACTAAAATTAAGATAAACATAACAAGGACGCAGCAGTAGCTCAGTTGGTTAGAGCACTAGTTTGTGGAACTAGGGGTCGGTGGTTCGAATCCACCCTGCTGTACCAAACAATGACAAAAGAAAAAAACAACAAACCTTCCAAAGAACTACCATTAGGGTTTGTAGACAGAGAAGAAAAAGAATTACTCGTACGAGATTTCATAATTTCAAACATTAAAGAAGTTATGATTAAATACGGATTTCAATATCTCGAAACCCCAAGTTTTGAGTATTCGGAAAGTATTGGAAAATTTTTACCAGATAAGGAAAGACCAGACGAAGGTGTTTTTTCGATTAAAGATGAAAATAAGTGGTTATCCCTAAGATACGATCTCACGGCGCCATTAGCTAGGTATGTTGCAAAAAATTATTTAGAAATCTCTAAACCATTTAAAAGATATCAATTAGGTACTGTTTGGAGGAATGAAAAACCAGGACCTGGGAGATTTAGAGAATTTTTACAATTTGATGCAGATTTTGTCGGAACAAAAAGTTTACAAGCTGATGCTGAATTATGTGTCATGATTTCAGAAATTCTTGAAAAATGTGGTCTTACTAAATCAGAATATATAATCAAGATCTCATCAAGAAAAATCACCGAAGAATTATTTAAAAAGATAAATATAAATGACAATCAACAAAAACTTACCACCCTCAGAGCCCTAGATAAAATTGATAGACTTGGTTGGAGTGGAGTAAAAGAATTATTAGGTGAGGGCAGAAGAGATAAATCTGGTGATTTCACAAAAGGTGCAAATTTAAAGTTAGAAGATATAAAAACGATTGAAGAAATGATCAAGAAGAATTTACCTGAAACAGAAGATTTAGTTGAGATATTGAAAATTTTTAAAGATTACAATTTTAATAATTTTGAATTCGATCCATCAGTTATTCGGGGACTAGAATATTATACTGGTGCAATTTTTGAAGTAAATTTAAAATTTGATGTAACAAATAATAAAGGGGAAGTCATTCAATTTGGATCCATAGGAGGCGGTGGAAGATATGATAATCTGGTAAATAACTTTGGTAATTTTGATGCTCCGGCTACAGGGATATCAATTGGCCTAGATCGTTTAGTTTATGCTTTAATGCAAAAAAAAGAATTTCAAGTAAAACAATCTAAACCAATAGTGATTTGTGTTTTCGATAAAAATTCAATGAAAGATTATATAAATGTTCAAACAATATTAAGAGAAGCTGGCATTAGCACTGAAATTTATCCTGGAGAAAGTAAACTAAAAAAACAAATGGAGTATGCTAACAAAATCAAATCTCCGGCAGTTATTTTATATGGTGAGAATGAAATTAAATCAGGGAAGCCGACTTTAAGAAACTTAAGTTCAGGCAAAGAAAAATCAATTGAAATAAAAGAATTAGTCAATGAAATCAAAAAAATTATCTGAAGTAATAATTAAAACCTTTAAGAGCAATGGTTTTGTTTTATCAGAACCTGATGTTCTTTTAGACTCAGATTATATCATTGAAAGGTCTGGTGAAAAATTTAGAAGTTCAATGCTAACTTTTGATAGAGAAGATGGAAAAACGATGTGCTTAAGACCAGACTTAACAGTTGCATCATGTATAAGTTTCTTGCAAAAAAAGTCTTCCTCTAAAATTTATTACTCTGGTCAAGCTTATAGAAGATCAGGAGGTAAAGGTGCAAACTTCATTAATGATCAATTAGGTATAGAAATTCTAGGTTCAAAAAATCTAATTAAAGATGATTTTAAAGTAATCAATACAATCTTAAATTCAGCAAAAAAAATTAAAATGAAAAAAATTAAAATTAAAGTAGGCGATATAAGTTTATTTAAAAGCTTGATCAATGCTCTTGAGATGCCTGAGAGATGGAAGCTTAGATTAATAAGACACTTTTGGAGACCAGGTTACTTCGAAGAACTTTTAAAGAGGTTAGAAAAAAATACAGATATTGATGCTGTAACTTTTGATGCAGATAAGAAAAGATTTTATGAAATGAAAAAATTTGATCAAAATAAAGTAATTGCTGGAAGGTCAATCTCAGAAATTTTAAAAAGATTTGATAAAAAAATTAAAGATCCAAGATCATTTACAGACGGAAAAAAAATTGTAAAAATAATTAAAGCTTTTTTAAAAATTAATTGCAATCTTACAAAATTAGATAATGAGTTATTAAATTTTGCAAAAAAAAATAATCTTAAAGTAAATATATTTAAAAATTTTAAATCAATTCAAAATTTAAAAAAACTTAATTACGATATAAATTTTGTTACAAATTTTGGTAGAGACGTTGAGTATTATACTGGAATTGTATTTGAAGTATTTTCGGGTGCAAAAGAAATTGCTTCAGGTGGTCGTTATGATGATTTACTAAAAAGTTTAGGAGCCAAAAAGAGTATTCCTGCCGTTGGTGCAGCAATAAACTTAAAAAATATATGAAAGATTTGATTACCATAGGTTTACCTAGTAAAGGGCGATTAAAAGAAAAATCAATATCATTTTTTAATGATAAAGGATTAAAAGTTATACAAAGTGAAAAAGAAAGAAATTATTTTGGAACTATCGAAAATAAACCCAACGTTAAAATTATTTTTCTGCATGCTAAAGAAATTATTCAAAGACTAGGAGATGGAACATTAGATATTGGTGTATCTGGTCTAGATCTTTTGAAAGAGTCAGATTTAAATTTACAAAGTAAAATAAATATCAATAAAAAACTTGATTATGGAAATGCGAACTTAGTGATTGCTGTGCCATCTGACTGGATAGATGTGCAGACAATTGCTGATCTTGAAGAAATATCATTTGATATAAGATCAAAAAGAAATACTAGATTGAGAGTAGCAACAAAGTATCCGAATTTAACTAATGATTTTTTAATTTCAAAAGGAGTTACCCAATACAAATTAATACCTAGTCTAGGTGCAACAGAAACATATCCTTTTATAGGCTCTTCAGAAATAATTACTGATATCTCATCTACAGGGAAAACTTTGGCTGATAATAATCTTCGAATTCTTAAAGACGGATTGATACTTAGCTCTAAAGCATGTTTGTTTGTTGCAAAAAAAAAGGCTGCGAATTTGCAGCCTTTTTTAAAATCTTTGGGTAGGTGAAATTACATTCCCATTCCACCCATGCCGCCCATTCCACCCATGCCACCACCCATTGGAGGCATTGCAGGACCAGCGTCTTTATCTTCGGGTTTGTCTGCGATCATTGCTTCAGTTGTAATTAATAATCCAGCTATCGAAGCAGCATCTTGTAATGCTGATCTTACAACTTTAGTTGGATCAATAATTCCTTTAGCAAACATATCTACATAATCTTCGTTCTGTGCATCATAACCTTGAGAAGCTTTTTTACTCTCTAAAAGTTTACCTACAACTACAGAACCGTCGACACCCGCATTTGCAGTGATTTGTCTGATTGGAGCTTGAAGAGCTTTCTTTACAATTTCAACACCAGCTTTTTGATCATCACCTTTTACTTTTACACCATCTAAATCTTGCGCAGCGTAAAGTAGTGCACAACCACCACCGATTACAACTCCTTCTTCAACTGCGGCTCTTGTTGCATTTAGTGCATCTTCAACTCTATCTTTTCTCTCTTTAACTTCTACTTCAGTAGCACCGCCAACTTTAATTACAGCAACACCACCAGCAAGTTTAGCTAATCTTTCTTGAAGTTTTTCTTTATCGTAGTCAGATGTTGTTTCATTGATCTCAGATCTAATTTGATTACATCTTGCTTCGATATCAGTTTTTTTACCTTCACCAGCTACAATTGTACTGTTCTCTTTATCAATTTTAACTTTTTTACAAGAACCTAGATCACCAATTTTTACGTTCTCTAATTTGATACCAAGGTCTTCAGAGATTACTTGTCCACCGGTTAGAATAGCAATATCTTCTAACATTGCTTTTCTTCTATCACCAAAGCCTGGAGCTTTTACAGCTACAACTTTAAGACCACCTCTTAATTTATTTACTACTAAAGTTGCTAAAGCTTCGCCTTCAACATCTTCAGAAATAATCATTAATGGTCTGTTAGCTTGAACAACTGACTCTAATAAAGGCACCATCGGTTGCAAATTGGTTAATTTTTTTTCAACTAATAGAACTAATGGATTTTCAAGCTCCGTTGTCATTTTTTCTGTGTTAGTTACAAAATAAGGAGAAAGATAGCCTCTATCAAACTGCATACCCTCAACTACATCAAGTTCCGTTTCTACTCCCTTTGCTTCTTCAACAGTGATAACACCTTCGTTACCAACTTTTTGCATCGCTTTTGAAATCATATCACCAATTGATTTTTCACCGTTTGCTGAAATAGTTCCAACTTGTGCAACTTCCTCATTTGCTTTAACTTTTTTTGAGGAAGTTTTTAATTTATCAATAACCTGTTCAACAGCTTTATCAATTCCCCTTTTAATATCCATTGGATTCATTCCAGCTGTAACGTATTTTAACCCCTCGTTTACAATAGCTTGTGTAAGAATAGTTGCAGTTGTAGTTCCATCACCAGCGTTATCATTTGTTTTACTTGCCACTTCTTTAACCATTTGAGCGCCCATATTTTCAAATTTGTCTTCAAGTTCAATTTCTTTTGCAACAGAAACACCATCTTTAGTAGTTCTTGGTGCGCCATAAGATTTGTCCATTACAACATTACGTCCTTTTGGGCCCAATGTTACTTTTACAGCATTAGCTAGAGTGTTAACTCCAGTTAGCATTTTAGTTCTAGCCTCTGTATCAAATTTAATTATCTTTGCCATTTTCTTCTCCTCTTAAGTTTATTTTTTGCTCTTCGAAATTCCCATTATGTCTGACTCTTTCATAATGCTGTATTCTTTTCCGTCAATTTTGACTTCAGTCCCTGACCATTTCCCAAAAAGGACTATATCCCCAACTTTAACATCCATGGGAGCAACTTTACCTTCTTCGTTTTTAGCACCTGGACCTACAGCTACAACTTCGCCTTCTTGAGGTTTTTCTTTGGCTGTGTCTGGGATAATAATTCCGCCAGCAGTTTTTTCTTCACTGTCTAGCACTTTAATAAGCACACGATCGTGCAAAGGTCTAAATTTCATATGTTTTTCTCCTATAAATTTTTACGTAGTGTTGATATGGTGTGTTTTGACAAGATTTCAAGAGGAAAATATCATTAAAAAAACCTATAAATACTATATTTTATGAGTAATAAGAGAGAGAATTAGTAAATTGAAAGAATTAAATCATTTATCTAACATATATAAAAATTATGACACCTTTATTATAGATCTATGGGGTGTAATACATAACGGGGTAGCGTTAAATCCAAAAGCAATAGCGGCTATTGAGCAACTAAAAATTAACTCAAAAAAAATCGTGTTTTTATCAAATGCTCCAAGACCTAGTTCAAAGGTAGTCAATTTTTTATTAAAAATGAATATGGAAAAAAAATACCTTTCGAATGTAATGACTTCAGGAGAAGCAGCTATGCATGCAATTAACAAAAATAAATTTGGTAAAACCTTTTTTCACCTAGGACCACCAAGAGATACTTCTGTGTTTGAAAAAGTAAAAAATAATAAAACTGATCTTGAAAACTGTGATTTTATTCTTTGCACAGGTTTGTTTGACGAGTATGAAAATGATCTAGAATATTATAAAAATTTTTTAAAAAAATTTGTTTCAAAAAAATTAGTTTGCACTAATCCAGATCTAACAGTTCACAGAGGGAAAGAGGAAGAACTTTGTGCGGGATCAGTTGCAAAAGTTTTCGAAGAATTAGGTGGAGAGGTAGTTTATTTTGGAAAACCACATGAAGAAGTTTATAAAATGTGTTTTAATTCAAATGAAAAAGTCTTGGCGATTGGTGATAATCTAAGAACTGATATTAAAGGAGCTAATAATTTAAATTTAGATTGTGTTTTTATAATAAATGGAGTCCACCGGAATGAATACAAAGATACTTCTGAGCTTGATATTCTTTTAAAAAAATACAAAGTAAGAGCAAATTTTTATCAGAAAGAATTTCAGTGGTAATGAAAATTTATAATAATGCAAATATAAAACACAGACATCTTAAAGGCGTAATAGCTATAGGTAACTTTGATGGATTACATCTTGGTCACCAAAAAGTAATAAATGAAGCAAGACAAAAAGCAAAAAAATTTAAATTACCTTTTGGTGTTATGACTTTTGAACCAGTTCCTGTAATGTTTTTTAGTAAAAAAAATAATGATCATAGAATAAACTCATTAAATCAAAAAAAAATACAACTAGAAAAATTAAAATTAGATTTTTTAGTAATTATAAAATTTAACAAAACTTTTTCATCTCTAACAGCAGAGCAATTTATTAAAAAAATAATTTATAAAAAAACAAAGTGTAGATACTTATATGTAAGTAGAAATTTTAAGTTTGGTTATAAACGTCGTGGTAATATTAAAACTTTGAAAAAATTTGAGAAAGAGTTTAATTATAAAAATGTTATAACTAACCCTTTCAAAAAAAATAAAAAAATAATTTCTTCAACACTTATTAGAAAAAAAATTAGGTCAGGTAAAATTGTAGAAATTAATAAATTATTAAATCGTAAATGGTGTGTTGAAGGAAAAGTTATCAGAGGAAAAAAAAGAGGACGTAAAATAGGTTTTCCTACTTGCAACATGACTCTCAGTAATTATGTAATTCCTAAGCTAGGTGTATACGCAGTTAAAGTTAATTTTGGAAATCTAAATAAAGACGGAATTGCCAACATAGGTTATAGGCCAACTTTTAAGGGACAAAGCTTATTATTAGAAACAAATATCTTTGGAATTAACAAAAATTTATATAATAAAGTAATAGGCGTAAGTTTTAAAAAATTTATAAGACCAGAAAAAAAATTTAAAAATTTTGAATATTTAAAAAAACAAATTAAACTTGATATAAAGCAGGCAAAAAAATAAAAAATGTCCAAAGATACTTTACAGTTACCTAAAACAGCTTTTTCGATGAAAGCTAGTTTGCCACTTAAAGAGCCTGAAATTTTAAAGACATGGGAAAAAAATAAAATTTTTGAAAAACTTAGAAAAAAGTCAAAAGGAAAAGAAAAGTTCGTACTTCATGATGGTCCACCATACGCGAATGGTCATATACACATGGGAACAGCGCTTAACAAAATTTTGAAAGACATGATTACTCGATTTCATCAAATGAATGGTAAAGACTCCGTTTATGTTCCAGGTTGGGATTGTCACGGACTACCAATAGAATGGAAGATAGAAGAACAATACAAAAAAAAGAAAAAGAATAAAGATGAAGTTCCCATTAAAGATTTTAGACAAGAGTGTAGAGAATTTGCAAAAAGCTGGATTGATGTACATATTAAAGAGTTTAAGCGACTTGGAGTAGTAGGGGATTTTGAAAATTATTATTCTACAATGAGTTATGAAGCCGAAGCTCAAATTGTAAGAGAATTAGGTAAATTTCTTCTAGATGGAAGTTTATATCAAGGATTTAAACCGGTTCTTTGGTCTACAGTAGAAAAGACTGCTTTAGCTGATGCTGAAGTTGAATATTTAGATCACACTTCTAATACAATATATGTGGCATTTAAAGTTAAAGAAACTAAAAAAGATTTTTTAAAAGACACAAGCATTATAATTTGGACTACAACTCCATGGACTATACCCGCCAATAAAGCATTAGCTTTTAATAGCAATATTGAATACGCAGTATTAGAAATTCAAAGTCTTGAGCATTTCAAAGATAAGAAAATTGTAGTTGCTAAAAATTTAATTGATTCAATTACTAAAGAGTGTGAAATAAAAACCTTTAAAACAATAAAGACTTTTAAAGGTTCAGAATTTAAAGGGACAATATGTAATCATCCATTTGTAGAGATGGATTTTGACTACAATGTTCCAATGTTGGATGCTCAATTTGTTAATTTGGAACAAGGAACAGGAATTGTACATTGTGCGCCCAGTCACGGTCCAGACGACTTTAATTTGTGTTTAAAAAATAATATTCCATCACTATACACAGTTGATAATGCCGGTGTTTATACTAAAGAGGTACCATATTTTACAAATACACATGTATTTAAGGCAGACCCGATCGTTATAGAAAAACTTAAAGAACAAAATAAATTACTAAAGAATGACAGACTTAATCATAGCTATCCTCATTCTTGGAGATCTAAGGCTCCATTAATTTATAGAGCAACTCCCCAATGGTTTATTTCCATGCAAAAAAATAAATTAAGAGATAAAGCAGTTAAAGCTATAAGTGAGACTGTTTTTTACCCAAGCAAAGGTAAAGAAAGGCTTTTATCAATGATTGAAGGAAGACCAGATTGGTGTGTTTCAAGACAAAGAGTATGGGGTGTGCCATTGCCAATATTTATAAATAAAAAAACTAAAGAACCATTAAGAGATCAAAAAATTATAGATAGAATTGCTTCTATCTACGAAAAGCAAGGATCCGATTGTTGGTTTACTGAAAACTCAAAAATTTTTTTAGGTGATGATTATGATGCTAAAGATTATGTAAAATTAAATGATATTGTAGAAGTATGGTTTGATAGTGGTTCAACACACAGTTTTGTTTTAGAAAAGAGAAAAGATTTAAAATGGCCTGCAGATATGTATTTAGAGGGATCGGATCAGCATAGAGGATGGTTTCACTCCTCTTTATTAGAATCATGTGGAACTAGAGGCACAGCACCATTTAAAAGTATTCTTTCACATGGCTTTGTTGTAGATGGCAAAGGTATGAAAATGTCCAAATCAATGGGCAACGTTATCTCTCCCGAAGATATTTTGAAGAATTACGGTGCAGACATACTTAGAGTGTGGGCTTCAGCCTCTGATTATGCTGAAGATTTAAGAATAGATAAAAATATTTTGATACAACATGCAGAGTCTTATAGAAAAATTAGAAATACTTTTAGATTTATGCTTGGAAATTTAAAAGATAATTTTGAAAAACAAAATTTTGAAAAGATTAACTTGAATGAATTTGATGAATTAGAGCAGTTTATTTTACACAAATTATTTTTAATAAGTAAATCTTTTGATGAGAATTTGAAAAATTACAATTTCCATAAATTATACAAAGAACTTTTAAATTTTTGCACATTAGATCTTTCTTCTTTTTATTTTGATATTAGAAAAGATGTTCTCTATTGCGATAGCTTAAACTCGAGAAAAAGAAAAAACTGTGTAATTGTTTTGAACATAATCTTAGAAAGTTTATTGAAGTGGTTTGCTCCAATTTTAGTTTTTACTACTGAGGAAATCTATAATTTAGTAAATAAAAAAAATAATGAAAGTATACATGAAAATCATTTTGTAAAAATACCAGTGAGCTGGAAAAATGATAAGCTTAATGAAAAATGGTTGAAACTATTTAAAATTAAACAAGATGCAAATATTGCGATAGAAGAAAAGAGAGCTAACAAAGAAATTGGATCAAGCCTAGAAGCTGAAATTAAACTTATATTAAAGAAAGACGAATTCGAACTTCTTAATAAATTAGATCTACCAGATTATTTTATCGTTTCAAAAGCAGAAAAAGAATTATCAAATAATAATGAAATCAAGATTGAAGTAAAAAAAGCTCGAGGACAAAAATGTGAAAGATGTTGGAAAATTTTAGAAAAGAAATGTGAAAGATGTTCAAAAGTTCTCCAGTAAAATAGAGAGTCAATATTTTGATTGATATTAATGAAATAAAAAACAAAATTCTTAAAAAAGAAAATTTTTATTTTCTTGTGATAATTTTTTTTATTTTTGGTATAGACCGCTACTCAAAAAATATAATTATAAATAATTTTAGTGACACAAGTTTTTATTTAAATGAATTTTTAAACTTTGATTTGGTATGGAATACAGGAATTGGATTTGGGCTTTTGAGCTCTAATTCAACAATATTTTATAACAGCATAAGTTTGTTCATAGGATTTGTCATTTTATGTTTATTATATTTAACCATTACTTCAAATAATTTTGACAGGTTTATTTATTCAATAATAACCGGTGGTGCAGTAGGTAATTTTTATGACAGAATTATATTCAAAGCTGTTCCAGATTTTATAGATTTACACTATAATAGTTTTCATTGGTTTGTATTTAATGTAGCTGATATATTTATCACTTTTGGAATATTAATTTTAATTATTAATGGATTGTTAAAAAAAGATTAAATGAAAAATGTTTTGCTATCGATTGGATTGTTTTTATTCTTTGTTTCATGTGGAGATGTTGGAAAAATACTAAGGAATGAAAAGATAAAGACAACCGATGAATTTTTAGTGAAAAAAAAAGGACCTCTTGTTCTTCCTCCAAATTATGAAGAAATACCTGAACCAGATACAATTAAAAAGAAAACTGAAAACGATCAAAATAAAATTCAAAAGATTTTGAAAGCGCCCCAAAAAGAGAAAAAAACCTCAACTAGCTCCTCGTCAATAGAAAATTCTATACTGGAAAAAATTAAAAAGTGAAAAATTCTAATTTACTTTTAAAAAACAAGATCAGCATCAATTCTGCAAG
>CACLTL010000007.1 GCA_902609855.1 uncultured Pelagibacteraceae bacterium
GGGCAAAATTAAAATTAGTACTGCGATTAGAAAAATTGCAGACATTAATTGATCAGTACTCATTATATATTAGGAATTTCTCCAAAACTTTTTGGCTTTCTCAAAAAAACTTTTAATAACTGGATCAGGTTTATTGCTTTCAATTTCATTAAATTCCTCAAGAATTTCTTTTTGTTTTTTAGTTAATGAAGTTGGAACCTGAGTATTTATCCTTATATACAAATCTCCAAAAGCTCCTCCCCTTAAAACCGGCATACCTTTTCCTCTTAGTCTGAATTGTCTACCATGCTGTGTACCAGAAGGAATTTTGATTTTCGATTTACCTCCATCAATTGATGGAACTTCAACTGAAGTTCCAAGTGCAGCATCTGTAAAAGAAATTGGAAGTTCGTAGTATAAATTCTCGTCAGCTCTTTTAAAGATATCGTGATTATCTATAGATATAAATAAATATAGATCTCCACTAGAACCACCTTTTGATCCTGCCTCACCTTTGCCAGATACTCTGATTCTTGTGCCATCATCAACTCCTTTAGGAATTTTTACAGTCACATTCTCACTAGATTGCACTTTTCCGTTACCACTACATTTGTTGCATGGATCATTAATCATTTCGCCGTAACCACTACATTGAGGACAAGTTTGTTGGACAGTAAAAAATCCTTGATTGGTTCTTACTTTTCTCCTTCCAGCACAATAGTCACATCTTACAGGTTTTGAACCTTTTGCAGCTCCACTACCAGAGCAAGAAGAGCAGGCTTTGTAAGTTGTATATTTAACATTTTTTTGTACACCTTTATAAGCTTCTTCTAAGTCGATACTTACATCGTACCTTAAATCATTTCCTCTATTGCTTGATCTTCTAGAAGAGCCACCGCCACCAAAATCACTGAAAAAGTCCTCAAAAATATCTGAAAAGGATGATGTATCAAAACCTCCAAAACCTTGGCCGCCACCTCCACCTCCTTCAAATGCAGCATGGCCGAATTGATCATAGTTTGCTTTTCTTTTTTGATCTGAAAGTATGTGATAGGCTTCACTAGCCTCTTTAAATTTCTCTTCGGAAGTTTTATCGCCTTTAGTTTTATCTGGATGATATTTAAGGGCAAGCTTTCTATAAGCCTTTTTGATATCGTCTTTGGATGCAGATCTTGGTACACCTAAGACATCATAACAATCTCTTTTAGCCACAGGACGTCTCCTTTATTTTCTTAGGCGCTTTTTTCTTTATCTTCTTCTTTTTCTTTTACGTCTTCAAAATCGGCATCAACTACATTGTCTTTATCATTAGGCTTAACATCTTTTGGATTTTCAGTCTTACCTTGTCCAGGTTTTTGTTGACTTTTGTAAACCGCTTCACCCAATTTCATTGAAACTTGAATTAAACTTTGCGTTTTTTTCTTAATATCTTCCGCATCTGTTCCTTCTAATGATTTTTTTAAGTCAGCTATACCATTTTCTATAGCTTTCTTCTCTTCAGCTGAAATTTTATCACCATGCTCTTTCAAGCTTTTTTCTGTAGAGAAAACTAAACTATCAGCCTGATTTCTAGCATCAACAGACTCTCTCTTCTTCTTATCAGCTTCTTTATTTGCTTCAGCATCTTTAACCATTTTATTTATTTCTTCCTCAGATAAACCACCAGAAGCTTGAATTTGAATTTTTTGCTCTTTACCAGTTCCCTTATCTTTTGCAGAAACATTTACAATACCATTAGCATCGATATCAAACGTTACTTCGATCTGAGGAGTTCCTCTTGGAGCCGGCGGAATACCAACTAACTCGAAGTTACCTAAAATTTTATTATCTGCTGCCATTTCTCTTTCTCCTTGTAAAACTCTAATCGAAACCGCAGGCTGGTTATCCTCTGCAGTAGAGAAAACCTGACTTTTCTTAGTTGGAATAGTTGTGTTTTTTTCAATTAATTTCGTTGAAACTCCACCTAAAGTTTCAATCCCTAAAGAAAGTGGTGTTACGTCTAAAAGCAACACATCTTTAACATCACCTTGTAATACACCACCTTGAATAGCTGCGCCCATAGCCACAACTTCATCAGGGTTAACACTTTTATTTGGTTCTTTCCCAAAAAAGTTTTTTACAGTTTCAATTATTTTAGGCATTCTTGTCATTCCACCTACAAGAACGACTTCGTTAATTTCTGCTGCTGAGAAACCAGAGTCTTTTAATGCAGTTTTGCATGGCTCTAAAGTTCTGTCTACCAACCCTTGAACTAAAGCCTCTAGTTTTGCCCTAGTGAACTTTAAATTTAAATGTTTAGGACCTGTTTTGTCAGCAGTTATGAATGGTAAGTTTATTTCTGTTTGTGCTGCTGATGAAAGCTCAATCTTTGCTTTTTCTGCTGCTTCCTTTAACCTTTGAAGCGCAAGTTTATCAGTTTTTAAATCTATGCCATTATCTTTCTTAAATTCATTTGCGAGATATTCTACAATTGCATCATCAAAATCTTCACCACCAAGAAAAGTATCCCCATTAGTTGATTTAACTTCAAATACACCGTCTCCGATTTCTAAAATTGATATATCAAATGTTCCACCACCTAAATCATATACAGCTATTTTTTTTCCACCTTTTTTATCTAAACCATAGGCCAGTGAAGCAGCAGTTGGTTCATTAATAATTCTTAAAACTTCAAGTCCAGCTATTTTTCCAGCATCTTTAGTAGCTTGCCTTTGAGAGTCGTTAAAATATGCAGGAACAGTTATTACAGCTTTTGTTACAGCTTGACCTAAATATTTTTCAGCTGTCTCTTTCATCTTTTGTAATACAAAAGCCGATATTTGTGCTGGAGAATATTTTTTTCCTTTTCCTTCTACCCACGCATCGCCATTTTCAGATTTAACAATTTTGTATGGTACTTTTGAAATATCTTTCTGGACTGAAGGACCATCAAATTTTCTACCTATCAGCCTTTTAGCAGCAAATATTGTATCACCAGCGTTAGTTACCGCTTGTCTTTTTGCCGGTTGTCCAACTAGTTTTTCCTCATTATCCAAAAAAGCAACAACAGAGGGAGTTGTTCTAGCACCCTCTGTATTCTCTAAAACTTTTGCTTGTGAGCCATCCATAATGGCGACACATGAATTTGTTGTTCCTAAATCTATACCTATTACTTTACTCATTATTTTATTCCTTTTTTAGATATGGGTGCTATTTCAATATCTACAAGGCTATTTTTCATCTTTTTTGTCCTTATTTTCTTGATCTTTAGAAGCTTTTTTCTTTGAAACACTTACTAAAGCTGGTCTCAAAAGCCTTTCACCCAACATGTAACCTGCTTGAATTTCATGGAGAATTGTACCTTGATCTTTACTTTCATCTTCAATTTCAGACATTGCTTGATGAAAATTTGGATCAAATTTTTTTTGTTCTACTTCAATTTTTTTTATTCTATTTTTCTCAAAAATTGAAACCAAATCTTTTTCTATTATATTTATGTTGTCTAAAAACTTATCTAGATCTTTATTATTTTTCAATTTTTCATCATTCTTAATTGCATCTTTTGCTCTTTGCAAGTTATCAAGAATAGCAAGGCTCTCTTTTGCAAAATTAAATGACCCAAATTCAAAAGCGTCTTTAATTTCCTTTTCAAATCTTCTTCTTTGATTCTCAACTTCAGCAAGAGATCTTAATAATTTTTCTTCAGTTATTTTTAACTTTTCATCTAAGGTTAATTCTTTTTTTTCTACTTCATTATTTTGATTTTCAGGAGCGTTAACTTCCTCTTCTTTAGGTGTTTCCTGTTTATGTTTATTATTGTCACTCATTTAACTTGCTATATAGTGAGTACTTATTAAATTACTAGACTTGAAATGAAAAAAATTCTAATAGGGACTCACAATAGCGGAAAATTCAAGGAAATAGCGTACTTAATCTCAAAAAAATATAAAAAAATTTCTCCGATTACTCTTAAAATTAAAAGTCCAAAAGAGACTGGCAAAACATTTATATCTAATTCACGATTAAAAGTAAGATATTTTTCAAAACATGTAGAATATCCCGTTATATGCGATGACTCTGGTTTATGTATAAAGGCTTTGAAGAATAAACCAGGTATATATTCAGCAAGATTAGCAAAAAAACACGGCGGCTTTTTTAATGCAATGAAATTTATTTTAAAAAAATTAAAAAAGGAAAAAAATAGAAATGCTACTTTTGTGTGCTCGCTTTCTTACAAAAATAAAAATGGAAAAATAATATCTGTAGAGGGAAAATTACAAGGAAATATTTCTTATAAAATATTAGGTAAAAAAGGTTTTGGTTATGACCCAATCTTTATACCTTTGAAGAAAAAAATTACTTTTGGTCAAATGCCAAAATTTAAAAAGATAAAATTAGACCATAGATATTTAGCTTTTAAAAAATTAAGAAAAAAAATTAAAATTTAACAAATTTTTTATTCTCAGTTTTATAAATATCTAGTTCTTGAATTACTTTTCCATTTTTAAAACTAAATGTACCAATTTTGCCTTTAATTTTATTTTTGAATAGGAAATTATTGATTGAATTTATCCGTCCATTTTTTTGCCAAGCGTAATAAATTAGTCCTAAAGCATCGTATGCTAAAATTGTTATTTCATTAGGATATATTTTAAATTTTTCAAAATATCTAATGTTATATTTTCTGAACTCTTTATAATTTACAGATGGATAATATAAATTTTTAATTGAATTTTCGTAGAATATGCTTTCATCAAACCATTGATTTATCGTTGTAAACAAAACTTTATCCTGCCGCACATCTGTGTACACAAGAGAAGTTAAAACACTTTTCAAATTATTTCCAAAATCTAATATTATTACAGAGTCGAAATTAACATCACCTAAAGTGTATAATTGATCTAGTAGTTCCAACTCTTTTTTTGATTGATCATCCTCCTTGTCTTCAAACATTCTTTTTCTCAATTCCAAATTTCTTTTTCTTTGAGAATAATTAGTTAATACTTCAATTTCACCGGTTAGAACTTCAGGATTAGGGCTATATTTAAATATCTTTATATTTGCTAAATTTACTTTTTTTAACTTTTTTTCAATTATTTCTTGATACTCATTTTTAGGGTACATCAAAACTGTTTTAGTTTTTTTTTTCTTTTTTATAAATTCCATTAACGCAATCAATTGAGACTCAAGGCTTATTCCTATACTCATTATATTTTTTGAAAACTCAGGACTTATGTTTGATGGAGAAATAAATATTAAATCACTAAATTTTTCTGCTTGTTCAAACTCTTCGTATGCGATAGGGCCAATTATAACTTTAACTCCTGATGATTTAAGATCACTTATAGCGCTATTAATTTTTTTTTCATCATTGAAACCCGAGTCTCTTGGAACAATAATAACATTTTTATCATTTATTTCTTCAAGAGCTAATTGTAGTGAGTATAAAAGTGAATTACCTATTTCACTATAAGGACCAGAAAGAGGCGCTAACAATCCCACCTTAAGGAATTTGTTATTTTCATCACTTAATAGATTAGAATTAAATATAAATAGTATATAAAATAATAATAAATAAATTTTACTTTTCATAATGAAACTTCTTTCAAATCATCTATATATTGTTTCCACTCCTATTGGAAACCTTGATGATATCACACTAAGAGCAATTGAGGTTTTAAAAAAATCTGACATAATTCTTTGTGAAGATACAAGAAGATCGATCAAGTTATTAAGTCATTATAAAATAAAAAAAAAGTTAATTTCATATCATAAGTTTAATGAAAGAAAACAACTACAAAATGTTATTGAATATTTTAATGAAGGCAAAATTTTGTCACTTATATGCGATGCAGGAACTCCTCTGTTATCGGATCCAGGAAGATTATTAGTTAATGAGTGTGTTAAAAATTCAATTAATATTGTACCAATTCCAGGTGCATCCTCTATAACTTCAGCTTTGAGCGTATCAGGTTTTAGCGATAAATTTTTATTTTATGGTTTCTTGCCAAAAACTGAAAACGAATTAGAGAAAATTTTATTATCTCTGTCACATAACTTATGCACTCTAATATTTTTCCTGCCTTCAAAAAAAATAAATTTTTACTTAAAAGGATTTAAAAAATATTTTTCTGGAAGGCAAATTTTAATTGCAAAAGAAATTACTAAAATTCACGAAGCCTTTATAAGAGAAGATATAGATAAATTAAAAATGTTTAAGGATACTTTTAAAGGTGAGATAACGGTGGTGATTTCTGAAAATAAAACCACTAATAAAAATTTTGATAAAGAAAAAATTGTGAATAAAATTAAAAAATATTTAAAAAAGTATAGTTTGAAAGATACAGTGAACTTAATTTTAGAAACAGAAAATATTAATAAAAAAAAAGTTTACAATATGTGTTTAAAACTAAAAAATGAAAAAGATAATTAGTTTATTAATCATATTATTTCTTACCTCATGTTCTACTGTCAGCCAATTCGGTACAGGAGTAAATATTACTTTTGACCCAAGAACAATAGGCATGCAGATTGATGACACAATAATGCAAAAAAATCTTTCTGCAAGATTAGCACTTGCTGATAAAAAATACTTTCTTTCTATACAATCAGAAGTTCTTGATGGTAGAATTTTTTTATCAGGAAAAGTTGATGAGGCAGAAGAAAAAATTAAGATTACAAAAATGGCTTGGGAAACTAATGGTGTTAGAGCAGTCAAAAATGCTATTACTATTAAGGGTCAAAGTAATTTTAAAAGCACAGCCAAAGATGTATTAATTACTAGTCAATTAAGAACAGCTTTGATTTTTAATAAAAAAACCAAAGCAAGAAATTACACTTTAGAAACTGTAAATAAAAATATTTATATTTTTGGTATTGCCATGGATGCAGAAGAAAAAAAAGAAGTTATAAATGAAGCAAATAAAATTTACGATGTTGAAAAAATAATCCCATCAATTTATTTAGCTACAGAGTTAAGCAGAACTAAAGTTAATTAGAATAATCTATCACATCTGAAGAATATGCAGCTATTGAAGCTAGGTTTAAAATTTCTGAAGTGCTGGCACGTAATGGAGCAACTTCAATAGGCTGACCTAAACCAATCAATAAAGGTCCAATGTTTTTACCACCACCAAAAACTTTCATAAGTTTGGTTGATATTGCTGCGCTATGTAACGCTGGCATGATTAAAACATTTGCTTTGCCAACTATCTTTGAAAATGGATAAATTTCTTGATAGATTGGGTTTAAAGCCACATCGGGCTGCATTTCACCATCAAAATCAAAATCAACTTTATCTTTTTTGAGTTTTTCAATTGCCTCTCTCACGTGTCTAGTGTTTCTTGACAAAGGTTTTCCGAAAGTTGAATGAGATAAGAAAGCTACTTTAGGTTCAAATCCAAATAAACGCGCTATACGTACACACGATTTGGAAATATTTATTAATCTTTCAGCAGAAGGTAGTTCAGTTACATTAGTGTCTGCTACGAGAATTGTTTTTCCTTTAGAAACAATCATCGTCATACCAAAAATTTCTTCACCTGGTCTTGCATCAACAACTTTTTTTAGTTTTTCTATGGATGCAGCATAATGTCTTATATTTCCAGTGACCATTGCATCAGCATCTTTGCAAGCAATCATTGAAGAGCCCCAAGCTATTCTATCGTTTCTAACTAATCGATCGACATCTCTTTCTAACTGACCTTCTCTTTGAAGTTTTTTATATAAATGCTTAACATATTTCTCTCTTTTTTCTCTATCAGTAGAATTTACTATTTGAATTTTATATTTTTCATCCAATCCAATTTTTCTTAGTTGTTCTTTGACTCTATTTTCCGCACCAATTAGTATTGGAATACCTAACTTGTTCCTTCCAAATTCAATCGCAGCCTTCAGCATATTTTCATCTTCACCTTCTGCAAATATAACTCTTTTTGGATTTTTTCTTATTTTTGCATTTATTCCCTGCATTATTGACATTGATGGATCTAATCGATTGGACAACTGATCTTTATAAAGTTCTAAGTCATCAATTTTTTTTCTGGCTGCTCCACTTTTAATTGCAGCCTCTGCAACAGCAGCAGGAATAACACTAATTAATCTAGGGTCGAATGTTGAGGGAATAATATAATTTTTACCATATCTTGGACGATCACCGCCGTAAGCAGCAACTACTTCATCCGGAACATTTTCTCTTGCTAATAGAGCTATTGCATTTGCTGCAGCAACTTTCATTTCTTCATTTATTGCTTTTGCCCTTACATCTAAAGCACCTCTAAAAATATAAGGAAAGCCAATGAGGTTATTCACTTGGTTTGGATAATCAGATCTTCCAGTAGCAATTATTGCGTCATCTCTTACTTCTTGAATTAACTCAGGCTTAATCTCAGGGTCTGGGTTAGCGCATGCAAATATAATTGGATTTTTAGACATTGATTTTACCATCTCTTTACTAACAACATCTTTAGCTGACAAACCAAGAAATACGTCAGCATCTTTCATAGCTTCTTTAAGAGTCCTTAATTTTGTATCAATAGCAAAAGCAGATTTAAACTGATCAATGTTTTTTCTTCCTTTATAAATAACACCTTTGCTGTCACACATTATTATATTTTCATTTTTAACACCTGAGCTTTTGAATAAATTTGCACAAGCCTGAGCTGAGGCTCCTGCACCGTTAACTACTATTTTTACATTAGAGATTTTTTTTTTAGAAATATCTAGAGCATTAATTAAAGCTGCTGTTGTTATAATAGCAGTACCGTGTTGATCATCATGAAAAACAGGTATATCTAAAGTTTCTTTCAATTTTTGTTCTATAATAAAACAGTCAGGTGCAGCTATATCTTCAAGATTTATACCGCCGAATGTTCCGCTAATATTTTTTATCGTTTCAATTATTGAATTTGTATCTTTGTTATCAATTTCAATATCAATCGAGTCTATGTCGGCAAAACGTTTGAATAAAACAGACTTTCCTTCCATTACTGGTTTAGATGCGAGTGAACCCAAATTTCCTAATCCTAAAATCGCACTTCCATTGCTTATTACTGCTACAAGATTACCTTTACTCGTATAATCATATGCAAGTTCAGGATTTTTTGCGATTTCTTTAACTGGTGCTGCAACACCTGGTGAGTACGCTAACGACAAATCTCTTTTTGTGGTTAAAGGTTTTGATGATCCAATCTCAATTTTGCCTGACTTTCCTTTTATATGAAAATCCAGTGCTTCTTTATCTGAATAATGATCTATTTCTGTTTTTTTTGGCATTTAATTTAATGAGTATGTAATATAAAAAATAATAATTCACTAAAAATTTATGGCCTAATTAAGAACTTATGAACCTACTATCTTCAGCAACAGTATTTAGTTTTTTTACATTAATTAGTAGAATTTTGGGATATCTTCGAGATATTTTAATAGCCATATTTCTCGGAGCATCAATTTTTGCTGATGCTTTTTTTGTAGCATTTAGATTACCTAACACTTTTAGACGTTTATTTGCTGAAGGTACATTTAATGCAGCATTTATTCCAAGTTATACTGCAGCCAAAATTGAAGACAAAAAAAAGGGAAAAAAGTTCGCTGACGATGTTTTAAGTTGTTTATTGTTAACTCTAATATTTTTAGTTACTGTTGCAGAAATTTTTACTCCGTTCTTAATTTACATTATTGCACCTGGTTTTCTAGAAGATCAAATTAAATTTAATTTAGCTGTTGAGCTTACTAGAATTACATTTCCATTTTTATTATTTGTAAGTCTTTCTTCTTTTTTTGCTGGAATACTAAATTCTAATAATAAATTTGCTGCTGCTGCTGCAGCACCTATTTTTTTAAATGTAATTTTAATTATAAGCTTAATCTACTCTTATATTGAAGGATTGGATTACTCAAAACAACTTTCTTATGGAGTCACTATCGCGGGTATTATTCAATTAGTATTTTTGGTCTATGTAACTAAAAAACTTTACAAACCTACTATAAATTTTGTTTTTAAACTAAGTAGTAAAGTAAAATTCTTTTTCAAAAAACTTTTACCTAGTGTTTTGTCTTCAGGTGTCACCCAAATAAATATCTTAGTTGGAACAATCATTGCCTCTTTTCAAACAGGTGCGGTATCTTACCTTTATTATGCTGATAGAGTTTATCAAATAAATCTCGCCATAGCAGGTATAGCTGTTGGGACAGTATCTTTGCCAGTTCTTGCCAAAGCATTTAAAATGAAAAATGTAAGGAAAATTTCTGATATTCAAAATAAATCATTTGAACTTTCACTCCTATTTTCAATTCCTGCAAGTTTTGGATTAATACTAGCTTCAAATGAAATAATTAATGCGTTATTTGGATATGGATCTTTTTCTCAAACTGATGTTCAAATGACAGCTACTGCTTTAAAGTTCTTTGGATATGGAGTACCAGCATTTGCATTAATAAAAATTTTATCAAATTTCTTTTTTGCAAGAGACAATACTAAAACACCTTTTTACATTTCTATATTTATTGTTTTTTTGAATATTTTGATTAGTATTAGTTTTTTTAATAAAATTGGTTTTGTAATTATTCCAATAGCTACATCAATTTCTACTTGGGCTGGTGTTTTTATTTACATCTACTTATTAAAGAATAGAAAAATTTTATTATTAAAAAACAAATTAATGGTTAATTTTATTAAGATTTTGATTTCAACAATTATTATGTCCTCTTTATTGATATTTTCATTAGATTGGTTTTCAAATTACTTACAATATAGTTACGATTATAAAGCTTTTTATTTATTATCAATTGTTAGTTTTGTAGGTTTGTTTTATTTGTTATCATGTTATTTATTGGGAGTATTGAAACTTAAAAATTATAAAACAAATTAATGAGTAAAAAAAAATTAGTATTTTCAGGCGTACAACCAACAGGAAATCTTCATTTAGGTAATTACTTAGGGGCTCTTAAGAACTTTGTTTCATTACAAAAAGAGATGGAATGTATTTATTGTGTTGTTGACCTACACGCTATAACTGTTCATCAAGATCCTAATCTCTTACATAATAATGTTTTAGAAACTACGGCAAGTTTCTTAGCAACTGGTTTAGATCCTAATAAAAGCATAATTTTTAACCAATCCTCTGTTTCTGGTCACGCAGAGCTTGCTTGGATATTAAATTGCGTTTCAAGAGTTGGTTGGTTAAATAGAATGACACAATTTAAAGACAAAGCCGGATCAGATAAAGAAAAAGCAAGTGTTGGACTTTACATTTATCCCAATCTTATGGCTGCAGACATTTTGCTTTACAAAGCTACCCATGTTCCAGTAGGGGCAGATCAAAAACAACATTTAGAATTATCTCGTGATATAGCTCAGAAATTTAATAACGATTATAATTGCAAAGATTTCTTCCCTTTACCAGAACCATTAATACCTAAAAATATTTCTAGAGTTATGAGTTTGAGAGATGGAACTAGTAAAATGAGTAAATCAGAGGAGTCTGATTACTCAAGAATAAATTTAAAAGATACTGCCGATGAAATTAACAAAAAAATAAAAAAAGCAAAGTCTGACTCTGAGTCAATACCTGAAGAAATAAAGTTGCTTGAAAACAAACCGGAAGCTTTAAACCTTTTAAATATTTACTCTGAATTGACGAAAAGTAGTTTAGATAAAAGTATTTCAGAAATGGCAGGTAAAGAGTACTCATATTTAAAGAAAAAATTAGCTGAAGTTATTATCAATGAAATAACACCAGTAGGAAAAGAAATTCAGAAATTACTTAAAGATAAGTCACATATAAAAAATATTTTAAAAAAAGGCACAGAAAAAGCCAATATAATTGCTGAGGAAAACCTTAAGAATATACGTGAAAAAGTTGGCTTGATATAATATAAAATCTTTATGATACAGATTGAAGTTACACCAAACCCTGACTCTCTTAAATTCATTTCAGAAAATATAATTTCTGCATCTGGTACAGAAGAGTTTCAAAAAGGCCAAAAGAATGAAGTTGCTAATATCTTTATAAAGGAGTTATTAAATTTCAAAGGTGTGGAATTAATTTTACTATCAGAAAAATTTTTATCAGTAAAAAAAACAAAAGAAGTTTCATGGGATGTTTTAAAACCAATGATTATTTCTCATCTCAATGATTACTTTGCAAAAAATAAAGAACCCATATTAAACAAAAAAGAAAAATCGCCTAAAAATATCAGTAAAAGCGACGAAACTGTTGATAAAATTATTGAAGTTTTAGATACCAAAATCAGGCCAGCTGTGGCAAGAGATGGTGGAGATATAAAATTTTTATCTTTTGAAAACGGTGTTGTAAAAGTTCAATTACAGGGAAGCTGTTCGGGTTGCCCTAGCTCCTTGATGACTTTAAAACAAGGTGTTCAAAATCTTTTAAAACATTACATAAAAGAAGTTAACTCAGTAGAGGCTGAAAAGTGAAAAAAAAATTAAGTTACAGAGATAAATTAATAGAACTAGCATATATCTATGATGTTAAAGAAATTAAAGATTATGAAAAAAGTCGCAAGAATCTTACAACTGGTCAACTTGAGCTAATACTAAAAAAAAACAAAATTATAATTCCAAAAGATTTTAAATCTAATTTTTTAAGAGATAATTTTATTAAGCCAGCTTCTAAATTAAAATCTGGTTTTATAGATTTTAAAGACAATAGAGTAAAAGATAAGAACAAACTAATAAGAAAAGCTGAAAACTTTAAACATGATACAAATAGAAGAATAACTAGAACATTCAAAGATATTTGGAACCAACTAGGTCTAATAGGTTTAAATTTTTTGAACATTATTCCAAAACTAGGTAAAGTTATTTATGAATTTTTTGGTGACTTATTTACTGATTTATTTCATGGAATTTACAATCAACAAATAGAACCAAAAAAGGCAAAAAAAATAATAATTGTTATTGCTTCCATAGCAATAATTACAACTTTAACATTTAGCGGTATAAACTATTTTACTGATGACAAAATAGTCAAAATTGAAACTAAGGAAGAAGTAAAAAAACCAAAAGTTAAAAAAGAAGTAAAAAAACCAGAAGTTAATAAAGAAGTAAAAAAACCAGAAGTTAATAAAGAAGTAAAAAAACCAAAAGTTAAAAAAGATATCGAGCCAAAATTAGAGGTAAAGAGAAGAAGTGTTGATGAAGTCATCTTACCTAACCTAAATTTAAAAACTGAAACCGTTTTAAATCTTTTTAAAGATGTTGAATATGATTTAGGTCAAGTTAGATCAAAAAAATTGGTGAAACCAATTTATTTTACCCAATTTCCACGAGATTTAGATGCGTTGCAAAGCACACAATTAAAGAAAGAAACTTTTATTAAAATAGTCTTACCTTTAGTGGTAGCAGAAAATGAGAGAATACTAGATGATAGAAAAAAGTTGGAAACATTATCTGGCAAAAAATTTACTACTGACTCCGAAAAACAATGGATTAGGCAAAAACTTTTAGAATACAAAGTTAAAAAAGGAAACCTTAAAGAGTTACTAGTTCGTATGGATATCATACCGACATCTATAGCTTTAGCTCAGGCAGCAAAAGAAAGTGGGTGGGGTACTTCAAGATTTGCTCTAGAGGGAAATGCTATTTTTGGTCAATGGACTTGGAGTGGCCAAGGCATTGCCCCGTTAGACAGAGAAAGCAACAAAAATCACAAAATTTTAAAATTTCCGATTTTAAGGGCTTCAGTGAAAGCTTATAAAAATAACCTCAACACTCACAAAAGTTATTCGAAATTTAGAGAAAAGAGATTAAAGCTAAGAGAAAAAAACAAAAAAATTTCTGGTCTAGAACTAACAGAAACATTAAATAATTATGCACAAACAGGCACTGAATATACTAAAATTTTAAATCAAATTATAAAACAAAATAGATTAACAGATTTTGAGCCTGTAAGTTTGATTAATTCAGTAAAGAAAATCCAGCTTAGCTCTTAGATTATTTTTCACTTACTACAAATTGTATACCTAACCATCGCCAAAATCCGCTAGGGTCTCGTAAAGAGCAATTAATTCTTCCTCTCTCACCTACAAATTTTTCACTTATGATTATATTTAAAGTGTTTGTGCTTGAAAAATTGATTTTTGACTGTCTCCACTTATTCCCTTCATTCGAGTAGCAATTTAGCGATTTCAAATTTTTAATACCCTCAAAAAACTCTATTTTTACTTTCGGAGGGTTATTATCTTGAAGCAGGTATTTTTCTTCTGGTGAAATATTTTTATATTTAAAAGGCAAGGTTTCAGTTAAGGAATTAAATCTTTTAATTTCACCATATTTTTCATTTATTGGATACCTTGGTAATTCAAATAAATCTTTAGTTTCATCCATTACACCTGAATGTTGTCCAAACGCATACTTAAAATTTAATGATCTAACTAAATCTTTAAATTCAATACTATATTCACCAAAAGGGTAAGAAAAAAAATCAGAATTTTTTCCAAGTTCTTTTTTAAAAATAGATTTAGATTTCTCGATATCACTTCTAATTATTTCAATTTTTTCATCTACCAAGTATTCATGTGTATGACTGTGATTACCGATTTCAACAAAATTTTCCTTGCTTATTTCTCTGATTTGATCCCATGTCATATACCCATGAGCTCCGACTTCTCGAGTGCTGACAAATAAAATGAACGGTATTTTTTTATTTTTTAAGATTGGCCAAGCATTGTTATAAAAAGAGGAAAAACCATCGTCTATTGTTAAAAGTATTTTTCTTTGATTTTTGTTATTTTTTAATTCTTCTTCAAAATTTTTCGGATTAATAAAAATCATATTGTTATCTTCAATAATCTTTATATGTTGTAAAAAATCATTCATCCTTATATTCGTAGATGGATATTTATTTTCCTCAAACCTATGATACATTAACGATATTACTCCATAATCTTCAATATTTTTAATAGCATCGTTTGAATATAGATGGCTTTGAAAAGTCAAAATAGTTATAAATAAGAAAATGATTAAAGATTTTCTGATTCTAAATTGCATAGGAAAAGATGACAAAGTTGGTTTACGCATTGATAATAATTTTTATATTCATGAGTGTGGTCAAAAATCAATTAAAAATGATCAATTAGTAACAAGCATATTAAATCTAATAAAAAAATACAAAGTAAATTTAAACAATAAATTTTCTATAATCGTCAATTGTGGACCTGGAAGCTTTTCATCAATAAGAACATCTTTATCAGTAGCAAAAGGAATGAAAATCTCTAAAAATATCAATTTGTACTCCTTTAAAAATTCAGACTTAAGGCAATTTGACCTTATAAATATTGAACTTTTAATAGCAAAAGGAGTGATACAAAATAAATTGATTAAACCAATATATATAAGTTAAATTAATTTAAATGAACATAATTGAAGAAAAATGCCAAAAAAAAGGTGTAAGATTAACAGAACAAAGAAAAGTTATTGCTAAAGTTTTGTCAGAGTCAAAAGAAGTTTATGGCTCTAAGGACCACCCTGATGTGGATGAACTTCACAAAAGAGTGTCACTAGTTGATAAGAAAATTAGTATTGCCACAGTTTATAGAACAGTAAAACTGTTTGAAGAGTCAGGGATACTAGAGAAACATGATTTTAAAGGAGGAAAAGCGAGGTACGAGCAATCTCCTGAAGAACATCATGATCATTTAATTGATATCAATAGTGGAGAAATAATAGAATTTGTAGATGAAGAAATTGAAAAACTTCAAGTCGAAGTCGCAAAAAAATTAGGCTATAAACTTGTTGATCATAAACTAGAACTTTATGGCACAAAAATAAAAAAATAAATTGTCAAAAAAAATTTTTATCAAAACATTAGGATGTCAAATGAATGAGTACGATAGTAATCGTATTCTGGATTTGACAAAAAAAATAAATTATTCTGAAACAAAAAATATAGATAAAGCTAATTGTTACATTCTTAACACTTGTCATATAAGGGAAAAAGCAACAGACAAGGTTTATCATGAGGTTGGGAGATTGAAAAAAAAATTTAAAAATAAGTTAAAACCAATAGTTTTAGTTGCAGGTTGTGTTGCTCAGGCTGAAGGAGAAATTTTGCTAAAAAAAGAAAAATATATTGATGCAGTGATTGGTCCTCAATCGTATCATCAAATAAACGAAACGATTCTTAAGCTGGAGAAAAAATCTAATCCAATAAATTTTACTGAATTTGAAGTAATAGAAAAATTTGATAGCTTAAATTTAGTAAAAAACTCCTGTAATAAAGTTTCCTCATTTTTAACGATACAAGAAGGTTGCAATAAATTTTGCAAATTTTGTGTTGTTCCATATACAAGAGGCGCTGAATACTCTAGATCCATAGATGAGTTAATTTTGGAAGCAAAGCAATTAGTTAATAACGGTGCAAAAGAAATTAATCTTCTTGGTCAAAATGTAAACGCTTACAATTATAAAAAAAGTAGATTATCAGATTTAATTTTAGAAATTTCTAAAATAGAAAACTTAAGAAGAATAAGGTATACCACATCTCACCCAAAAGATTTTACAGATGATTTAATAGAGGTTCACAAAAATTGCAAAAAGTTAATGCCTCTAATTCATCTTCCAGTACAGAGTGGTTCTAATAGAATCTTAAAAGCGATGAATAGAAAGCATACAATCGAAGAATACTTGCAAATAGTTAAAAAAATTAAATTACTAAATTCAAAAATAAATTTTTCGAGTGATTTTATAATTGGTTATCCTGGCGAAACTCAAAGTGATTTCTCTGAAACCGAAAAACTTATGAAAGAAGTAAGATTTATAAACTCATATTCATTCTTGTTCAGCGCAAGACCTGGTACACCTGCTTTTGACTTAAAAAAAGTAAATCAAGAAGAGGCAAAAAGTAGATTGATACATTTTCAAAATCTTGCAGAAAAAATTAAAATTGAATATAGAGAAACCTTAATTAATAAAATTTCAAGTGTTTTATTTGAAAACAAGGTTAATAACGAAAATAGATACTTCGGCAGAGACGAATACTCAAACTCTGTAATTGTTGAAAGTAATAGAAATTTGGTTGGAGAAATAAAAAAAGTTAGAATTTTAAAAGGAAATCACAACACTTTGTTCGGAGAGATTGACTCAAATTTGAATCAGAGTAATTATGCTGCTTAAATAAATGTCTGAAATTAGTAAACTAGAACAACAAGTCCATATCAAAAAAATAGATCAAGAAACTGTTAATATTTCGATAAATGATAATGAAATTTTGATGTCTATAGTTGGTCAATTTGATCAAAATTTAAAACATCTTTCAAAAATAACCATGACTGACGTTTATTTCAGGGGAAACTCGATTACATGCAAAGGTAAAAAAGAAAAATTATCAACATTTTGCGAAGCAATAAAATTTTTAATAAATAAATATAATTTAACCAAAATTATTGAAAAAGAGGATATAATTTTATCTGTGAAAAAAAATTTAGAAATTGAAGAATCCAATGTTGAGACATTTAAGCAGCTTATTAAGACTCCAAAAAAATCTGTAATAGCAAGATCAGAAAAACAATCTGAGTACATAAAAGCACTTAAAGAAAACAATATTGTGATGTCTTTAGGACCCGCAGGAACTGGTAAAAGCTTTTTGGCAGTTTCTGTAGGAGTAACTTTATTAATGGAAAAAAAAATAGATAGAGTAATTTTATCTAGACCTGCTGTTGAAGCTGGCGAAAAATTAGGCTTTTTACCAGGCGACATGAAAGAAAAAGTCGATCCATATTTAAGACCTTTATATGACGCTTTATACGAATTGTTTGGTGCAGATAAAATAGATAAAAAAATTGAGTCAGGTGAAATTGAAATTGCACCATTAGCATTTATGAGAGGAAGAACTCTTAAAAATTGTTTTGCAATTTTAGATGAAGCTCAAAATGCCACAGAAACACAAATTAAAATGTTTTTAACAAGAATAGGTGAAAATTCTAAATTAGTAGTTAATGGTGATCCTAGTCAAGTAGATCTAATAAACAAATCACATTCCGGATTAATCAAATCAAAAAATATATTAAAAAGTGTAAAAGAAATAAAGATAATAGAATTTGATCATAAT
>CACLTL010000008.1 GCA_902609855.1 uncultured Pelagibacteraceae bacterium
TTTGCAAAAAAATATGGTGTTGGAGTTACTGATTTTTCCATCGGTTTTGGTAAAGAAATATTTGGTTTTAATGATAAATCAGGTACCAGATGGAAATTTTGTGCAATTCCCTTAGGAGGATATGTTAAATTTTTTGGTGATAGAAACGTTTTTAGCCAAGCGGAGCAAGAAGAACTTTTAAAGGAATATAATGAGGAAGATAGAAAAAAACTATTTGTAGTGAAACCTCTCTATCAAAGATCTTTAATTGTTGCAGCAGGACCTTTTGCCAATTTTTTACTAGCTATAGTGATTTTTGCATTTATTTACATGTTTGCAGGTAAAGATTTTACTCCAGCTCAAATCCAAGAGGTTCAGCCTGAAAGCCCAGCTTATGTTGCGGGTATTAAACCAGGTGATGTAATCCAATCGATAAACGAAAGAGAAGTAAAAAGTATTATGGAGGTTTCAACTTTCATAAATGCTTCATCTTCAGAAACTATTGATATACAGGTTTTGAGAAAAGGTAATGAAATAACTTTAAAAGTTAAGCCAAAATTTATTGAAGGAAAAGATTCATTAGGAAATCAAATTAACAAGAAGATTATTGGAATTAAAGTTGCACCTTTGAATGAAGAAATAAATAGACAGAGATTAGGCCCTGCAACAGCATTATATTATGCTGTTAAAGAAACTTGGTTTGTTATTGAAGCATCATGGGAATTCGTAATTTCCATGTTTAAAGGTACAGGGGACACCTCTCAATTAGGAGGCCCAATTAAAATTGCTAAAATCACTGGTCAGGTTGCTAAGTTTGGAATTGTCGCTTTCCTTAGTATTATGGCTTATATTTCTATAAGTTTAGGATTTATAAATCTTTTACCAATTCCGATGTTAGATGGTGGGCATTTAATGTTTTACGCCTTTGAGAAGATTCTAGGCCGTCCTTTAACTCAAAAAACTCAAGAGGGTTTTTTTCGAATCGGGTTATTTTTGCTACTTTCTTTGATGTTTTTCACAACATTTAATGACCTTAAAGATTTAGGCTTGTTTTAAGCCACTTTTTTAAGCTAAAAAAGTCAATAAAATCAACACTTTTTAAGGCACAATATATTGTGTTAACATTTACGTGAAACACCAAAAAAACATTGATTTTATTGGGTTTTTCTGCAGATTAGAAATTAACCAATAAAGGGGCATAAAATGAATAAAAAACAACTAGTAGCGAAAATATCGTCAACTTTGGGTCAGAGTAAAGCTGATGCTGAAAGAACTTTTGACTCAATTACGACAATTATTTTAGATGCATTGAAAAACGACGATACTGTGAAGATAGCTGGTTTTGGTACTTATAAAGTAGCAAAGAGAAAAGCTAGAGTAGGAAGAAATCCTAGAACAGGTGAGTCAATTCAAATCGCTGCATCACAGAAAGTAAAGTTTTTACCTGCTAAAAGCTTGAAAGAAATGTTTAATCGATAAACGTTTATTTAGCCCTTATTTGATAATCTCAAATAGGGGCTAACTACTTGCAAAAACTGCATAGCTCAAATTAAGACATATCAATACTAATTTAGACTTATAAATTTTATAAGGCCTCCAACAAGGGAGAACTTATGAAAAAATACATTGGTTACTTTTTAGCGGGTACGGCCATTTACTTTGGTTTTGCTGGTTTAGGTTATGCCGAGACCACAGTGTCTGCAGAAGTACAATACATATTCAATACTATATTATTTTTGATGTCAGGTTTCTTGGTCATGTGGATGGCCGCGGGTTTTGCAATGTTAGAGTCAGGTTTAGTAACATCAAAGTCTGTATCAGCAATCTGTGCAAAAAATATAGGTCTTTATTCAATCGCTGGAGTAATGTTCTGGCTGGTTGGTTATAATTTAGCTTACGGTATTCCAGAAGGTGGATATATCGGTACGTTCACACCGTGGAGTGATGCATCAAAACTTGAGACAGGCTATTCAGATGGATCTGACTGGTTTTTCCAAATGGTGTTCTGTGCTACTACAATGTCAATCGTATCTGGTACGTTAGCTGAGAGAATTAAGATCTGGCCATTTTTCTTATTTGCCGCAATTTTAACTGGAATTATCTATCCAATTTCAATGGGTTGGCAGTGGGGCGGCGGATGGTTATCTGTTGCTGGATTCTCTGATTTTGCTGGTTCTACATTAGTACATGCTGCCGGAGGAGCTGCTGCTTTAGCCGGTGCCATTGTTCTTGGTGCTAGATCAGGCAGATTCTCAAGTAGAGGAGAAGCTAAGCCTATGGCGCCTTTTGCGGCATCATCTATTCCATTAGCAACCTTAGGAGTATTTATACTTTGGTTAGGTTGGTTCGGTTTTAATGGTGGATCGCAATTAGCCGCTGGAACACTTGAAGACGTGTCTTCAGTAGCAACAATTTATATCAATACGAACTTAGCTGCAGGTGGTGGTGTATTAGCTGCTGCAACTGTATCGAGAGTGATTGGTGGAAAAACTGACGTAGTTATGATGCTAAACGGTGCGATAGCTGGATTAGTAGGTATTACAGCAGAGCCATTAACACCGAGTCCGTTAGCTGCAATCTTTATTGGAGCAATAGCTGGAGTATTAATGTACTTCTCAACAAAACTATTGTTCAAAATGAAAATTGACGACGTAGTAGGTGCCATACCAGCACACTTAGTAGCTGGAGTATGGGGTACATTAGCAGTGCCATTAACAAATGGAGATGTTACTTTTGGAGCACAATTCCTAGGTACTATCTCAGTTGTGGTATTCGTATTCATAGTCTCGTTTATTGTTTTCCAAATTATTAAAAATACAGTTGGATTAAGAATAAGCAAAGAAGCTGAAAGACTAGGAACCGACAAAGCAGAAGTTGGTGTAATAGCTTACGGTATAAGAGACTAAATAAAATTCCCTCCCTCGTTAGTTGGGAAAAATTATAAGGCCTGTTTCGGTTCCCCCGTTCAGGCCTTATTTATTTTACAAGTCTCGTATGCATTAAATTCATGCTTTAAAACTCTAAAATTTGATATCAAGTTTTCAAAAAAAAGGGGGAAACATGAAAAAATTAACTTTCATTTTATTAGGTTGTATTTCTGCTTTAATGATCAGTTCTCAAAGCTTTGCAGAAACTACAATGTCTCAAGAAGGACAATATATTTTTAACTCGTTAGGATTTTATATAGGCGGAGTACTAGTTGCTTTCATGGCTGCAGGTTTTTGTATGCTTGAAAGCGGTTTAGTGACTACAAAGAGTGTATCGACAATTGCCGCGAAAAATATAGGTAAATTCGCTATATGTTCACTCGTATTCTTTTTAGTAGGCTATAACTTAGCTTACGGAGTGCCTGAAGGCGGTTACGTAGGCTCATTTACCATTTGGACAGACTCATCTGATGCTGAAACAGGCTACTCGGGATATTCAGACTGGTTCTTTCAAACGATGTTTGTGTGCGCAACAGCCTCTATAGTATCTGGAGCAGTAGCAGAAAGGATTAAGATATGGCCATTCTTTATTTTTGCAGCTGTGATGGCAGGAATTATCTATCCAATTTCTATGGGCTGGCAATGGGGAGGCGGCTGGTTAGCTAGTGACGGCTTTTCAGATTTTGCCGGTTCAACTCTTGTTCATGGATGTGGCGGTGCAGCAGCACTAGCAGGAGTAATCGTATTGGGTGCTAGAGAAGGAAGATTTGGCAGAAAAGGTGAAAAGAAATCTATGCAACCTTTTGCTGCTTCAAGTATTCCTTTAGTAACTTTAGGAACTTTTTTACTATGGTTTGGTTGGTTTGGATTTAATGGATTCAGTCAACTAGCTATGGGAACTTTTGATGATGTAAATGCAATTTCAAAAATTGCTGTTAATACTCATTTAGCTGGCGCAGCAGGAACATTTACTGGAGCAGCTATTACACGATTGATCGGAGGAAAAACTGATATCGTGATGATGCTTAACGGTGCACTGGCTGGACTAGTAGCTATTACAGCAGAACCTTTAACGCCTGGTCCAATTACGGCTATGTTTATTGGATCTATCGGAGCAATAATTATGTATTTTGGTACAAAAATGTTAGAGAGCTACGGATTAGATGATGTGGTTGGAGCAATTCCAGTGCACATGTTCGCAGGAATTTTTGGAACATTAGTAGTTCCATTAACTAACCCAGAAACATCTTTTGGAACTCAATTTATTGGAACTGCCTCAGTATGTATCTTTAGCTTTGTTTTATCCTGGGCAACATTTACAGCGCTTAAATCAACGATTGGATTAAGAATAAGTAAAGCAGCTGAAAAATTAGGAACAGATAAAGCTGAAGTAGGTGTATCAGCTTACTCAATAAGAGATTAAATAGCACTTATTTAAAGGCCTGAGAAATCAGGCCTTTATTAAAATTTGTTTTCCTTCCAAATTTTTTCCCAATCAACATTGGGAGATAATCCAAATATAGAGTTTACATTAGTAAAATGAACTGCAAGTGATGGAATAGGAGAAATGCATAGTTCTTTTTCGTAAATCTCATGCATTGGTTTTTCAAAAGGAGCATGTTCTTTTTGACACATGCTTACATATTTTTCCCAATATTTTTCTATAATTTTTTTACTTGTTAAAAAAGTACACAATGTTTCATTAACTTTTCTCCAATGATATTTTTGACCTAAAAAATTTTGTGTCAATTCAGATTTAGCATACAAATAAGGATAGTCAGCTGGACATAAAATTAATTCGTTATTTAACTGCGAAGAAATGCGTTCGTAAGTAAAAATCATTTCTTTAATAGAATCTCTTTTATGTAGATAATCATCTTCAACAAAATAAATTAAGTCTTCACATTCTTTAGCTTTTATAAGTGACTGATGTATATTAGCCATGTTAGAAATTTGATTATTAGATACTTTTTCATTTCTCTCATTTATTTTTTCTATTTTATCTAAAAATTTTGATACATCTAATTTAATAAGAGAGTATTTTTTATTAAATTTATCAGTTGATTCATGGTCAATCACTTTAAAATTTATTTTACAGTTTTGTAATTCAGGATCATTTGCTGAATTTAATAATGAATTAATGGTTCTAATAGTATATTCAATCTTCTCTTTTTCGAATAGTCTTGATTTATTTTGAGTTAACATATCTACACTAGTACATGTTCTAATAATTATATCTAAAGCTTTTACTTTTCGAGTGATCTTTATTTCCCCTAAAGGCAGGTTTATAGATTTATGTCCCAATAAACTTAAGTTATCATTGATCTTTTTATTAGATGTAACGATTTCAAAATTATTCTGATCAATTATTTCATAGCCTAATTTTCTAGATAATTTTATGAATATTTTTTTAAAAAAACTAGGTTTTTGTGAGTTCTTTATATTTTTCATTATAGTAAAATATATATATTAGTTTATTACTTTCATCTATGAGTATTAAATCATCCCAAACTTTAGTTAAAGAAGCTCAACAAAAGATTCAAACT
>CACLTL010000009.1 GCA_902609855.1 uncultured Pelagibacteraceae bacterium
AATACATCTTTATATTTATCTTCCGTAACTAATTTAAAGAAATCAGTTAATTTTGGTATTTTTTCTCCTGTAATAGGTTTTTGATTTTTAAATCTTTTTGCATACTTTGTTTCAGGCTTTATACTTCCAATACTATACTTACTTATTTCATCATAAGTCAGTTCCACTAATTTCATGCTTTTATCTGTGATCCAGTTCCCTGAGGCATCTTTAACTAAATCAGGATTTAATCTGTAGTCATGAAATATCGTTGGAATATTATCTTTTGAAATTACAACATCGAACTCAACAGCTTTAATACCAAGATCAAAAGTATATTTAAAACCAGAGATTGAGTTTTCAACAATATCACCTCTTGCTCCCCTGTGGCCGTATATTCTTATGTAGTTAGGTTTCGTTAAAAATGGATTGATCAATTAATCCTCAAATCAGTATTAGTATCAAACAGGTGTAGTTTGTCATTTTGAATGGAAAGATTAATATTTTTTCCAATGGTATCTTCTTTAACAACACCTGAGATACTTGCAACTAAAATTTCATTACTATTTTCAAGTTTACCATGAATAAGTGTATTCGCTCCAATCAACTCTACAAGTTCAACTTTTAACTTTATTGGACCATTTTGATCTAGTTCAAAATCTTCAGGTCGCATACCTACATTAACAGGTCCATTAAATTTTGAATTAACTGAAAGTGAAGCTTTGTTTGCGAAACTCACTTTATTGTTTTCGCAGTTCCCTTTTAAAATATTCATTGCTGGGCTTCCAATAAATTGAGCCGTGAATAAAGTTTTGGGCTTTGTATAAACTTCTAAAGGTGTTCCAATATGTTCAACATTTCCTTCGTTCATTACAATCATTCGATCAGCTAAAGTCATAGCTTCAACTTGATCGTGCGTTACATAGAGAGAAGTAGTTTTTAATTGAGTTTGAAGTTTTTTAATCTCTAATCTCATTTGAACTCTTAATTTGGCATCTAGATTTGATAAAGGCTCATCAAATAAAAAAGCCACAGGGTTTCTAACAATGGCTCTTCCCATAGCAACTCTTTGTCTTTGTCCCCCAGATAATTGATTAGGTTTCCGCTCTAATAATTCTCCAAGCTCTAAAATTTCAGCTGCTTTTTGAACTCTTGATTCAATTTCTTCTTTCGGCACTTTTGCAATTTTTAAACCATAAGCCATGTTACCAAATACTGTCATGTGAGGATAAAGAGCGTAATTTTGGAATACCATTGCAATATTTCGCTCCATAGGTTCAAGCTCATTTACTTTTTTATTATCAATTAAAATATTTCCTTCATTAGCATCCTCTAACCCCGCAACCATTCTCAATAATGTTGATTTTCCGCAACCTGATGGTCCAACTATTACAATCAGTTCACCATCTTTTACATCAATACTTAGATCATGAATAACCTGAGTTTTTCCAAAAGATTTTTTTAAATTTTGTAAACTAATTTGAGACATTATTTATCGCTTTCCAATAACCCTTTAACAAAAAACTTTTGCATACTGATTACTACTATGACTGGTGGAATCATAGCTAACATTGCTGTTGCCATAACCGTTGGCCAGTGTGCATAATCATCGCCTGTTGGTATCATTGAGTCTATCGCCATTACAATGGTTCTCATATCAGGATCGGTTGTCATTAATAGTGGCCATAAATATTGGTTCCAACCAAAAATAAATAAAATTACAAATAAAGCCGCAATATTAGTTTTACTAATTGGAACTAATATATCAAAAAAGAAACGCATCGGACTACATCCGTCCATTCTAGCTGCTTCAACCATTTCATCAGGTATAGTCATAAAAAATTGTCTAAATAAAAAAGTTGCTGTCGCTGATGCAATTAATGGAAAGATTAAACCTGTGTAAGAATTTAATAAATTCAAATTCGCAACCACCTCATAAGTTGGAACTATTCTTACTTCAACTGGCAGCATTAGAGTAATAAAGATTAACCAAAAACATAAATTTCTAAAAGGAAATCTAAAATAAACAAATGCAAAAGCTGACAATAATGAGATAATAATTTTTCCAACAGTAATTCCAATAGCCATGATTGCAGAGTTCATCATCATTTTTATCACAGGAACTTTGGCTCCGTATCCTTCTGGTGAACCTCTAAATAAAGCGTTTGCATAATTTTCAAAGAACTCTGTGCCTGGCAACATTGGTAATGGAGGATAAATAATTGCATCTTGTGTTACAGTGGATGCAACAAAGGTTAACCAAACTGGAAAGAATATAAATAATACCCCAAGAATTAAACCAAGGTGAGTTAACCAATATCCTGATCTCTTTTTCTCAACCATTAGTAATGAACCTTTCTCTCTATATATTTAAATTGAATTACGGTTAAAATTCCAACAAGCACTAAAAGAATTACAGATTGAGCTGCACTTGATCCAAGGTCTTGGCTTACGAAACCATCAGAAAATACTTTATATACAAGAATGGTGGTCGACTGTTCAGGTCCTCCAGAAGTAATGGTGTGAATTACTCCAAAAGTATCAAAGAAAGCATAAACAATATTTACTACTAATAAAAAGAATGTAATCGGTGAAAGTAGAGGTATCACAATCGATCCAAACCTTTTCCAAAAACTAGCTCCATCTATGGCAGCCGCTTCTATAATTGATTTTGGAATGGCTTGTAGTCCTGCTAAAAAAAACAAGAAGTTGTAACTTATTCTTCCCCATGATGAGGCTAAAATAACTAAAAACATTGCTTGATCACCTTTTAAAGTATGATTCCATTCGTAACCTAAAGCTTTAAGATAATAAGAAGCTAAACCAATGTTTCCATTAAACATAAATAACCATAACACTCCTGCAATAGCGGGTGCTATCGCGTAAGGCCAAATTAATAATGTTTGATAAACCCCAGCACCTTTAATTAATCGATCTGCTAATGCGGCTAAGTATAAACCTAAAGCCATTGACGAAACGGATACTGCCGTTGAAAAAATAATTGTCGTTTTAAAACTTGCTAGATAGTAAGGATCGGATAATAAAAATCTAAAATTATCTAAACCTACAAATTCTGTCTTTAATCCAAAAGGATCTGGTAAAAATAAAGAATTCCAAATGGCTTGTCCTGATGGGTAAAAAAAGAAGACAAAAGAAATCAGTAGCTGAGGTGCAACTAGCAGTGCTGGTAGCCACCAGCCTTTAAAAAAAACTCTTTTTTCCATTTG
>CACLTL010000010.1 GCA_902609855.1 uncultured Pelagibacteraceae bacterium
TTCAATGAATTTTCGCGCAAAGTTTTTTTTCTTAGTATCTAAGCTAATATTAGGTGCTGAAGAAGTTTTATTAAATGGCTTATTTGTTTTAAAATTTTTTTTTTTCTCTACAAAAAAAGATTTTTTACCTGAGGTTGAGATGGATGATGTATCAATTTTCTTTTTTAGATTTGACGAAATTGTGAGTGTTTTTTTTTTATTTTTATCCATAACATTATTTGTACGCTATCTCTCTAGCTGCCATTATTAAATCGTCGGCTTCTTTTCTTGATAGTGAAAACTCCTCTAGATATCCATCAATTCTAATTTTTTTTCCTTTTATTTCATCATATCCTCCGATTAATTCATCAGAGGAAAGATCAGCAAAATCGTTAAGTTTTTTTATATTTTTTTGTCCTAATATTACTAACATTCCCTGCGTCATTCCTTTTAAATTAATTAATCTATCTTCTACACCTAGTTCTTTTAACTTTAAAGCAACAGCTTCTTTTTCTTTTATTAAAGTTTCCTTTGATCTATTAATTAATTCTTTAGCGGTTTCTTCATCAATAGCATCGATTTTTGAAATACTTTCTGGGTTCGATTGAGCAATTTCATCTATTGTGATAAAACCTTCTGAAACTAAGAGCTGTCCTAGCGTTTCGTCAACTTCTAAATTTTTAATCAATGTTTCAGTTCTCTCTTTAAATTCAGCTTGCCTTCTTTCAGAATCTTCTTTGTCTGTAAGTATGTCTATTTCATAATTAGTTAACTTCGATGCTAATCTTACATTTTGTCCTCTTCTTCCAATTGCCTTGCTCAAATTTTCTTCTGTTAAAATTATATCAATTCTTTTGTTTTCCTGATCTATAAGAACCTTTTGTATTTCTGCAGGAGACAGCGACTCTGAAATCAAAGTTGGTAAGTCTTCTGTCCATTTTATAATATCAATTTTTTCACCATATAACTCATTTACAATTGTTTGAACTCTACTACCTCTCATTCCTACACAAGCTCCTACTGGGTCGATAGATGAGTCTTGAGAGTGGACGCAAATTTTGGCTCTACTTCCAGGATCACGTGCTACAGATTTAATTTCTATAGTTCCTTCATAAATTTCTGGCACTTCTAGAAAAAATAATTTTGCTAAAAATTGTGGATGCGCTCTAGATAAAAAAATTTGATGACCTTTCAACTCTTTTCTAACCTCATAGCAGTAAGCTTTAACCCTGTCACCAGTTTTAAGAATTTCCCTTGGTATTAATTCATCTTTTTTAATTACACCTTCAGCTTTACCAAGGTCTACGATTACATTACCGTACTCTAATCTTTTAATAATACCGCTTAGTATTTCCCCTTGCTTGTCTATAAAATCTTCATATTGTCTATTTTTTTCTGCTTCTCTGACTCTACTACTAATAACTTGTTTTGCGCTTTGAGCTGCAATACGTCCAAAATCTATTTGTGGTAATTCTTCAAAAATCTTATCGCCTATTTTAAGGCTTTTGTTTTTAGGATTACCTTTTTGAGCCTGTTCTAAAGTTATTTCTCGGGCGGAGTCCTCCACTGTTTCAACTATGTCTAAAACTTTTTGAATTTTAATTTCTCCATTCTCTCTATTGATAATAACTTCTATATTATTATCGTTTCCGAATTTAGTAAGGGCTGCTTTTTGTATTGCGCTTTCCATTGACCCTATGACTAATTCTTTATCAATAGATTTTTCGTTTGCAACAGCCTCGACTATTCTCAATAGCTCTAATTTGTCTAGACCTCTGTTTAACATTTTTTGTATCTCCTAAAAAAAAATGGGCTTAAGCCCATTTTGAAAATTCAATAATTTAGTTATTTTTTAGTGGAAAATTTTGGTTTTTTCAAGATTACAGTTTAAATAAATCTGTTTTATCCGTCTTTTCCCACGTAAATTCTCCTTTATTAGTAGGGTTCCTACCAAAGTGACCATACGATGAAGTAATTTCATATATTGGATTATTTAACCTCAGCATTTCTCTTATACCTCTAGGTGATAAATTAAAATTATCGTCTATTATTTTTTTTACTTTATCAACTTTTGCCGAATCCTTGTCACCTAATTTTATAAAGATCGATAAAGGTTTCGATACTCCAATGGCGTAAGCCAGTTGTATTAAACATTTATCTGAAACACCAGCAGCAACTATATTTTTGGCCAGATACCTTGATGCGTAAGCTGCTGACCTATCTACCTTAGTTGGATCTTTTCCAGAAAAAGCTCCTCCCCCATGTGGAGCTGCACCACCATAAGTATCAACAATTATTTTCCTTCCTGTCAATCCAGTGTCACCGTCTGGTCCACCAATAATAAATTGACCAGTAGGATTTATATAAATTTCTGTTGAAGGAAGATCCGTTAAAAAATTTTCAGGAATTGCTTTTTTTATGTAAGGAATTACAGCTTCTTTTACTTTTTCTTGATTAAGTTCTTTTGAATGTTGAGTTGAAATTACAACAGAGGTGACTTTAACGGGTTTGTTTTTTTCATATAACATTGTAACTTGACTTTTTGAGTCTGGCTCTATTCCTTTTAGAATTCCACTTTTTCTGTCTTCAGCCATTAATCTTAAAATTTTATGTGAATAATGTATTGGTGCTGGCATTAACATATCTGTTTCATTGCAAGCATAACCGAA
>CACLTL010000011.1 GCA_902609855.1 uncultured Pelagibacteraceae bacterium
CTTTTTTGCTGAGCAATCTACGATTTCTTTTTTATTTATTGCAACAGCACCTTTTTCACCACGCGTAATAACAATTAGCTTATTTACCTCTTTTGCAAAATTAACTACTTCATCAAACTTTTTAACCTCAATAAGCGACATTATTTCTTGTTCGTTAGCGAACGTGATATCTAATTTATTTTTAACTAATTCTAAAAACTGAGGTTTATGTCTCTCTACACAAAATAAGTCTGACAATGACATTGCGATTTTATTGGCATTATTTATAGCTTTTTCAAAAGCTTTTTTGGGCTCACCTTCATCCCAAAGATATCCTTCAAGAAGTAATATTTCACTATTCTTCACTGCGTTTGTATCAATATCGTTTTCATTAATTTTTCCTGCAGTTCCAAGAAAAGTTACCATTGTTCTTTCAGAGTCAGGTGTAATTAATATCAAACAAGTTCCAGTAGGAATTGTTTCTTTTTTTTTTGAGTAAAAGAATTGTACTTGTTCTTTTTTTAAACCTTCTTCATACTTTTTACCTAATTCATCATCACTAACTTTTCCAATAAAGCCTACTTTATTTCCAAGCTGTGAGAGACCTACAATCGAGTTTGCTACTGATCCACCAGAAACAGTTTCTTCTATTTTAAGTGTAGATAATATTTTCTTAAACTCAGCTTCATCCACAAGCTTCATTGTGCTTTTTGTCAAATTATTTTGATTAATGAATTCGTCTTCAACTTTACAAATTACATCAACGATAGCGTTGCCAATTCCTAAGATTTTCATTTAAGCTTTTTTAGTTATTATAGGTTTTTTTCTATTTGGATAACAGCTTTTGCAAATTTTACAAGTAATTCCATAACAATCGCGAGCCTTACAATATTCTCTTCCATACCAAATTATTTGTAAATGAAGTTTATTCCAGTACTTTTTAGGAAATATTTTTTTTAAATCCTCTTCTGTTTGGACCACACTTTTTCCATCGGTTAAACCCCATCTTTGAGCTAGTCTATGAATATGTGTGTCTACTGGAAAAGCAGGAAAACCAAAGCCTTGAGACATAACAACACTCGCAGTTTTGTGACCTACTCCTGGTAGCTGCTCTAATTCTGCATAAGTTCTAGGTACTTTGCCTTTATGTTTTTCAACTAGTGTTTTTGATAAGTAAAAAATGCTTTTAGCTTTTATTCTAAATATACCAATTTTTTTTATTAACTTCTCAATTTTTTTTCTTCCGAGTTTTACAAAATGATGAGGTTTATTATATTTTGGATATATATCTTTTGTTACATTGTTAACATTTACGTCAGTGCATTGCGCCGAAAGAAGAACTGAGATTAAAAGAGTAAAGGTATTTTTATAATTTAAAGGTATGGGAACCCTAGGATAAGTTCTATTTAATACCCTTAAAATAATTTTAGCTTTGTTTTTATTATTCACTTAAAGTTAAGAAGGTCTCTCATAGAATAAAGACCTACTTTTTTTGACATTAGCCAGGCAGCGGCGGTTAATGCACCTTCAGAATATAAAGCTCTATCAAAAGATTCATGATTTAGTTTAACAATTTCTTTTCCACTAGAAAACCTTACTTCATGTTCACCAATAACTTCACCTCTACGAATAGAATTAAAATTAATTTTTTTTGCATAAGGAAATGTTTTTTTATTTAAATATTTCTTACCAATTAAATTGTAGAAGTTTTTATTTTTTCCATCTGCTATTCCTTTACCTAACATTAAAGCTGTGCCAGAAGGGTAATCAATTTTATGTTTATGATGTACTTCATAAACTTTGCTTAAAAAATTATTTCCAAGAGATTTTGAAGCGATTTCAGTTAAATACATTAGTAAATTTACTCCTAAACTCATATTACCCGCTTTAAGTATTGGAATTTTTCTAGAAAATTTCTTTATTAAATTTTCCTCTTTTTTTGAGAAACCAGTTGTACCTATAACAACTTTTTTTTTTAATCTAGAAGCAATCCTAAGAATTTCTAAGGTGCATTTAGGAACAGTAAAGTCTATTATTACATTAGATTTTTTAAATGCCTCAACGCTGTTTTTAGATGGTTTTAACCCAGC